>QQND01000005.1 GCA_003402745.1 Verrucomicrobiota bacterium
AAGCGTGTTCAACCAGTGATCTAATCGAAACGCGATATTCTCCCAGTCCTAGACGTCAACGCGCAGCGCCGAATACATTGCCTCCCATTGCCTCCCATTGCCTCCCATTGCCTCCCATGGCCTCCCAGCGTAGGCTTCCTCCCATGAACATCGGCATTACCGGAGCTAGCGGCCTCATCGGCCGGCGGCTCTCTGACCTCGCGCTTCGCAGGGGCCACGAAGTCCTCGCCTTCTCGCGCACTCCCGAGCGCCGCATTCCAGGGTGCACCATGCGGCTCTTTTCCCAAGACGCCCCCCCCAATCTGGAGTCCTGCGAAGCCCTGGTCCATCTCGCAGGCGAAAGTGTCCTGGGCCTCTGGACGTCCGCCAAAAAGCAACGCATCGCCCAAAGCCGAATCCTCGGGACCCGCCGCATCGCCGAGTCCATCGCCACCATGCCGCACCCCCCAGAAGTTCTTGTGAGCGGTTCTGCCATAGGATTTTATGGAGAAGGCGGCGACTCTGAGATCTTGGAATCCACCCCTGGAGGAAGCGGTTTCCTTGCCCAAACCAGCCGCGATTGGGAGGCCGAAGCCCTGGCCTCAAAGGCCGGACGCATCGTCCTCTTGCGCACCGGCCTCGTGCTCGCTCGCGAGGGGGGAGCGCTGCCCCTGATGGCGCGCATTTTCCGTCTTGGTCTGGGAGGCAAACTCGGCTCGGGCAGCCAATGGATGTCTTGGATACACCTTGACGACCTTTGCCGCCTTTTTCTGTTTTGCGTTGAAAACCAGTCCCTCTCAGGACCCATGAACGGCACCGCTCCCTGGCCAGTACGCAACGTCGATTTCACCAAAGCGCTAGCCACGCAGGTCCGCAGGCCAGCGTTTTTCGCCATGCCAGCCTTCGCTCTACGCTGGCTAGGCGAATTTTCCCACGAACTCTTGGACAGCAAACGCGTGCTTCCTAGTGTAGCTTGCTCCCACGGCTTTCCCTTCCAATTTCCAGAGCTTTCTCCCGCCCTGGCCGAACTGCTATAATCAAAAATCCCTCCCTTCTTCCCAACTCCCCTAGCCCCAACTCCATATGTCCGCACAGCAAAACGTCATCGCCATCGTCTACGACTACGACCAGACGCTCAGTCCGAACTACATGCAGGAGGAGGTCCTGTTTCCCGCTTTTGGCATTGATTCCAGGGCGTTCTGGAAAAAGGCGCAGGACCTGGTCCGCGAACAGGGCTTCGACAACGAACTGGCCTACATGAAGGTCCTTCTGGACTGCCTCGGCATGGACCGCCCCACCAACGCCCGCCTCAAAGAACTCGGCGGTAGCCTCAGATTTTACCCCGGCCTGCCACAAATGTTCGAGGAGTTCGACAAAGGACTCCTCTCCCAGTTGCACGAAACCCACGGAATCAAGGTCCAGCACTACATCATTTCCAGCGGACTCAAAATCCTCATCGAAGGCAGCCGCCTCGCCCCCTACGTCCAGGGGATTTTCGGCTGCGAATACGCCGAAGATGCCAGTGGTTGCATCACCTTTCCCAAACGGGTCATTTCCCACACCCAAAAAACCCAGTACCTGTTCCGCATCAACAAGGGACTGCTCTCCATGTCGCAGGATGTGAATGATCACATGCCCGCGGGAATCCGCCCTGTTCCTTTCCACAATATGATCTACATCGGGGACGGCCCCACCGACGTCCCCTGCTTCACCGTTGTGCGGCAGAACGGGGGCCACGCCATCGCGGTATACAATCCTGAGGACGCCAGCCGCGCCTCCTTCAGAAAGTGCTATCAGCTCTCCACCCATGCAGACCGCGTGCGGCATATCGCCCCGGCGGACTTTCGTTCGGGCAGCCATTTACGCCTGCTCCTAGAACAGATGGTGAGCGAAATCGGCAACCGCATCGTCGAAACTCGGGCCAGAGAACTCGAGGACGCCACGGTGCGCGCCCCGCAGCATTCCTGATCCCGAGCAGGCGTCTTCTGGACGACCGGCATCCCCTCCTGCAAAGATTACCCCAAAGTTTCCGCCCCACCGCGGATCAGCTCTCTACCAATCCTCCTTTTTATGAATACCCCCCGCTGGATCTTACCCTCTACCGCCGTTCTCGCCCTTTTCGCCAGCGCCTCCCCCAAGGCCGGCGCCCACGACGTGGAGGCTGAAATGACCGTGGCCGCGCAGCGCTTTCTCGCGACGCTCGCCCCCGAGCAAACCGCCAAGGCCTGCTTCAAACTGGAGGAAGCTGAACGCAAAAACTGGCATTTCATCCCTCGCACCCGCCTGGGGCTGACCCTCAAGGAAATGAGTCCCGAACAGCGGCTCGTTGCCCAAGCGTTGCTGTCTACCGGGTTGAGCTCCCAGGGCTACAGCAAGGCGCTCAGCGTCATGAGCCTGGAGGCTATCCTCGCAGAGCTTGAAAAGGGCCAGCAGGGCAAGGCCGTCCGCGACCCCGAAATGTACTTTTTCTCCATTTTCGGAACCCCGGAAGCCCTCAAGCCTTGGGGCTGGCGCCTTGAGGGGCACCATTTGTCGCTGAACTTCACCTGCTCAGGCCACGGAACCGCTTCCACCCCCTCTTTTTTCGGAACCAACCCCGGCGAGGTGCGCCAGGGGCCCCGCGCCGGACTCCGTTTGCTGGGCAAAGAAGAGGACCTCGGGCGAGAACTCGTGCGTTCCCTCAACGCCGAACAGCGCAAACAGGCCATCGTCTCGGAGGAAGCCCCCAAGGACATCCTCAATGACCCAAAACGCGAAGAACTCACCCATCCCGAAGGCGTGCCCGTCGCAGCACTGCAACCCGCCCAGCAAAAACTCGTCGAACAGATCGTGAGGGAATACTTGGGTACGCACCGCGCAGAGGTGGAAACCAGCGAATGGGACCGCATTAAAAACGCGGGCTGGGACAGCGTCCGGTTCGCCTGGGCAGGAGGAATCGAGCCGGGCATGGGCCATTATTACAGAGTGCAGGGAAAAACATTTGTGGTCGAATACGACAACACCCAAAACGGCGCCAACCATCCGCATGCCGTCTGGCGCGATCGGGAGCGTGACTTCGGCATGGACCTCCTCAAGGAGCACTACGCCAAGAGCCACTCGAAGTAGGCGAAACAGGCACAATCACCGGCGGCGGGCACCAAGTAAGACGGCGCCACGCCGCCGCATGATTATGGTGGCGAAGCAAATTCCTGCGTTTCGCTAGATAACGTAATGCCACGGGTTCGTCGTGGGTGTATGACTGAAGCGGCTCTCCGCTAAACCCGCTTCACCGTGAACCTATTCTCTTTTCAGTTCCGTCGTCGGTCGATCGCGGTGAGCTGCGCGACCCTCGCCCTTCTTCTTTCCCTATACGTGGCGGGGTTTTTTGACTCCCCTGCCCCAACGCGCAGCGCCCCTGACCCTCAGACCTCGGTGGACACCACCGCGACGCCCCAAGTCGCAGAACCCGCCCCTGAAGCTCCCTCCCCACAAAGCCCTTCGCCAGTCCACATGGCGGGCTCCCATCCGGCAGCCTCTGCAGCCGAGGCGCCCCAAGTGGCCGCCTTCCGTATCTGGCTTCAAAGCTACCTGCAGTCCACGCCCGACCAGCAGCAGGCGACCCTTCACGAGGGAATCACGCTAGCCGAGGCCCGGCGCGGCGTGATGGCGACACTCATTCAGACCCGCCCCAAAGCGGCCCTCCAACAGTCCCTCCCTTTGGACGAATGGCAGGCGCTCCCGGCCGCCCTCAAGGCGGTGGTGGAACGGCCATTTAGCGAAGTAGCCCAATACACCCTTTTCCCCGTCTGCCCCGGCCCCAGTTCGGAAAGCACGGCCGCCCCCTCCGTTCGGCCGCCCCTCATTGAAGTCCGTTTTGCAAACGGAGATCAGGTGAAGGCCTTTGTCTACGGCGGCAAGACAGCGGTGAACTCCAAGGACAGGCTGCCTGTGCAGGGCGTCGCTTTGGACGGCGTCGCCGCTCTTTGGGATGGCGTCTTGCGCCCCCTGAGCGCAGCGGAGGCCGCCATCGCCAGGACCGCTTTTCCCTCTGGCCAACCCGACCAATCCCGAAGCTTCGTGACGGGTGAACCTATTGCAGGCAATCTGGTTACGGCCCTGGCAGGAGGCAAATGCTTCAGCTTCGCGAGCCTTAAAGAACTCTCCACCTTCGACGCCGCACTCGCAAAGCTGGATGCAAAACCCGGCCCTCGCGCGGGCTCGCACGCGATTTTCTCGCTCCCCTACAGCGCCGACGCAGCCAACAGCAACACCAACGCATTTAACTTTGCAGCCGCCGAAACGCAGGCGGAGGCCGCAGCCAAGGACTGGACCTCGACCGAAAAAAAGTTGTTCCTGATCAGGGCTGTCATTTCCGACGCGAATAACACCTCGCTGGTGGAAAAGGCCAGCGCTGAAACCGTCATCAACGGGTCTTCCTCCAGCTCGTCAGCCGCCGCGGCAATCTACAAGTTTTCGTACGGGAAGACTTCCGTAACCGCCACAGTCAGCGCCGGCGTGTATCAACTGCCCGGGACCGTCAGCGACTACGCAGGCGCACTCCCGTCGGATCCGGTTGCTTCCGGCACCTACACCAGCAATATGGCGCGCCTCATGAACGATGCACGGGGAAAGTTCCGGCTCGAAAAAAATGCCCGCGGCGATTCCTCCATCGATATCGGCACACTGACAGCCGGAGAAATCACGGGAGGTAGCCTGGGAGCCTACGACATCGTCGGCGTCACCTTTGTCGACATCGGGTGCTACGGAAACGGGGTCAAACTGGCGGGCTTGGCCAGCGTTGGCGGTCGAGATCTTTGGATGCAAGGCAGCAACGATCCCAAAGTTTACGTCCACGAAATGGGCCATATTTACGGCCTAGGCCACTCCAACTTTTGGCAAACCAACGACGGCTCGGTGGTCGGCGCTAACGGCGAAGAAAAAGAATATGGCGACCCCTACGACGTGATGGGTGCAGGTGCGCTGCCCAGAGGACACTTCCACCCGCAGGCCAAGCAGAAACTCGGCTGGCTGGAAGATTCACAATGGCAGGACGCCACAACCGGTGGATCCAAAACATACCGAATCTTCCAGTTCGACGATCCCGCTACCTCCCCCACTACCGGCCTGGTTCGAGGAGTGCGCATCACGAAGGCTGGCACGAAGCAAGAGACCCCCGAATCCTCGACGGACGAGTACTACTGGATTGGCTACCGACCCACCTACGCCGAAAATCAGCGCCTCTCAAAAAGCGCGTACCTGCTCTGGCAGCGGCCCCCGGCCGATAATTCTGGAGACAAGTCCTGCCTCCTGGACACCACCCCCCTCACCTCCGGCAACAGTGCCGTCGGGAAAGCCGACGCCGCCTTGGACATCGGCCGCACTTACTCAGATATCTCGGCCCGCGTCCACATCACACCGACCAGCCGAGGGGGGAGCGGTAGCAACCAATATCTGGACGTCTGCATCAACATCGGCACGCTCACCAGCGCTTCCTCCACCACGCTTTCTGAAATCAGCGGGGGCACCCTTATCGAAACCGCGCGAACCGCGTCCACGTTTACCGCTCCAGCAACGAATGCAAAGGGCAACACGCTCGCCTATTTTTGGGACGCGGGAGATGGCACCGTCACAGGCGGTACCGGCGAAAGCGCCGCCAAATTCTCCCATGCCTGGACCACCGGCGGCAGTTATTCACTCAAGGTCACGGTAAGCGACATGAAAGGCGGCTCCGTCTCTCAAACGAGGCAAATCACCGTGTATGACCCTGCGCAAACCTTTGCGCCCAGCATTCGAGCGGACCCCACCCTTGGAGACCTTAACGCCATCGCCGCAAGCCCCACCCTGCTGGTCGCCGTAGGAACCGCCTCCGGCACCGGCGCCGTAATCCGATCCTCTCCCGATGGTCTCCAATGGACGGACCGACCGATCCCAGAATCTACGCTGAATCTCCGACTGCATTCAATCACGTGGGACGGCTCGCGCTTTGTGGCGGTGGGAGAGGACTCCTATGTCACTCTCGATAAAATCGACAACCATGTACAATTCGGCGTCATTTACACCTCCGAAACCGGCTTGAATTGGACCCGCAGCTTTTCCACAGGCACCGACGACACAGCCCTCAGGGCCGTCGCCTCGGGAGCCGGAGTCGTCCTCGCCGCCGGGGACAGGGGAACGGTTCTGCGCTCCACCAACGGAGGGAGTTGGACGCCTGTCGTCGGAATTCCATCCGTGACCTCAGGCGCAATGTCCTGCCGCGGCGTGGCCTTCGGAGCTGGCACGTTCGCGCTCACCGCGCGCACCGCCGCCCTAAGCTCGGGAGGCGGCGTCCTCTGCACCTCCAGCGATGCAGGTCAGACATGGATAGAGCGGACTCCGGGCGCTGGACTGTCCACGGGAGAGGACCTTGAAAAAATCGCGTGGCTCAATGGAAAATTTGTCACCAGCGGCTGGTTTTCAAAACTCAAAACCTCCACCGACGGGGCCCAAACGTTCTCAAGCTCACTCGCCGGCTCAGAGGAGGCCTTCGTCCTCTGCTACGGCTCGGGTCTATTTTTCGCGAGCGGCGTCTCCCGCATCCAGGGCGGCACCGTGACTGAGTCACCCATAAACTTGTACTCCGCCGACGGACTATCTTGGGTGCAGAGCACGCCGCAGGCAGGCATGGAAGCGCAGAAAGACGGCGTCCTTTTCAACAACCGCCTCGTGAGCGTTGGGGCATTTGGGGCGATCTGGCAGAGCGGTTCGCTTCAAGCGGGCAACCACAGCCCCAATGTCAGCTCTATTGCGTCACAAACGACACTCAACGCACGCAGCCCAATCTCTTTCGCAGTCACTGCCTCCGACGAGGAGGGAGATACGTTGACCTACCTCTGGGACGCGGGCGATGGAACCACTGCCAACACGTCCCCCATATTCACAAACACCTGGCCAGATGGAGGCCCAAAAACCGTAAAGCTCACCGTCAACGACGGCAAAGGAGGCAGCGTCTCCCGCACCACAACGGTGCAATTAAGCGACAGCGCGCAAACTTTCACAAAAGTCTCAGGAGGAATATCAACCGCAAGCGGAACGGTAACGCTCAATGGCGTTGCCTCCAGCGGCTCTCTGGTGGTTGCCGTAGGCGATAAAGGCAAAGTCGCGACTTCAACAGATGGCACAATCTGGACGAGCGGAACCATCTCTTCATCGCCAAACTTGTACCTCAACGCCATCTCCTGGGACGGAGAGCAATTCATCACCGTCGGATTAGATTACACCACAAACTGGGTCAGCTCCATTTTTACTTCAAAAGATGGACTGGCTTGGATCAATAGATACACCTCCACCCCTTCGTCCTCGCAATACCCTTTCCGCTCGGTTGCCAGTTCCGGGGGCACAATCCTGGCAGGGGGCGATGGCGGCAGGCTGCTCCGCTCCGTCAACGCCGGAACAAGTTGGTCCACCGTCGGTATTGGAACCCTTGAAAGCACTCGCACCGTCTCCGGCCTCGCCTACGCAGGGGGCACATTCATCCTCACCACCCACCCCATGTCTGGGACGATTTCAAGCGGCACGGGTCGGGTTTACTCGACTCTAAATGGGAGCGATTTAACGAACGTGACCTCTACCGCCGCCGTTGGCTCAGGGTTTTATCTAGACCGCATTTCCCTTCTTAATGATCGGCTCGTCACAAGCGGCCGCGGCTCGGAAATACATATTTCCATAGACCAAGGAGCCTCCTTTCAAACCACAAATTCCACCACCGAACAGGCGCTCGCGCTCGCGTACGGAAACGGCGTCTACTTTGCCGCCGGCATAGACCAGGAAGACGGCTCGACCAAGGTCCACGCAATTTCCACCGATGGCGCCCTCTGGGCACAGTCAGCCGCCCCCGCCGGCGTCGTGAGTGAAAACGCAGCAACCTTTTTCAAAAACCGATTCCTCATCGTTGGCGGCGGCGGACAAATCTGGCAAAGCGACACGATCAGCACCGGCGGACAAGGCCTCGAAATCCTCGCGCAACCCTTAGCCCTCACCGTCAACGAGGGGCGCAACGCCACCTTCACCGTTGCCGCTGTCGGAAGCGGCACGTTGTCGTACCAATGGAAAAGGAACGGCGAAAACATCTCAGGAGAAACGGCCCCCACGCTCACCATTAGAAGCACAACCACCTCCCAAGCTGGATTTTACAGCGTACTTATCACCGATTCTGCCAACGCAACCCCTCTGCTCAGCAACAGCGTTCCGCTCACAGTAAACATAACAACCATTGTGACCGACCCCTCCCTGGTCTTCAGCGGGCCGGCACAGGAAGTCTCCCTGGTTAAGGGCAGCGAGGCGACTCTTGGGATCACGCTCAAGCCCGAGGACGATGTCCTGCGAACCACCTACACCCTCTACTCAGGATCCCTCTCAACAACCATCACCGGCACCCTCTCCACCAGTGCCGCCCCAGTCCCGCTCAAATCCATCTCCACCGCCGGCTCCTACTTCGTGCGCTTCGTGAGAACCTTCACAACCGGTGTGAAAACTACGGCAGACACGGCCCCGTTCGTGGTCGTCTTCAAAACATGGGGCCCCACCGCTGGCAACTACGAAACCCTGCTGGCTTCCGATGCCCCAGCTCTCGCCGCGCTTAACGACAACGCCTCCTACCGGGGACTGCTCACCCTTGCCGTCACCCAGACGGGATCCGTCTCCGGACGCCTTCTCTACAACGAGGCGCCCCCTCTCCAAAACGGAACCTCAGGGGAACGTGTCTACACCCCAATTGCCCGCTCATTCGCGGGCAAATTCGTGCCAAAACCCGGGCTCCCCTCGACCTTCCAATTCACGCCAAAACTCGGCACGACCGCACAGGCAACGCATCAAAATTTGACCCTTGAGTTCGACTTGAGCGCTCCCACCCCCACCCTCAATGCAAGACTTTCAGACGCCATTTCCCTGGCCGGCGGAACCTGCGTGAGTTCGGCACGTGACGTCTCCAAAACCACCCCCCGCCTCACCGGCATGCTGACTGCCCTGGCCGGCAAGTACCTGCTCGTCGCAGATGCCACAAACTCCGCGCAGGACGCCGAACCCCTGGCCTACGTCCAGACCCAGGTTCTGAGTACTGGCAAAGTTCTTTGGAACAGCCGCTTCAAGGGCTACGCAGGCACGGGCAGCGCCGGCTTGAACACGAACGACCCATCCACACTCGCCGCCCAATTTTATGAAGGCCGCCTCGCAACATCCTCCAAACTTCATCACTCCAACAGTCTGCTCGGCGTCCTAAATTTCACCCTCGCCAGCGGATCGCTCTGGGCCGCCGCCTTCGAACAAAACGCACTCGAAAAACAGGCCAGCTACCTCACCCGGGAAACACTCTCAAACGTTCTGACCCCCGTCTACAAAGTCGAAGCCTTTGCAGCCGCCACCAACTGGACGGGGGTAAAACATGCCGCCTTCCCACAAACCGGCTCTTCCCGCTGGAGCGGCAACACTTTTACCGCTCTCCCCGCCTTCTTCCCCGCACCCCTCACACTCCTTCACTTGAGTGTCCTCAATCCGCAAACCACAGGCCCAGCCCTGACCTACCGCTGGACCGTCTCCGTCTCCAGCACAGGGGTTACAAAAACCATCGCAGAGTTCGCCTCCGATGGCACGACGCCATCCCCGGCTCTGACTCTTCGCCTCGACCGCAACTCCGGACTGTGGGCCGGGGCTTATATTCTCTCCGGCAGTCGACACACCCTGGTTGGCGCTTCGCTTGACCCAGGATCAAACCGCGAAAGCGCCGCCCAGGGCTGGGTCGAATTAGGAACCTTGCCCAGTCTGAGCACAGGCAGTTGGACAATTTCAAGCCGCAGCCGACCGATCCGCTCAGGTAACTAATTACAATCCCAGCTGACAACAGACAGTTGGACAATTTCAAGCCGCCCTTCCAACAGCACAATCGTTTTCCCCCACCGAGGCGTTCCAAAGCCTCCCGCGCGGGCCACGCGGGTCCACAGGAGACCTGACTGAGCGGCGCCTTCAGGGTTCCAGCCAACGCATCGCGCTCCAACTCCTTCTCCAAGCTTTGATTTTACCCAGAGCCTGGCTACTATACAAAACCGAATCGATTATCCCGGTTTGAGCCACACCATGAGCATCCCTCAGAAAATCTGGTTCCCTCTGCTCGCCATCACCGCGACGGTCATCGCTGTGCTTGTCAGCCACTCGGATCCGCCCGAATCCCTGTCCTCCTACCATCTCAAGGTCGAGTCTCTTGAGACTGAAAAAAGCACCCTCCTGACGCGCGTCGAGGAACTCGTCCAAGAACGGCGCAACCTAGAACTCAAACTCACTGCGCTTCAAGCGCAAAACCCCGCTGCGCAACAAGCGCTTGCAGCGCAGATCCCCGCCCCGCAAGGCGCGACCTCCAAACAATACAGCTCCCGCACCGGAACCTCTGAAAAAACAGCGTCCTCCGATGGCGAGACCCCTTTTGCAAAGGCAGTCTCAGCCCTGGCCTCGCGCGCCGGGGACTTGAACCAGCAGTTTCAAACCATGCCGGACAAGGAAATCCCCGAACTCCAATATCTCGACGAAGGAGACTGGCTGCATCTGGCCAAAGCCGCAAACCTGGACTCTCCCGAGGGCGTACGCAAGGCACTCGCCGACGTGCGCCAACAAGCAAAGGCCCGCTTCGCCCCCCTTCTCACAACCGCCCTGGCTGGCTTCTATAACGACAACAACGCCCAGCCCCCCATTTCCATGGCGCAACTCAAACCCTACTTCTCCGTCCCCGTAGACGACGCCACCCTCGCCCGCTACAACATTGTCACCGACCCCTCCGGCAAACAAAAACTGGGCTCCTCGACCTACATCAGCGAAGGCCCCCCCGTGGACACCGTCCTAGACTCCCATTTTGAAATCGGCCTGACCGGTTGGAGTTCAAACTCCATCAACCAGAGCTACACGGAGAAAAATCGTTAACCCCAGCCGCTAGCCCCCCGGGAGACTAAGTCCCCTCCGGCTCCTCCTCGACCTCGGCTTCCCCTGAAAGCACCGCAAGCAAACCTTCCAGAAGCGCCGCCATCGGTATTTCAAACTCGGCCGCAGCTGCATCCAGCACCTCAAGCGGCTCTGGAACGGAATCGGTGGGACTAGGGACTCTGGGGATTTTGGAAGACATCAGAAAATCTTCACTTAGACGATTTTCTTCGAAACATCCACCAAAAAAACACCTCCAGCCCAGATTTAAAACCTTTAAGAATAATGAATTAGCTCCATTTATCCTTGCCTCCCAGACTGCGAGATATTATTGGATAATGCATGGCCAATAAGCAAATGTCTGAAATAAAAATCAGGCAGACCAAAACAAGCACGCTCCAAGGATCCTCCGGCGAGATCACCGATTCCGCGCTCTTTCTCTCCGAGAAAATTGACGAATACCTTTTCAAGCTGGGCTGCTCCAGCGCCCACACTCTTGGCGTGGTCACCCAGTTGCTCAACGTCGGAAAAATCCGCCTCGATTTCCGCGATTACAACGAACGCCTGCAACTCATCAACGCCGCAGACGCTATGTCCCGCACGGATGCGATGAGCCTGACGGAGGCCTATCTTGGCTCAGTGCAGACCCAGAGCCACCCACCAAACGACTTGGATTTGACCCAAAAAGTGATCATCCAAGCCCCAAAAAGAAGCGGCTTCTAAAGCTTTCCTTAAAGCTGCGGGCCCATCCTTTCTCCGTACAGAGCCAGCGGAGCGGGGTGCAAGTTTTCCAAGAGCGCTACAGACCGGGGACTGCGCCGCGCCCTTCAAGCGCGGCCACTAGATTTTCACGCCAAAGCGTTCCCCAGCCTTTACGTTCAGAGCGAAGGCGGCCAGAAGTTCAGCCGTCTGCTCGAGATCCGAGAACTGAATCATTTCCACAGGGGAATGCATATAGCGGTTGGGGACCCCGAGGGAAACAGTGGGAATCCCCCCCTTCTGTTTGAAGATCTCATCGGCGTCCGTCCCGCTCCAACGCGGATTAGCTTCCGACTGGAGGGGAATGCCCTCCTTCTTACCCACCTCGCGCAACCGGGAGTTGACCACGGGGTGGTTAACGCTTCCAAGGCTCAGCACGGGACCCTTCCCCATGGCCACATCCCCGTGCTTGGGTTTTGAACAGTTCGGAATGTCTGTCGCATGCGTGACGTCCACGACAAGCGCCACATCCGGATGCACCCGGTATCCTGCCATCGCGGCGCCGTAGAGACCGTTTTCCTCTTGGATCGTCGACACCGCCACGATCCGGCATTTGAGCTTCTTTGCTTTGCGCGAGGCAAGACGCAACCCCTCTGCCGCGGCCCAAGCACCGATCCGGTTGTCGCACCCCCGCGCGGCAAACTTCCCACCCGCCAGCTCTTGGAACCCCGCCGAGTAGGTCACCGGATCGCCGATTCTCACCAGTTTTTCCGCCTCTTCCCGCGAGCCCACGCCCAGGTCGACATACATTAAGTGCATTTCCGGCACCTTGTTCCTGTCATCAGGTTCCTGCAGATGAATCGCAAGCAACCCGGTGACCCCCGGCACCGGCCCGTCGGCCCCGTGGACTGTCACGCGCTGGCCCCGGATCAAAGTCCGGTCCACACCGCCAATTCCCTTGAAGTAAAGAAAACCCTCCTCCGAAATAAACGAAACCATCAGCCCCAGTTCATCCACATGCCCGCTGAAAAGAATCGTAGGGTCCCCCTCAGGATTGAGTGTGGCAAAGGCGTTCCCGTAAGCATCCGTCTCCACGCTGTCCGCAAACTGGCTCACATAGTCGACCCATACCTTCTGACCCCGGGTTTCAAAGCCAGAGGGCGAGGGGGTTTCAAGCAGGGTTTTGAGAAATTCGTACGGGGTGGTTTTCATGAAAAAATGTTTCCGGGCGACAGACTTCCAAAATCGCGGAGTCCATCGCTTGCACTCTAAAAAGCCGTGGCTGAGAAGAACTGTCTAATATATTTATCTCCGAACCCTGAAGCTTTCAAGAAAGCCAGAAGTCCGGCTTAAAAAAGGCG
Source organism: Verrucomicrobiota bacterium (assembly GCA_003402745.1). Classification (GTDB taxonomy): domain Bacteria; phylum Verrucomicrobiota; class Verrucomicrobiia; order Chthoniobacterales; family Chthoniobacteraceae; genus Chth-196. The sequence continues at coordinate 12,954 of QQND01000005.1, forward strand.
CTCCGTCCCCCCTTATCCCCTAAAAAATCCGATGCCCAACCAAAAACTAAGCCGCTTCACCCTGTGGGCATGCCTCGGCGCCAGTCTTCTCCTCCCTCCCGGACCGCGGCTCGCTCAGGCACAGCAGGGCGCCGCCCCGGCACCAAACGGACCATTACGCACCTGGACCACCAGCGACGGACGCCTCTTCCAAGCCACCTACATCAATGCGGACAGCACCCGTGTCGCCCTCCGAATGCCGGATGGAAAAACAACCGTCCTTCCACTCAAGTCACTCGGTGCGGAGGACCAGGCTTTTGTGCAAACCAAGGCAAAGGCGGGCGCTCCCGCCGCGGCGCCGCCACAAAACGCGCCGAACAAACAGCCCCTCCTTGCACCCGCACAAAAAAGAATCTGGCCCGAAAAGGCGATTCCCGAGGAATCCGCCCTCAACGTGCAGCAAGTCCCGGAAAGTCCTTCCATCAAGGGGTACCTGTATCGTTCAAAAAGTTTTGAATTCAACGCCTCTGAAAAACTCGCCGGCTCCGTGATTAAGGAAATCGCCCGCACCTTTGAAGCCACCCGCACCCTCACCCAAGTTTTGCCCTGGGGAATCCAACCGCAGCCTCCCGCCGATTTCGGCTACTACCGCGCCCAGCTCTACGCCGACCGCGCCGGATACCTTCAGGACGGCGGCCTCAAAAACTCAGGCGGAGCCTATTTTCCAAGATCAAAAATCTTTAAAGTTCCCTTCGAAAGCCTCGGCTTAGAGCGACGCGCCAAAACGTGGTTCAAAAACCCTGAGTACAACAGCGAAACCATCGTGCACGAAGTGACTCATCAAATGATGGATGAGTTCCTTCCCTTTCTGCCCATTTGGATCATCGAGGGGACGGCGGAATACACCTCCATGTTGCCCTTTCAAAGCGGCGCTTTCGCCTGTAGCTCTCACGAACGCGGCATCAAAGAGTACGTCAAAAACTACCAAAACCGCACGCGCAGCACGCTTTTTGAGACCAGCTCTCTTTCCGAACTGATGGCAATGACCTTGCAGGACTGGCATGCGCGCTCCGACACCGGAGCCAAGGACCAGGCCCGCCTGTATTTCTCCTCCTGCCTCCTTGTTTATTTCTTCTGCCACCTCGATGGCGACGGTCGCGGAACCGCGTTTCTGCAATACCTCGATCAAATCCGCGCCGCCCGCGACGCCTGGGTATCTTTTCTAAATAACCCCGAAGTGCGCCGGAATGCAGACGGCACAATCTCCTGCCCCTCAGGCATGACTCCGCCCTCGCAGGCCCGCTCGGAAGCCTATGGGCTCGAACAAGGAACCCTGCTCCGCGGAAACCGCGACGAAGCACAACTCAAAAAGCAATTCTCGGAGGCCTTCAAAAAAATCGGCGTTCGCTAACCCAGCAACGCGAGCGGCGCCACGCGCAAGGCTCAGGAATCGAAAACCCTTCCCCCAGGCTCGGGCCCCCAACCCAAGGACCTTTTTTGGGTTGCCATGGCCGCAGGATGTCCACGACCGCGGGGGGCAGTCCGATGAGTTCCTCCAAAGGTGTGGACGTTTTCCAGGGGCGTTTGCCTTGCGCCAGAGCGACTGGAAGAATGGCGGGGAGTTTCGCGGGCGAGGGATGTTCTTGGGCGAAGCGTTCCCAGATGCGCAGAATGTAGGTGAGCAGGCTCAGGGCCATGCGCGGGTCCTCGGAGCTTTGGTGCTCGAAGAGCAGATATAGGAAGGCGCGGGCGTTCTCAGGGAAGGAGAAGGTGGCCTTCAGGAGCTTGTCGTTGGGTTGCTGGATGGGATCCTCGGCCCCGGAAAAGGAAGGTGAGACTTGAGCGAGTGCGCGTGGATATCCAAGGACTCGGATACTGCGGGGCCTAAGGTCGTGAGGAAGGCAGGTTTGCGGTTGACTATGGGCATCATGCATTTAGGGTGGCGTGTATGAGGCAATGGTCGCTCACCCTGCACGACCCGACGGGTATCCTTACTCAGTTTGAATCTGGGGAGGCGCAGTTCGTCGTTGGCTCGGAGGCGGCGGGGGATGTGCTGCGTGTGGTGGCAGAGGGTGTGGCGCCTCGGCATGTGCGTGTGCGGCTCGCTAGCGAGCGCATGCAGGTGGAGGACCTCGGCACCGATCTTGGGACGCTTGTGAACGGGAACGCTATCGAGGGGCGCGTGGAGTTCGAGTATCCCGCGTCAGTGCAATTTGGGAAGGTGACGCTGGTGGTGGAGGCCAAAATGGAGAAAGCGCAGGAGGCGCCAGACCCTTCGCTTGCGGAGACGATTCCTCAGCGAGGGGTGAGGCAAAGTGCCACGAGTTTGGATGTCACGAAACCGCAGCGGCCTCGTCGGGAGATGGAGACGCGCAGATCAGGTAATCCGGTGGCTGCACCATCTGAGAACGAGGCGCCCCTGGCCGGCAAGTATACGCTTGTGCGTGAGATCGCGCGCGGTGGGATGGGGCAAATTTTCCTCGCAGAGGATCCGCAGTTGAAGCGGCAGGTGGCGGTGAAGGTGAGTAGCTTGAGCTATGGAGGCGAAGACCCCCGCTTCTCCAAGGAGGCTGCGGTGCTCGCTCATTTGGCGCACCCGAACATCGTGCCGATTTACAACCTCGGAGTGGATGCGCAGCGCCGCCCGTTTTACTCGATGAAGTTGGTGAAGGGGCGCACGCTGCAGGCGGTCCTCGACGCTATTCGGGACGGAGATGCAGTGGTGGCGCGGGAGTATCCGCGCGCGGCGCTGCTGACGGTTTTCCGCAAGGTGTGTGATGCGATGGCGTTTGCTCACAGCAAGGGTGTGTTACACCGGGACTTGAAGCCTGAGAACATCATGGTGGGGGAGTATGGAGAGGTGTTGGTGATGGATTGGGGGCTTGCGAAGGTGCTTGGAGAGGCGGATTTGAAGGGAGTGGCGAGGTCGGTTGCATCAGATACGCGTGATTCCGGGATGACTATGGAGGGAGAGGTGATGGGCACCCCGCAGTACATGTCGCCGGAGCAGGCGGAGGGGATGGTGGCTGAACTGGATGTGCGTTCTGACATCTATTCGCTGGGAGGAATTTTGTACGCGATTCTGACGCTGCGTCCGCCGATTGACGGGACCACTTTAAACGAGGTGCTCACGAAGGTGAGGAAGGGCGAGATCAGCTCTATGCTCAGCAAGCGCCGGGGTTCGGGTTCCCTCGGAGAAGCGACGCCTGCGGTTATGGATGAGGAGGTGCCTGAGGCTTTGCGCGGTGTCACGTTGAAGGCGATGGCGCGCGAGCGTTCCAAACGTTACGCGCGCGCGGAAGAGTTTGCGGCGGACCTTGAGGCGTACCAGAACGGGTTTGCGACCACCGCCCTTCAAGTGGGTGCGTTTGGGCACTTGATCCTGCTCATGAAGCGCAACAGGGGGATCACGATTTCCATTGCGACGGCGCTCTGTGCGATTTTTGCACTCTCCTCCTGGTTTGTTCTCAGTCTGAGGACGAAAGAACGCGTAGCCACCCGTGCTGCCGAGGTTGCGGAGATTGAAAAGGACAAGGCCGTCCAGGCGGAGCGCCAGGCACAAGCTTCGTTTGCAAAAGCGCAAATTGCTCTCGCAGAGGCCTCTTTTCGGTCCGGGGATTTCCCGGAAATGAGCAAGGCGCTTCATCTTTGCCCCGAGGAAATGCGCGACCAAACCTGGGAGTATCTCGCCTCAAAGAGCGACAGTTCCATGGGTGTGCTCAAGTTTTCCGAACTCGACAAGCCGACACTGGTGCGAGCTGTGCCGGGCGAGGCGGGGCAGTTCGCATTGGCAACATTGGGCGGTGATATTGGATTCGTGCAGGCAGGGACTGGCAAATTGTTGCGCAAATTCAAGACGGCCAAAGGTCTGAGTAATTTTGTGTTTTCTGGCGACGGACGGCTCTTTGCCGTGCTCATCGGGGGAAAGGAACTCCGGATTTACAACACGAAGACCGGTGAACCCCAGGGCAGCATGACCCTTCCCGAAGCGCCTTTGACCCTCAGCGTTGGGCAGGCTGAGCCGCTTGCGCTGAATGAAAACGGCACCGTTTTGGCTGCGATTGTCACAACCAGTGATGCAAAACCGGTTCGAAGACTGCAGTTAATCGACGTTCCCTCCTGCCTTGTCCGTTGGTATTTTGATTCGCCCGGTTTGAATGCGGTGCAATTTCATCCGGACGGGACCCGACTGCATGTGATCGCCGGAGGGGCAAGTCGTTATAGCTGGATTTTTGATGCTGCGAGTGGGAAGAAACTCAGCGAGTCGCGTGTATTTGCTTTGTGTCAGGCCTTGCACCCTGACGGCAAATCTGTGGCTGTTGGCACGCAGGAAGGCGAAGTCTTGATCATTGACACTGCGAGCGGGGCTGTTTTGCGGAATGCGAAACTCCATTCCGGAAGATTAATCTCGCTAGCATGGACCGCGGACGGTCATCTGCTCACGGTGGGCACCGAGGGAAAGCATTATGACACGCGGTGGTTATTTAAACTCTGGGCGCCCAGAACCTTTGCGCTTCGAGCCGTGTTCGCCGGGCTGGAGCCTAAAGAACCCGTGCAATGGGGCTATGATCCTCTGAGTGGATACTTGGTGACCCTTGAAAACCCATGCAGGCTGTGGCGCATACCAGCCGGGCGCGAACTCGCCAGGCTCAAAAATGGTTCTGAAACTGGTTACTCCGGAGATTTTCTTTCCGAAACAATCCTTCTCGGCCGCCAGGGGTGGGGGCTGACGCTTTACGAGCTCGGTCAGCAGATGCAGCTCAGCAAAATCAAGAATATCCCCGACTGGAAGGAACGGTTTTGCGCGGTCCACCAAAAAAGTGGATTGTTTGCCATCAGCGGCGTCGAGGCTCCCATTCAGATTCGCCTCTTATCGCTGGATGCAGGAGCCGTTAAGACTCATTTTTCAAAACCCATTCCCAGCGCTCTGTCAGATTTGTGCTTCAACGATCAAGGGAACACTCTTGCGGCAACGTTGACTGGGGGTTCGATCCAGACGCTTGCCGTACCCTCCGGGGAATTGCGGCTGCAGATGCCCGGCAAATTTCAAAAAGCGATTTTCGCAGGTCCGGGCGATCAACTCATCGCCTCACAGGCAAATCTGGAGAAGCGCGATTTCGTTGAGTATCTGGTGCAGCAATTGGACGGAACCACCGGTGCTATATTAAAGTCTGTTTCGGTTCGGTTTAAAGTTCAGGCTCTTGCACGCTCCCCTGACCATAGCCTCTTCGCGGTGGCGGGGGTCGACCGGAGTATTTATTTTTTCAACCCTGAAACATTGGAGGCTCAGGGTGCGTTTCGTGCCCACGATGACGAGATTGGAGCCCTTGCTTTTCATCCGTCGCTTCCGATCCTTGCCAGCGCTTCCTCGGATGGTTCGGTCAAATTGTGGAATTACAAAAACAAGAAACTCTTGGATCACTTCATCGGTCTTGCCGGCGCTCCTGTGGCATTGGCCTTTAGCCCCAAGGGAAATCTTCTCTTGGCAGAGGCTCAGGAGGATACGACGCGACTTTACGATGTCAGTCATTTGAGTGCCGCAAAGTCTCCCGAATGAGGCACCTGAAATTTTATCATCAGCATTTACTCCCTTTTAACCCCGCTTTGTATGTTTATGAATCCCCCCTTCGTATCGCGCATGAAACGATGCGCGGTTTTCAGTTTCATCGTTTGCCTGAACAGCGCCGCGCTTTGCGTAGAAAATGCAGATTCTGTGATAGGTTCTTACCGGCGTCTTCCGGCAGAAAACGCGTGGCATGAGGGATCCATTTCCATAAAAACGGATAGCGATGAAGCGCTGTTGGAATGGAAAAACAAGGCGGGCGTTCGCTGGAATCTGATTCCGGATTGGGAAAAGGGCGTTCTAAACACGGACCAAGGCAACCCTTATTTTAAAAAGGGCGGAACGGAATTTAGACTGGAAAAGGAAGACGGAAAAATCATCGGGTTTGTGTTTAATTCCGACGTGTTTTATCGGGATCTTCCCGGCGGTGCAAAGGTCAGGATTCCCCAAAAATCGGGTGGATTAAAAGGATACATCTCAATGCGTTTGGGCGCAGTTCCGGCGGGCTATGGTTACGGAGTCAGTTTTTATGTGCCCGCCTGGCCTTTGCTGGAGAAACCGCTGGCAGGCTTTCAGGTCGGGCTCCCCTCGACCTGGATTAAACCCGAGAATTCGGATTTCAAACAACCTCTCTGCCCTCCTGGAACCGTCGCGCGGGATCGGTGGCCTGAGCGCGGCCCGTATTACCGGGATGTTTTTCAAACCATCGAGGGCGGGTTGGGGTTTTGGGTGAGCACGCAGTTTGGAGCAGGAGCACCCAAGTACCGCATCAACGGGACTCCAAATGGTTACAATCATGAGATTTCCTCGCCGGGATGGGGGTTTGGCCGCACCACACCGCTGGCTGCGAAGGAGATGGGAATCGCGCAGCTCAGCAATCGGTTGCTCCTGCCTCCTGATGGCCTGACCTTTAAGGCGGGCGCTGCTGGGGAGCTTCTAGGCAATGCGTGGATGGCTCTTCCCTTGACCAAAGCCAAGCAAAAGGACGGCGTGTCTACAGGCGAGCGCAGTTGGACGCTGTTCTTAAATGCCGAAAATTTCAAAGGCCCCGTTGCCTGTTGGATTCCTGAAACTTGGAGTCGCTTGTCGCAGAATTACCGCGAGATCGACGGACGCGGCTTGGACGCGCGCCCGGGGCTCATGAGCGGCGGCGCGATGGAAGTAAATACAGTGCCTTATCTTGAAGCGAGCGACTCCCTTGGGGTCAGGTATACGCGGGTTCCTCGCTTGCAATTCCCGGTCAATGAACGGGGGGAGTCGGTGTTAATGCAGGATGTCGTGATGTACTCTGAGGAGGCCTTGTTCAAAGCCGTTAAGACCACTGCCGCGGGCGCTCACAATAAAAGTTTGTCGTGGAAATTTCACCCGAACGCCGGGTTTCATCCCACCGTGCAAGCGAACCCACTCGTGCTCAAGCAGGGCGGCGATAACCTTCTGTTGAGTGGCATTGAGGCGTTTGTACGGACGGAATTGCTCGATAGCGAAAAAGCTCAGATTTTTGGGTTAAAATGGAAGCAGGCTGAAAAGTGGGCGGCATTGCCGGAGTATTACCGGCAGGAGGGAGGCAAAATGGTGGCAGTGGCTGAAAATGCCGTTCCGCCGGAAACAGGGCTCACCAAGCAATCATTCCGAGCCGCGGGAAAAGGGCGGGCCTACACTTCGCCGCATCAAGGTGGCGGTGAATGGATTCAACCTGGTCCAAAGGCTGGGCCATTCAAAGTCTCCCTGAGTGATGGATCTGTTGTCACCTACGCTTGGTACCGTTTTGTCGACCAGCCCTCCATTCGGGCAGCCGACTTGAGCGAGTCGGAACGGAACGCGGTGCAGGCGTTGATTGAGGGCTTACACGCGCAGTGGGCAGTGACGGACGAGTACCTTCCGGCGCCGAGCAGAGGGAAGTTGGTGGAGCTGGATTCCGGCTTAAAAGTCCACCCTCCGAAGGGGCTGGAAGTGGGGTACGTGCCGATCGTGATTACTCAAGAGGCACAGCCGTAAAAAGGCACTGTGCAGTCTGTGGTTAGAACAGGAGGGAATGAAGGATAGCGGTACGCTTTGCAGGTGCCTTCCATAGCGCCGCCTAGACACTGGGTCGCTCAAGGGGAAGCGGTGCCAGACACGGGATTACGCGAACATCCAGTGGCATCTGAGAATGGAGGCGATCGCACCCGTGGCGTCGGCGATGAGGCCCGTTGCTAGGGCATTCCGGCTCCCGCGGATCCTTAGCTCATACATTAGCCTCGTCTCCCTACCCAAAAGCTCTATAAAACCAGTTCGATTTTCACATCCCGGCCCAACCCGCCGCCCTCCACTCATCCCCCGAACCCAAATACCAATGCAAAAACCCATTTCCCGTCCTTGGTGGAGTCACCTGACCCCATACCACTGGTTCGTTGTGTGCGTCGCCTCTGCCGCCTGGTTTTTTGACTGCCTGGACCAGCGCCTCTTTTCACTGGCCCGAATTCCAGCCATTTCCAGTCTCATGAATCTTCCGGCCTCGGACACGCAGGTCCAGGGGTTTGGAAAAATTGTCACGGCCTGCTTCCTCATCGGATGGGGCGTTGGCGGCATGATTTTCGGAGCCCTCGGAGACCGCTACGGCCGCGCCCGCATGCTCACCCTCACCATCCTCATCTACTCCGCGTTTACCGGCCTGAGCTACTTCAGCCAGACTCAGCTAGATTTCACGGTATTCCGTTTTTTAACCGGTCTCGGCGTCGGCGGAGTCTTTGGGCTGGCCGTTGCCTTGATCGCGGAGACCGTCCCTAGCGAGGCAAGAGCGCAGTCACTGGGCCTCCTGCAAATTCTTTCAACAGTCGGCAATATCGCCGCAGGCTTCGCCAAAATGGGCATCGATTCCCTTGAAAAAAACGGCACGCTCGTCGCCGGAACGGGCTGGCGCTGGATGTTCCTTATCGGAGCGCTTCCCGCCCTACTCATTCTTTTGACTCGGAACAAACTCAAAGAGCCCGAGCCCTGGCTGCGTTTGAAGGAACAAGGCGGGTTACCCACGGGCGGCATTTTCGGCCCCTACGCAAGCCTCCTGGCACAAAAACGCTGGCGCAAAAACCTCCTCGTCGGTGCGCTCATTTCGGGCACGGGGGTCGTCGGCCTCTGGGCCATCGGGGAGTACGCCGTCGATTTACAGAAGGTCGTCTTCAAATCCTTCTTTGAAAAAACCGTCGCCGCTGACGCAGTCAAGGCAAGCGTCGATGCCGCCATCACCAAAGCCTACCTGCTCCAGATGATCGGCGCCGCTCTCGGCATGACTTTGTTCACACGCATCGCCACACTCGGAAGAAAGGTCGCGTTTGGTTTCGGCTTCTCCGCGGCTCTCGTGGTCACCTTTCTCGTTTACTGGAAGATGAACTCCCCCATGGATGCCTACTGGATGATGCCCCTCATGGGAATGGCTCAACTCAGTGTCTTCGCCGGCTTTGCCATCTACCTGCCAGAGCTGTTCCCCAGCCGTTTGCGGAGTACGGGCACCTCCTTCTGCTATAACTTCGGCCGCTTCGCCGCTGCCGCCGGAAGCTTCTTCTCCGCAAAGCTCACCGTCGATGTCTTCGGCGCCTACAAGGAAGTAGACCCCTCTTTGCCTTTGCGCTACGCCGCAATGACCATGTGCTGCATCTTCTTGGTGGCTCTTTTCACCCTCCCCTTCGCCCCCGAAACCATGGGCCAGCCGCTCCCCGAAGAGTAGCACGTAACCTCTACAGTCTCGGGGAACGCTCGCCAGGCCCCCTCCAACGGCATCCGACCTCTGTCTATGACTCATCCCCTCTTGTACGAAGTCAATGCGCGCCAATGGCTGGCCAGACTCTCCGAAAATCACGGCGCCGCTCTGAGCCTTCATCAGGTTCCTGACTCTGAACTGGAAGTCCTTCAAAAAATCGGGGTGACGCATTTATGGCTCATGGGAGTCTGGCCCACCGGAGAAAAGTCCCGGGCTCAAGCGCTCACGCACCCAGACCTTCGAAAAGCCTACTCCGAAGCGCTGCCCGACTGGACGGATGCCGACGTTCTCGGATCGCCCTATGCAGTCGCAGACCTTCGCGTCGCCGAATCTCTCGGAGGAGACGCCGGCCTCGCCGTCTTCCGCGCGAAACTGGCCTCCTTCAAGATCAAACTGATCTTGGATTTTGTCCCAAATCATCTCGGTTTGGATCACGAGTGGGTCTCCAAACGCCCCGAACTTTTTGTCGGGGCCCCTTCCCCCTTCCAAGATTCCTTCCCGTCTGAAACCTCCTCTCATCCCCGGTTTATCGCCCATGGCAAGGACCCGTATTTCCCAGGGTGGACCGATACCGTCCAACTCGAATACCGCCGCGTGGAAACACGCGAGGCCATGGCCAGCCTCGTTCTCTCTCTCACCAAAAAATGTGATGGAGTCCGCTGTGACATGGCCATGCTCCTGCTCTCCGAAATTTTTGAACGCACTTGGGCGCACGTCCCTTTCGATGGCCCATGTGCGACTGGCGAATTCTGGCAGCAGGCCATCACCTCGGCAAAACAGGCCCGGCCCGACTTTCTCTTTCTAGCGGAAGCTTATTGGGGACTCGAAGGTCGGCTATGCGACCTCGGTTTTGACTACGCCTACGACAAAAGTCTCTATGACTTTATCGTCCACGATCACCCCTTCAACATCCAACCGCATCTCCTTGGGCTGGCAAACCACAATGCGAACCGCGCTCATTTTTTAGAGAACCACGACGAACCCCGCATCTCAACGGAGGTGCCGCTCGACCTGCACCGCGCCGCAGTCGTCCTCGCCTTGGGCCTGCCAGGCATGAGGTTTCTTCACGACGGACAACTCGAAGGCGTCCGCCGCTTTGCGCGCGTCCAACTCGCTCGCAGCGCCAAAGAACCCATCGACACCGCCATCCAGTCCATGTACGGCCCCTTGCTCGCCGCCTTTTCAAAAAGCGCCGTCGGTCAGGGCGAAGGCCGAATCCTCTCTCCGTTCGCTGCTTGGGAGAACAATCACTCCTTCCGTTTTTTCACCATCGTGCTGTGGCGAAAGCCCGACTCGGAGACGCATTTCGACCTCGTCGTGGTAAACATGGCGCAACATCCCTCGCAGTGCCGCGTCCATTTCAACCCCACCGGCCTCAGTGGCAAAACGTGGCAACTCACGGACCGTATCGGCACCGAAGTCTGGACCAGGGACGGCCGCGAACTGGCTGAGAGCGGCCTCTTTTTGGACCTGCCTCCCAGAGGCGCGCAACTCTTCGCGCTCGCTCCAGTCTCTCAACCGTCGCGATAAGCACACCGCCCGACGCCAGCACCACCCCCATGAAACGCAGGGAAATCATCAAACTCGCAGCCCTCTCTGCAGGCGCGCTCCTAGCTCCAGGTTCCGTCACAAGCCTAGCAGCCTCCTCCAACGCGCACCCAGGCCCGGGTGCAACGCCCGCGCAGGAAACCCTCCTTGCGGAACTTGTGGAGGTCATCATCCCAACCACCGACACTCCCGGCGCTAAAGCCGCGGGGGTTGAAAAATTCATCGTCCGTCTTCTTCGAGACTGTCATCAACCCGAGGAACAGGCCCGTTTCTACAAAGGGCTTGCCGATTTGGAAGCCGACGCGCTCAAGACGTTCGCTCTCCCTTTTCTTCAATTAAGCACAGCGCAACGAACGGAGTTGCTCAAACTTTGCAGCGTGCGCGACAAAGCTTTTTTCTTAAAGCTAAAGCAACTGACGGTGACCGGATATTTCACCTCGGAAATCGGCGCCACTCAGGCTCTCGTTTACCTCCCCATTCCAGGCCGCTTTGAAGGCTCCACTCCAATGGCCCCCGGCCAGAGGGCATGGGCCCTTTGATCTTGTAAATACACCCAAACCAAACTCCGGCTCCATGGCAAATCTCAATATCAACTCGGCCCAAGAAATGGCTTTTGACGCCATCGTGATCGGCTCAGGCGTTTCCGGAGGCTGGGCTGCCAAGGAACTCACCGAAAAGGGACTCCGCGTTCTAATGCTCGAGCGGGGCCGAGCGTTGGAGCACGTTACCGGCTACGAAAACGCCATGAAAGCGCCCTGGGAGCTGCAATACGCCGGGCGCCTCACTCTCAAGCAGATCGAGACTCATCCCAAACTCTCCAGAGATTATCCGTACAACGAGATGACCGAGAAGTATTGGATGACCGATTCCGATTCCCTCTACAAAGAAGAAAAACGCTTCGACTGGTTCAGGCCAAATATCGTCGGAGGAAAGTCCATCATGTGGGGCCGGCAGTCCTATCGTTTGAGCGATCTCGATTTCGAGGCGAACCTCAAGGAAGGCGTCGCCGTTGACTGGCCCATCCGCTACGCGGACATCGCACCCTGGTACTCTTATGTCGAAAAATTCGCGGGCATCTCCGGCGAAAAACTCGGCCTGCCCCAACTCCCGGATGGAGAATTTCTTCCACCGATGGACATGTTTCACGTCGAAAAAGAGGTCAAACAGCGCCTTGAAAAACACTTCCCCGGACGCCACTTAACCATCGGCCGTGTGGCCAACCTTTCTGAAGCTGCAAAGGAACAACTGGGCGTCGGACGGTCCCGCTGCCAATACAGAAATAAGTGCAATCTTGGCTGTCCCTTTGGCGCCTATTTCAGCACCCAATCCTCGACTCTTCCCGCAGCCTCAAAAACAGGCCTCCTTACCCTCCGCCCAGACTCCGTAGCCACCCAAGTCCTCTACAACAACGCCTCGCAACGCGCTACCGGAGTGCGCGTGCGCGATGCCGTCACGCTTCAGGACCGCGAGTATTCCGCGAAGATCATCTTTGTGTGCGCAAGCACCATCAGCTCCACCGCTCTTTTGATGAACTCCATTTCCGACCGTTTCCCAAACGGCCTCGGAAACGACTCCGGACAACTAGGTCACAACCTGATGGATCACCACTTCCGCATTGGCGCGAGCGGAACCTGGGAGGGGGATCTGGATAAATATTATTACGGCCGCAGGGCCAATGGAATTTACATCCCCCGCTACCGCAACCTCGGTTCCGAGCGCCGCAGCTATGCCCGCGGCTTCGGCTACCAAGGCTCCGCGAGCCGGCAAGGTTGGCAGCGCAACGTTGCGGAACTCTCCTTTGGCGCAGAACTCAAGGAAGCTCTCACGCACCCCGGAGACTGGACCATGGGACTCACCGGCTTCGGCGAAATGCTGCCTTATTTTGAAAACAAAATGACCCTCGACAACACCTCTCCCGACAAGTGGGGAATGCCAGTCGTCGTATTCGATGCCGAACTCAAGGAAAACGAAAAAAATATGCGCATCGACATGGCCAATGACGCCAAAGAAATGCTGGAAACATCCGGCCTCAAAAATGTCAAAATCTACGACAACGGCTCGTTCCCAGGCATGGCCATCCACGAAATGGGAACCGCACGGATGGGACGCGATCCAAAAACCTCCGTCCTCAACGCCCACAACCAGCTTCATTCCGTTCCCAATGTCTTCGTCACTGACGGGGCCTCTATGACTTCCGCCTCTTGCGTGAATCCATCCCTAACTTACATGGCCCTGACCGCTAGGGCTGCTGATTTTGCGGTCCAAGAATTAAAGAAGGGGGCCCTCTAAGGGCCGCGAGGAAACGTCTTCGGAAAAATTTCCAACGGCAACGCTCCTCCTGTGAATTCATTTCTTCTCTGCCGCCCGAGCTGAATTAGGATCACAGACCGATGGGCATTCCTCCTTCCCCCTCAACCCTCCATACAACCCCACGCTTTTCCCTGAGAGGGCGAGTGGCCAGCGGGGCGCTTTTGGTTTCGGCGCTGCTCGGAGCCCCCCTCCAGGCGCAGTCTCCCGTAGGCGGGCCTCAAGCCGCCGAACTCTACGTCAAGGCGATGACCGCCTTCGCCTCGAGTGATTTTTCTGCAGCTATCACCAGTCTGGAAGAAATGCTGAAGCTCGGAGTCGATGGCCCAGCCATGGAGAGCGTTCATTTCTCACTGGCCGCCGCTCACTTTAATACGCAGGCCTTCCCAAAGGCTAAGGCAGCCTTTGAAAACTATCTTAAACTGTATCCAGCGGGAACAAAGGCAACCGACGCCCTCCTCGGCATCGCTCAATGCCAGAAACTTTTAGGGGAAAAGGAAAAAGCGGCCGCAACTTTCGACCAGGTCGCACAAAAGGGAGGCCCTGCCAAGGAACAAGCCCTGTTTTCCAAAGCCACCCTCCTCAAAGAAACAGGCAACACCGCCGAAGCCGCAAAGACGCTTCAGTCCCTGCTTGCCGGCGGACTAAAAACGCCGGAGTCGGTTCAGGCAGCCCTTCTTCTAAGTTCCGTCGAAGCAGAACGCGGGGAGCGTACGAGCGCCCTGAAAATTCTAGAGCAGCTCCAGGGCCGGCTTCTAAACCTGGTGGAAAACCCGCTGCAGTTGAACGCTCTCGCCTTTGAAATCGGCGATGCTTTTTTACACGCTTTCGAACTTAAACAGGCTCTGCTGGCGTATTCCATGGTCAGACGCAAAGAGGACATCGTGTCGCTTCAGCAGCAGCGCATTCAAAGCCTTGTCCGCCGGATGGAGGCCAACGTTGCCGCAGCGAAACTCGAGCCCTCTCGCACCGTCGAACTCACAAGCGCCAATGGTCGTTTAAAGGCCCAGTACGATATCGCAAAACAAGCCCTCGACCAAACAACGGCCGCCCCGGACCTCCTTTTCCCGCTCAGAGCCCGGCAGGCGTCTGCCTACCAGGAAACCGGCCGCCTAGAGGAAGCAATCCTTCTTTTTGAATCCATTCTTCTCTCCCCAGACAAAGCCGGCCGTGAAGACACTCTGCTCAATCTTGGTTCTCTTTATGCCAAAGCAGGAGAGACATCCGAGGCCGTCCGTGTTCTCACAGAGCTCCTCTCCGAATTTCCAAAAACAAAAAGCAACGACACCGCCCTGTTCCTCCTTGGCACCCAGCAACTCCAACTGGACAAACCAGAACCTGCTGCCGCCTCTTTTGAAAAACTGCTGAAACAATCGCCGAAAAGCTCCCATGTACCCACCGCTTTGTTTCTATTGGCGAACGTGCGTTTCGCTCAATCTTCCTACAAAGACGCACTCGCCGGATATCAAACCTACCTGAAATCCTTCCCTGCCGCTGAATTCTCGGAAGAGGCCCAGTACCGCGTCGCGCTCTCCCATTTTTTTGCTGGTGAGTACGCGCCGGCATTGGAAAAACTGGAGACCTATTCCAAAGAACATACCGACGGCTCATTTGCTGCAGACGCAGCGTATCGCATCGCAGCCTGTTACCAGGCAGCGCGAAAATCCGAGGAGGTCGTACGGCGCTGTGCCTTGTGGGAGGCATCCTACGGGGATCATCCAATTTCAGCGGAAGTTCTGACGCTGCATGGCGATGCGCTCACAGCGCTAAACCGCCAGGACGAATCCATCCAAGTCTATCGGAAAGCAACGCTTCGGGCTTCCTCCGATGAAGTCTCACACTACGCACTCTTTGAAGCCAATAAACAGCTTCAAAAACTCGGGCGCATCGATGAATCAGCCGAAATGTTTCAGGAATTTCTGGCCGCTAAGCCGCAACACCCCTCCAATGTTCTCGCGATGTATTGGATTGCGAAAGCCATGCACAAGTCGGGAAAAACCGATGCCGCGAAAGATTTTCTACGCGAAAAAATCGCTTCCTTTATTAACGACCGCACTCAGGACGCGGTAGAACAACTTCTCTCCCAACTCGCCCAACTCTGCCTCAAGGCCCCACGCTCAAACGCCCCCCCCGCGTCCACCGAGTTGCCGCCCCCACCGCACAACCCAGAGGAGAATCTAAACAAATACCTTGATCCAAGCCAGTTCCCAGACACCCCCCTGACGGCCGCACGCCTCTTGTACGCACGCGCTGAGCTCGCGCGCATGCTGAGAAAACCAGCCGCCGCCGCCGCCGCTCTGGACGCGATTTGTGACAAAACACCTCCAAAAACACTCGGCGCAGCGCTCCTCGCCCAAAGCGGTGACCGCCTCCTAGAACGCCAGGAAACCAAGCGCGCCGCTGAATTTTACACGGAACTGATCCAAGCGTTTCCAAAGTCTGAAATGCTTGATTACGCATACAACGGTCGGGGGCAACTGGCACTGCTAGAGAACAAACCAGAGGAGGCATTACATTGGTTCACCGACGCAATCGACAAGGCCGGGGCTTCGACGAAACTGCGCGAGGTGACGCTGGGGCGGGCCAAAACACTTCTGCTCCTCGGCAAACCGGACGAGGCCAAGCCCATTCTAGAACAGGTCGCCTCGACGCGCGAATGGCGGGGCGAATGCACCGCTGAGGCCGTTTTTTTACTGGGCGAAATCCTTGTTCAAAAAGGCGATCTTCCAGGAGCCATTCAATACTTCCAGCGCGTTTTTGTTGCGTACCAGCGCTACGAGCGTTTTGTTGGTCGCGCCTACCTCCGTGCAGCTGAGTGCTTTGAACAATTGAACGAGCCGGAAAAAGCACTCGCTCATTACAAAGAACTGGCCACAAAACCGCGTCTCGCCTCTCTCCCTGAAACTAAAACCGCGCAAAAACGCCTCGAATCCAAGGACCCGAAATGAACCGCTTTCGCCTCTGCGTCCTCACTCTTTTTGTCCCCGGCTTCCTATGCGCGGAATCCGTCTTCCTCAAAGATGGAAAAATTCACTCCGCCAAAGAACTACGGAAGGAAGGAAATTTCCTCCTCTTCAAATCCCAAGGACAGGACGGAACGTTCTCCGACACAGTCACTCCGTTGAACCAAATCGAACGGGTCGAATTTGGAGACTTGCCTGCGCTGGCGGAGGCCCGCCAAATGGCGCGACAAGGCGATGCGGTCGGCGTCCTCGAAAAAACGGCCGCCCCAGCAGCATTTTTTCGCAGCTTTAGTGATGTCCCAGGAAACCAATGGTCGGAGGTAATGCGTCTGCGTCTCCCTGCGCTCGCTGTGGCGGGCACGGAGGCCACCCTCTCAGAACTGCAGTCGCTCTGGACTAACACCGGAGATACGGAGCTCGATACGGCCTACCGCCTTCTTCTCGCCGCCAAGAACGATCCCGCAGGCGCCCATACCGCATGGAAAGCTCTCTCCCAACCCGGAGCAAGCTCCCTGGCCGCCGGAATATCCTGGCTGGAACTCGGGAAAGAGGCGCTCCTCGCCAAACAATGGAACACAGCCATTCGCGCATTCCTGTCGGTGGAAGTGTTTGTGCCAGGACAACGCCTCCTCCAGCCAAAGGCACTTCTTGGTGCCGCCGAAGCTTTTGTGCGGAAGGGCGAAAAAGCCAAGGCTGCGGCTCTGGCGGAAGACATCAAAACCGAATACCCAACGTCAACAGCTGACGCCTCAGCCCTCTTGAAGTAGTTCCTCAAATTCTTTTTCCAATCCCGGCCACACTTTTCTTGTCAGACTTTTTTCGCTTCAAAAAACCCGGTCTATCAACGCCTCACCCCTTTCAAAAAGGACAAGGTTCGCCAGGAAATGCCTGACCAAAGCCTCGTCTTGATCATGACGCCCCCCAGCCGTGTGCGGTGTGATAAAACAGTTCGGCGTCGTCCAAAGCTCATGCTCGGGAGGCAACGGTTCAGGTTCGGTGACATCCAAATAAGCAGCCGCGAGCCGCCCCGCCCTTAGTGCGTCTACCAAGGCATTCTGGTCCACGGTCGTCCCACGGCCGATATTGTAGAATTGCGCGCTGGGCTTGATCTGGGCAAACCGCTCCTGATTCATGAAATCACGGGTTGCTGCGTTGGCAGGAAGAATGTTCACCACATGGTCCGCGGTCTTCAGCGCTCCGGCGAGTGCTTCCGCACCCACAATTTCCACGCCCGCCGCCGCAAGAGCGCGGCGCCGGTAGGCAAGTAACCGAACACCGAAGGGCGCCAGCAGTTCTGCAAGGCGGCGTCCGATCGCTCCAAACCCGAGGAGTAGCACCGTCTGTCCCGTCAGAAGTCGGGAGTGATAACGGCGTTCGTCGTAATGCCACGAGTGATCCGTAATTTGATCGCGGTAAGAGGGGAGAATCTGCCGCGCAAATGCCAGCATCATGGAAAGAACGTGTTGTGCGCACGGATCCGCAAATACCCCGGACGCATTGGTAAAGGCGGCTCCTCGCGCCCTAAAAGCCGCGCCGAACTCCTCCGTGTCATAACGCGTGTAACCCGCGGAACTCACCTCGACCCACTTTAGTCGTTTGTTCTCAAAACAATCTGCCAGGCTAGGCTGACCAAAAGCCACATCTACCAATGCAAATCCTGGGTCAGATGCGCCCGCGTTGAGCACAGAGGCGCTCGCTCGTGGAGCGCTCAAAAGCCGGTGTCCACTTGTACCCTTCTCCAAAAGTTGCAACGCAGCAGGCGCGAAAATTTCGTTGGTCCATATCGTAAGACTCATAAGCAAAAAAGAATCCCGCGAAAGGGAGACAAAAGTCAAAAGCAGGTTCCACTTTTTACGCCGCCTCCGCAGCACTTCATCGAAGTTCCGCTAGCAAAACCGAGGGTTGTTTCCCAGGTGCACAATGCCGGCCGATAACTTCGATAAGGGCGCGCAGGTCACTCTCGCTAGTAAACGGATTCATCAGTGCGGTTCTTAACCAGACCTCGCCCTTTAAGACCGTTTGGACGATGTAAAACTCACCCGCGGAGACAACCGCAGCGCGAATTTTACGCTGCAACTCATTCGCTGCATCCACATCCAAACCAATGGTTTTTACGCGAAAACAAACGATATTTGATTCCGGCCTGACCGCCGTTTCAAACCGTTCGTCCTGTCTTAATATCTCATCGAATAAGACCGCGGTTGCGTGGACGCGCCGGAGGTTCTCCACGAAAAGGCCCTCCCCATGCACTCTCCAAATCGAGGCGATTTTCAGACTCATCGCCAGCTTCGTACACTCAAACGAACGACGCCCCACATTAAACCATTCCGCTTCCCTGGAAGCATCCCACAGATATTGCGCCTTTTGTTCAAACGCCGACCACGATTGTGAACCGTCTCGGAAGACAACAGCCGTAGCCAAAGCGGGGGTGAGAAGAAGTTTGTGGAAATCTAAAACCACGGAATCTGCGCGCTCAATTCCCACAAGGCGCTCGCGTAGTTCACTGCAAAAAGCAACCGCAGCTCCGTGCGCTCCATCCACGTGAAACCATAACCCGCGGCGCTCACAAAAATCTGCGATCGCGTTCAAGTCGTCGTACGATCCAGTCGACGTTGTGCAGGCGCTTCCCACCACAGCAACCGGCGTCCTGCCTTGCAAAACACATTGCTCAAACACCTCATCCAAAAGATCAACCCGCATTTTAAAACGGGCATCCACTGGCACCACAGCAAAGCCGTTTCGCCCCCACCCCATCACATGCGCCGCACGCGCAGAGCAGTAGTGCGCTTCCGCAGAGGCCATAATCGCCCACTTCGGCTCGGTCCCTGACTCGATCGCACCCCCCACCTGTTTGGCGCGGGCTGCAAGGAGAGCTGTTGTCATCGCAAGCGTCCCCCCAGAAGTGAGAAACCCGCTCCCCTGCGGCATCCCTAAAAGATCAGAAGTCCGTTCAATAATCCAGCGCTCCAAAGCAGTCGCAGACGGCCCCATCTCATAAACCGCCATCCCGTTGTTGAGCAGTTCGGAGACCAACCCCGCCAAGGCTGCGACTGGGGCCGGCGCACAAACCTGATGTCCCATATAGCGCGGGTGATGCAGGTGAATCGCCCTCTTCACAAATTCATCCAGAAACTCAAAAGCCTCTCCTGAAGGCTCCTGCATTTTTTGGGCCCAGAACGCAAATTCCACCTCAGGCCCCTCTCCGTTGACCACTCGCCCTTTGCGTGAGAGAGCAGAAGATAGATGGTCGGCGAGGAGGTCCACCACGCGGTGGCCTAATTCACGAAATGCCTCTGGCTCAAAAGCTCTTTCCAAGGGACTTTTCATACCGCGTCATACTTCACAGGGTCTCCACAGTGCGAAGTCCATTTTCAAGAATCTAGAAATATCTGGCCGCTCCAAGTCATGAGTCAGCGTTAGAAGCACGCAAGAGGCCACGCCCGCCAACCCCCGAACTATTCCCACGCAGGTTTCTGGTTGAGAAAATTAGGCGAATATTCCGTGGGGTCGTAGGCCCGCACCCAGAGCGGGCTCGCAGCACCAGATATCGGCGGCACAAGCCAGTCCCAACGGCCCGTCACCGGCCGTCCACAGGCTTTCTCCTCCTCCTCAAACCGAACATGCAACTGCGCCGCTGTGTGGTGGTCGATCATCCTGACTCCCGCCTCCCGGAACGAATGCAACACCGCTCGATTAAGCTCAACCAACGCTTTGTCCCTCCACAACGATCCCTCCCTTTTTTCAAAAATTCCCATCCGCTCAGCGAGTTCAGGAAGCACATCATAACGGCTCCAGTCCGCAAGATTTCGAGCCCCAATTTCCGTTCCCATGTACCAACCGTTGAACGGAGCTGCTGGGTACCGGATGCCCCCGATTTCCAAAAGCATATTGGTCACCACCGGAACCGAATACCAGCGCAGCTCCATTTCCTTAAACCACAAAAATTCTGGGTGTTCCATTTTTACCTCTAAAACACTTTCCGGCGGCACTTCAAATACGGCGGGCCTCGCACCCGGCCCAGAAACCACGATGGGTAGAACATCAAACCGACCCGGACGCTCCGGCGCATTCCATCCCAGGGTCTTACAGTGCTCTGTAAAGCGAGCTTCAGCAGGGTCGCCCAAAACCTCTCCATCTTCGGCCGCATATCCTGCGTATCGCACAAGTTGATAGTTCCAGACCCGCCAGGGCACCCGGCCGCGCTGGGCGGGAAAAACCGTAACCAGCGGCCGGACCGCACCGCCATTTGTCGCCAACTTCAAGTGCTCAACACATTTTTCCGCGAGACCCTCCGCGCACTCCGTTTGCCTCGCATCGCGAACCTCCAATTGTTTCCAAAAGTAACGGCCAATACAACGGACGCTGTGCCGCCAGGCGAACCGGCATCCCCATAGCAACTCTTCAGGGGTATGCTCGTAAAAGCGGTGCCGATCAATTTCGCGAAGAACCGCGCTTCGCCGTGCAAGGGTCACCCCCGGCCCACCCTCCTCACTTTCCAAAAGATCCAAGAAAGCTTCGGCTTTTTGTTTTAACGACATTCTGCCGCGTATCTTCAGGCGGCGGTAAACAGAAGCTGACGCACCATCGCCTGAGGCGGCTCCGGGCAAGACTAGAGGGCACTCTGGCATTGCAAACGTAAACTAATTTGCCGGACCGTCCGCGCTCAGACCGGCCTCTTCCCAAAGCTTCAATTCACTTTCTTTTTGGCCCAGAGTGCGGCGCAGTTTTGCAATCGCGTACTTTCCGAGCACCAGCCGCATTGGAGCATTCTCTGAGGCAACCACCTGCAGGATCGCATGAGCTGCCCGTACCGCGTCGCCAGGCTGTTTTCCGTCCATCCCCCCAATGATCTTGGAAAACTTGCCGACGGACGATTCGTATTCAGAAAGGTTTCCAGAAGTTTTCTCCAAAGACCGGCTTATAAAATCAGTGCGGAACGGGCCCGGCTCAATGATCGTCACCTTCAACCCAAACGCACGCCCCTCCGCCGCAAGCGATTCGCTCATCCCTTCAAGCGCACACTTAGCTGCGCCATAGATTCCAAAGCCGGGATAGTTTGCGATTGCTGCCGCCGCGCTCATGTTTAGCACATGTCCGCCTTTCTGAGCTCGAAAGCTTGGAAGCAATTCTCGGATCATATTTAGCGCACCAAAGAAATTCACTTCGAAGATTCTCCGGATCTGGTCGTCCGAACTCTCCTCCAGAGACCCAAGCAGGCCGTAACCCGCATTGTTCACCAAGACGTCAATCCGCCCGAAAATGCTGAGCGAATCCGTGACCACCGTTTTTATATGATCCGGCAGCGTGACATCGAGTTCAGCGATGTGAGCCGTTTTAGGCCATCGGGCTGCAAACTCAGCAATCGCAGAGATGTTTCTTGCTGTTACAATCACCCGCTCTCCCCGTTCTAGAGCGGTTTGGGCTAGTGCCCGGCCAAAGCCGCTTGATGCTCCCGTAATCAGCCATACTTTTTCAGACATGCGCTCGAATATCTGCCATTGTTCCACACATGGCACGCATGAATTGGACGGCTCTGCGATCCGCGCAGCGATTGGGCACTATCCGCGCAGCGGTTGGGAAACCCATCCGCAAAGCCACGAACGCAGATGAGACGGCATTCCTTCACTCTGGTGCGCAACAACCACAAGACAGGGGCCTCCCCCGAATACTGAAACTCCACCGCGGGCGTGGTTGACGGTGACGCTTAAAAACCCGTCTTGTGCTCCATGCGTCAACGAAGCGCTCTCCAGGATTTTTTCCAGCCGAAACCGCGTCGTAGCCGCTTTTGTATCAACGCCCAGTTCTCCAGTTTGCATCGCGTCGTCTCCAAGCCACAAAGCAAATCCCCGCACCTCTGGAAATCGAGAGAGCGAGAGACCCAGCTCTTCAAACCGCATTTGCTGAAGAGCTGGAGGACCCAGAGAAATCTCCCCTTGCGCGCGCCCACCACTCGCCTTTTGAGGAACATCACTCGACAACAAGTGCCCTGATGATGGCACAGCCTCAGCCGCTTCAGCCGTTTTTTCCCGTTGAACGAATCCTACTTTTTCTGTTTCAAGAATCCGCAACGTTGGCGCAATTTGCCGCACAGGAGTCTGTGCCGGTGGCACTATCCCGCTTGCGTACGCCTCCAAGATCTTTTTTAAACGGCCGCTTGCAGGAATCCCCGGCGAGGGAACCGTCGATTCCCGTGCCGTACCTTGGCTCTCAAGCTTAGGACTTGGCGCCTCAAACACCAGTAATTCGCCAAAAGCCGAAGAATCGACATTCTTTGAAACCGGCAATTCTACACTCCGCAGAGCCTTCGCGGTTTCCCGCGCTTCCCTCGACCGGGCCCGCTTCGTCTGAGTTTCCCCCTCCCAATGGGTAAACGTCTCAGATTCTATCTGCGCCTCGTCCAAGACCTCGGCAGGCACCTCGGTCAGCGCTGGCTCCGGTTCGCGCAACGGCTCCATCGCGAGATCCACCCCGATGTCTCTCTCCTTCACTCCCGGATCTCGGAAAAAATCAGGGTAGCATTTAACCAAATAACGCAAGGAATAGGCCAGTGGCCTTTCGGCACCCGCGTTTAAGCGCCCGG
Organism: Verrucomicrobiota bacterium; assembly: GCA_003402745.1. GTDB lineage: Bacteria > Verrucomicrobiota > Verrucomicrobiia > Chthoniobacterales > Chthoniobacteraceae > Chth-196. Next base: position 35,627 of record QQND01000005.1, read on the forward strand.
CCGCCTGCAGTGTGATCATCTGCTCCGGAACCCATTCGCCGGAGCGCCTCCAAGCAGCCGGCACGCGCGCCATAAGGTCACCAAGCGTCAAACGATGCGCAGAGCCACGGGCGGCCTCCACAGGCACCTCTAGGGCCACAGCAGGCCGCGCTCCCGGACCGTCGATAGGCTCGAAAATAATATCCTCAGCTTTGGGAGCAGAACGGCCAACAAGCCCTCCCAACATACGGCGCAAAAAACCCATGTCTTCTTTGAAAGCGTGAAAGAGTGCCGGGTGCAAGCCATGGAATTCTGGAACCGCACGGAAAAAGGGGCGGCGAACCGCACCTCGGTCCTCAGCCCCCTTTAATCTGGGCTGCCTGCACGCGGACTGCCTCAAGGAACTCCGGGGTGAATCGGTCTAGGTTTTTGAGCTGAAGAGCCATGCGCTGGTTGCCCCCAAGCCTCGCCCTGTTCCTCGCCAAAAAATCCCAGTAAAGCGTGGTAAAAGGACAGGCCTTCTCACCCACAGAAAGCGCAGGGTCGTAAATGCACCCACGGCAATAATCGCTCATTCGCTGTATGTATTTGCCGCTTGCGGCATAGGGCTTTGACGCCATGACACCGCCGTCTGCGTACTGCGACATTCCAATCGTGTTCGGGATCTCCACCCATTCCACGGCATCGATATAGACCCCCAGATACCATTCATGAACCTCAATAGGCCGGACTCCCAGAAGCAAGGCGTAAAGGCCCGTCACCATGAGTCGCTGAATATGATGGGCATATCCAAGCTTCAGAGTCTGGCCAATCGCCTGCTTGAGACATTGCATGTCTGTTTCTCCTGTCCAATAAAAAGCAGGTAACGCAGCGTGCGCCTCCAAAGCATTCGCCTCCAAATATCCGGGCATCGAACGCCAGTAAATGCCCCGAACATATTCCCTCCATCCCAGAATCTGACGAATAAACCCCTCCGCCGCGGCAATGGGAACCAATCCCAGATTCCAAGACTTCTCCGCAGCAGTGATGACTTCCAGCGGACAAATCAGCTTGAGGTTGAGCGCTGCACTGAGTCGCGCATGGTACAACCAAGGTTGCCCAGTCCACATGGCGTCTTGATACTGCCCGAAATAAGGCAGCCGGTTCGTGATGAAATCCGAAAGCGCCTCCAGAGCCTGGTTGCGGGTCACAGGAAAGTCAAAATGCCTGCTCGTTCCGGGGGCCTCAGGTAACTCGCGGTCCACCATTTCTATCACACTACGGGTCGTTGAATCAGGGGCAAAAGCAATAGGCGCTGGCAACAGTTCGGGCCCGTTTTTCCCAAAACCCCCTCGGTTCAGTGCATCAAAATTCCACGCGCCTCCGGCCGGTTTTGCGCCCTCCATCAAAACACCAAGGCGTTGGCGCATCTCCCGATAAAAAAACTCCATGCGCAGCTGCTTGCGCCCTTTAGCATGTGCTTCAAATTGCCTGTGAGAGCACAGAAAATGGGGGTCCTCGAGCCAATCCCCCTCCCCGTTTGGCCAGAGAATCAAACGGAGTCCTTCGCGCAAGCGCCACTCCCCAGGCTCTACCGCGACAATCTCCTTCGGCCTGTGTTTTTCAATAAACCGTTCCAATGCACCAGACAGACTTCCCGCGTTATCCGGCGCCTGCAGTTCCGTGTACTCCACACGCCAACCCTTCGCCAACAAGCCATCTCTAAAGTGGCGCATCGCCGCTAAAAACATCACGATGCGTGCCTTGGAGCTGACCACATGCGTGGATTCCTCCCGCACCTCCGCCATCCAAATACAATCGATTTTGGGGTCGAATTGTGAAAACGCAGGAGAAGCCTCATCAAGTTGATCTCCAAAAACTACGACAAGCCGTCTAAGCATCCCCCTCATTTCGTCCCCTTCGGCCTAGTCTTAAATAAAATCCCCTCGAACTCGGTGCGAACCTTGTCCAAATCCTGGGATGTCGGAGCTCCAGACAAACACAGCCGTACCTCACCCTTCTGGTTCACGACAAAAACCTCAATTGAAAAGCCCGGGCTGCAGAGCTGATTCACATTTTTGGCGCTCCAATCCATCAGTACGGGCCACTGCGTGCCATCCCGGATCATCATCCGTACGGCGCCGTGAAAAATGGACGGGATGTTTCTCACGTCGGCCAAGCCCAGAATCTCGACGTTTGCGCCAAAAACATCGTGTATGGGTTTAACCCATGCGGCTATTTTACTCGTCCCTGAGCGGGACGATGCCACAAGCAATAAAGGCCGTTCTCGGGGAAAGCGTATCTCGTGCGGTTGCCCGACCTGATCCTCAAGAACCAAATCAGGACACCGCTCCGGCACCGCCTCAACAACAGATCCTGAGAGGCATAACAACATTCCAACCATAGGGAGGACACGTCCCCGCCAACCTACCGGCCTGCCCGTCCAAAAACGCAAAGCTCCGTACCATTGGTTGAGTAAGAGCGCGCCCACCGCGACAGGTTGCAGAAGCACTCCGGCAAGCGGTTGATTAAAACGAAACGCAAGCACACCACGTCCAGCAAACCCCAGCGCAAGAGCCAACAAAGCCCACCGCCCAGAGACTTTATCAAGATGCCCAGAAAGCAGACCAAGCAGCGGAAAAACCTGCCCGAAAAAAAGCAGCAGCCCAAATGGTAGAACGCTTTTGGGGGAAGCTAGTCCCTCGTGCGCGTTCTTCGCAAAACCCCGCCACACTTCACCCAAGCCTGTGTACATACGGCAAACGGCAACTCCGCTTGCGTCGAATAAATCTGCAATCTTACCCGCCTTCCGAAAGGCGCGCGCAAGGCCGATCCCCTCGTGGAAACTCTGCTTGGTGATCTCGTGTCCGCCCACTTCAAAGTAAGCACTCCTGCGGATAAGCATCAACTGCCCACAAGCGGCCGCAAACCTGGGATCCGCTGTCGCCCGCATCCGTTGGAGCGGCAAAAAACCCAGGAGCACAAAGTGGATCAAAGGAATGATCATGACCTCAGATAATGTTCCAAGTCTTTGCCATGGGATACCACTTAGAAGATCAAGTTCGGGACGAAGAAATGCAGCCGCCATTCGCGCGAGCGCATCGCCTCCTCGGAAGCGCACGTCCGCGTCCATGAAAACAAGAATGTCCCCCTTGGCTGCCTGCGCCAAACTCCAACATCCAAATGGCTTTCCAGCCCATCCTTGAGGAGGAGGAGTTCCTTTGAAAAAACCGACTCGAGAATCCTCAGCAGCAAGCAATTGAACAATTTCGGCCGTCGCATCTGTGGACCCATCATCCCAGACAAGCACTTCAAAATTTAGCCCCTCACAATGCAGCACAGATTCAATGGCCGCCCGGATATTTGCCTCCTCGTTCCTCGCAGGGATCAAGACAGAAACAGAGGGAACGTCCCTCACTGACGGGTCGCCAAGGGGCCGGTAAAGGCGCAGGTTCGCCACAATCATCGCAACTGGAAGCGCCGCTGCTACACTGCAAAACATCATTACCGCAGGATTCATAAGCAGGAAGAGTGATTGAGTGCCGCCTTTTCCTTGTTCCACATTGCCTTGAAACGCCGCCACAAATCGTATGGGACAGAAACCCCACCTCGGCCCTGGAGAAGCGTTTCAAAAAGAGTTCCCTCTCTGTTGCAGGCCTCGGCGGCGAGCGCGTCCTGAATGCTCTCCAATCCCGCTTCCAGGCTCGCTTGCACCTCCGTGAAATTCGCTCCCAGACTCCTCCCGCTTTTCGCGGGACCGAACCGTAATATCACCTCGGGATACCGTTCCTGACCAAATCCATATTCAATGGCAAGTGGCACGAACATGGCTTCCGGTTCTCTCACAGCAAGATGAGCAAGGCCAGCCGCAAAATTGACGGGCCGCTCACGAACATCGGCAAACCGCCCCTGAGGCGTGAGCCACAGCATCGCACCCGGCTGGGCAAGCAAGGCTCGTGAAGTGCGCAGAAACGTCCGGGCACCCGAGACGGTTCCTTTTTCCACGCCAAACACTCCAAGATATTTAAAAAAACCGTACCGTTCCAATTGGGCTGCGTCTATCGGACCGAATTGTGGGCGCCCCGGATAACAGCGCGCACCGAGCCACATCATTACGAGGGGATCCCACCACGAGGCGTGATTCAGATAAACCACGAGGGGCGTATTGTGTGAAACAAGAGGTGCGTGTCCCCCTTGAGTCATTCTAACGGCGTGAAAATTTCCTCGCAACGCCCTCTCAATGTATCCCAAAAAGCCAGCCAACAACACCGGTACGATTCTAGCGGGCGCTTGTTGGGAATTGCGAGCCGGTTTCATGGCCGTTAAACGTGCACCTTCGGATTTTTTGGAACTGCCTTGTCTGCATCGAGCGCATCGGCAGCAATCCACCCGCTCATGAGCGCCATGGGCATTCCAGGACCGGGATGAGCGGAGCCCCCTGCGAGGTAAAGCCCTTTCACATCGGGACTCCGATTTGAAGGCTTCAAAGAACCGCTGATTCTGCCGTGACTGGCCAGTCCATAAATCGCCCCATGAAGAACCTGATAGCGGTCCTGAATGTCCTGAGGCGTGAGTATTCGTTCTGTGACAATCCTCTCCTCAAGATCCTCTAAACCTGCGGTGCGCTTAAGCTTATCGATAATCGTACGCCTGTAAGCCGGAAGAATTACCTTCCAGTCCTGTCCCGGCCGCAGATAGGGGGTGTGCACAAGAACATACAGCGCTTCTCCCCCTTCAGGAGCCACACCGGGCTCCGTTCCCGAGGGAGCGCAGACATAGCACGTCGGATCAGGCGCGGGTATTCCTTGCTCATAGATCGCATCAAACTCGAGGTGCGGATCGGCACTGAAAACAAAGTTGTGGTGCAGAAGATGCTCGTATCGCTTTTTTAAGCCGAGATACAAAACCACCCCCGAACACGCAGGCTCGTACTTGCGCCTCTTTTCAAACTTCCCTGCAACTGGTCCGCCGAGAAGATCCCTATGGGTGAGAACACTGTCTCGATTCGAAACCACTGCTGAGGCCGCAATTTTTTCTCCGGAAGAAGTTTCCACTCCGACCGTGCGCCCCTCCTCCACTAAGATCCGGGAGACGGAGACGCCAGTTTCGATTTTAACTCCGAGCTGGACCGCCAGTTTTTCCAGTGCCGCAGGAACAGCCGCAGTGCCTCCACGCGGGTACCAAACCCCTTCGCTAGACTGCATGTGGGCGATCCCGCAGAGCACTGCCGGCGACAATTCTGGCGAAGATCCCACATACTGAGTGAAATGATCCAGCATCTGGGTGACGCGTTCATCCGGTACGTAGGAACGGAGAAGTCCCGAAACGGTGCGCCCTAGTCGGATGGCCAGCACGTCTTGGAGGGAACCCGCGCGGACCATATCGCGCGCCGAAAACATATCCATCATTTTGCCGATGGGCCGCCAAAAGAAAACCCTCTCTGAGATATCGGACTGCCGCTTTGAGAGCTCTAAAAACTTCACGTAGCCATCGCCACTCTTCGTGCCCGGTGAAAATGCGTCTATCCGCTTCGCCATCTCCGGACCATCGGCAACAAGATCGAGCGTTGAGCCATCCTCGAAAAAACTGCGCCACTGCGGATCGAGACGGACCAAATCCAATTTGTCCTCCAGAGCTTGGCCTGCCTCGGCAAAAATACGCCGGAGCACCGAGGGAACGGTGACGATTGTCGGCCCCATGTCGAATCTAAAACCCTGCTCCTCATGAACAGCCGCCTTGCCTCCAAGCCAGCTGTTCGTTTCCAAAAGACGGACCGTATAGCCTCTTGCTGCTAACGTGCAGCTCGCGGCAAGTCCTCCCAACCCCCCTCCGATTACCAAAATCTGATCCGTTTTTGTCTTCATTGTACGTTTTTGTTTTTTAAACTTTTGCGTGCCTCCCTCCAGGCCAGCACACCACTCTTAATCAGAGAAACTACGCCCGTAAGCCTCGCCCAAATTCCGTTCCCGTGTGTCAGCCGTATCATTGCCATGGCGAGATCGGCACTGACCTCCTCCGGTTCCAAATGGGCCATTGAGCCCCCGTTGCGAACCTGCAGGACCTTGATGCGCGTGAGCTCTAGCAATCCCTCTGCTCCGCGCGTCACTCCGTAACCACTACGGCCGGAGCCTCCAAATGGAATTCGAGGATCTGCACTCGGCACAATCAGATCATTGACCGTAACCAGCCCGGCGCGAACTTTCAATGCCATCTCGGAGGCTGCGCCAAGGTCCGTTGAAAAAACCGATGCGCCTAGCGCGTATTCACACTGTGCTGCGGCAGCAAGGGCTTCAGCATCGGAATCTACGGCAATTATACAAAGAATTGGCGAAAAAAAATCTCCGAGATCAGCCATCAGATCGGAAGGCACATCCGTGAGCACGTAGGGAGCATCGCTTGTCTCATTTGCTGTATCGCCATAGACAATCCGGGCGCCTCGTCTTAATGCCTCCGCGCGCCATAGGCTAAGAGCGCTAGACTTCCCAGCGGAGCTCGTTGAAAAGAGCCGGCAGTTCATGGAGTCGAAAGCATCTTTTATTGCCGATTCCAATTCTGCGGCTCGTCCCCGTTCCACAAACACCCGCCTCGGAGCCAGACAGGTGCGGCTCTGGTTGAAGGTGAGTCCAAAGCGGAGCGCCTTTGCCACAAGCGTGACGTCGGCATCGCCTCGGACAAACACAGCGTCGCAACCCGACAACTCTAGAACCGCTGGAATCGCCCTTTGGGAAAGCGCTTGCAACACCTTTGTTCCGTTAGCAAAGCCTCCGGTGAAAACAACTTTGTCCACCGGTTCTTTTAACAAAGCTGCACCAGCCTCAACCGTGTCCTCGAGAACAATCAGCAAACCCGCTGGAAGACCGGCTTCTGCACCCAATTCCGCCAAACGCTGCGCAACGGCACCGCCCCCTGGCGCGGGTTTCCAAACCACTGCATTTCCAGCCACGAGCGCTTGAAGAACTTGGACACCACCTAGAAAAAGCGGGTAGTTCGAGGGCGAAATAATCGACACCACACCGAGAGGTTCCCTGTGAATTTCAGACCGAACTCCTCCGAGCCACCAAGGCCTGCCACGGCTCCCCAAAGAACGCCGCGCAAGAAGCTTAACAGCATTCTCTTCAAGGAACACGCAGGCCTCCAGCAACGGAAGAACCTCGGAGAGTAAGACCTCGTGAATCGGGTGAGAACTTGAAGCCCCTGCCTCCGCTAAAACTCCACACGAATCTGAAATCCGCCCCCGCAACCTGCGCAACACAAGCAAGCGGGATTCAACCGAGCCTTGACGCCAACTCCATTGGGCTGCGCGGGCCTGTGCTACGCCTTCCGCAATGTTTGGCGCGACCCTCATGACGCCTCTCTACAAAAATGCCGGCCCGCTTGCCGCAAATGCGTCTCCGCAAGCCGGCGCCCCGCCCGGACGAACACGCCGCGGTCCCCCCGGACGCGACAGGCTCCCATGACGGGACGACGGCTTGCAGAGACAACGAGCGCGTTTCCCCAGTGCCGACGGATAACTCTTGGTGCTGATTCGATCACAGAAAATGTGTTCTAGCAATGGGAACCCGCTCTGGAGGCCAATTTGGAGGCGATCGAGCCCCATTCTTGCGTAATGCTGGACTCGAGGTTGAAGTGAGGCTCAGCAACAGGGCTCGGAACCCCAAAGTCTTCGCACAAAAGCCGGGAGGTGATTCGAGCCCCCTCGTAAATAACGGGCAACCCGCTTCCTGGGTGTGTGCCTCCACCCACGAGATACATTCCATCAATGTCCTCGAAACGATTGCGGGGACGAAAATGAAGCATTTGAGAAAGCGTATGGGCCAGATTAAAGGTCGCCCCCTTGTGGATGGAAAAACCATTCTCCCATTCGTCCGGCGTCAGCATTTTCTCGTATCGGATCCGCTTCCGCAGTCCACTAAAACCCGCCGCCTCCGCGGCCACGAGAAGTCGTTCGCGGAACGCCACCTTGTCTGCCTGCCAGTTGATGTTCGCGGTTTGATGCGGAACTGGCGCGAGCAAATAAAGCGTGCTGCTACCACTGGGCGCCAGCGACGGATCGGTCACACACGCATTTTGAACGTAAAATGAAGGCTCGGAGGGTAATACTTTTAGATCTTCGATCTCCCTCAAGTTTTGCCGGTACTGGCTGGAAATCTGGATGGTGTGATGCGGCATATCCGGATATTCCCCCTCCACTCCGAGATAGAGCATAAAGGTAGAACACGAGTACTGCTTCGTTTCCAGTTTCGCGTCTGTCCAATTCCTGCGAAGTTTGTCGGGAACCAAGTGCCCCATGGCATGCGCAAAATCAGCATTCAGCACAACTGCGTCGGCATGGTACATGCCCGCCTTGGTGCGCACTCCCGTGACTCTGCGGCCACTAAATCGGAGGTCTTCCACCGGTTCGTTGAGACGCACATCCACCCCCATGCGCTGCGCAACACGGGCCATCGCCTGACTCACTTCGCCACAGCCACCAACGGGATGCCACACCCCATAATCGTATTCCAAGTAGCTGAGAATGCTGAACAAACTGGGACACCGGAATGGAGACATTCCGAGGTACTTGCTTTGAAAGCTGAAAGCCAAACGGACGCGCTCGTCGGAGAAAAATTTATGCAGGTAACCGTCCACCGACTCCCAGGGCCGTATATGGGGCAGGGAAGAAATCACCTCTTTGGCCAAGAGACTTCCCCAACCTAAAAACGGCCGCTCCAAGCAGGATCGGATACCGTTGAACTTGGCGCGATTGTCATCCAAAAAACGCCGAAACCCCCCCTCGTCCGCCGGGCAAATCTGCGCTATTTGCCGCTCCATCTCCTCCGGATTCGGAGTCGCATCTATTTTCCCGCCCGTTCCAAACTGAATTCTGTACTGGGGATCCAGACGGATCATCTCAACTTCCTTCCGCAAATTGGTTCCCGCGGCGCGAAGGATTTCGTCGAGGATTTTGGGATATAGAAAGAAGGTCGGCCCGAGGTCGAACCGGAAACCCTCCTCCTCAATGGACGAAGTCCTTCCTCCAACAGTCGTCATTTTCTCGAGCACCGTCACCCGAAAACCGGCCGCCCCAAGGAGGATAGCAGAGGCCAAGCCACCCGGTCCGGCACCAACGATAACAATTTCTTGTGCCATTCAATAAGATCCTGTTACAGGGGCGTCTTCAAGCCGCACGCCCGAGCGACGCACCAGCCTTTGAAAGCCTCAAAAAGCATGAACAAGCCGCTCCCACCCAGAGCCACCGCTGCAACCATGTGATCCCGCAAAAAAAACGCTCCGCCCAGGCAGCACAGCCCGCAAGCACCGCGAACCAAACGGCCGAGACGATCGATGTTTTGCTTGAAGAAACTCATAAGAGGCGGATGCGTATTTTGAGGGTGGTCTCTGGGCCGGAAAAGGTCGATACGTTCCCAGTCTGCGAAAATTTTGTCAATGTATTGTTTAAGTATCTCGAGGAAATGAGTTGATATTGGTTGATTTTGTCTATCTTACTGTTCAACTTTACGACAGTCTGACATGCCCACTTCCGTTTCCATTCAAACCGTTGCCGAACGGACCGGCCTCACGCCCCACGCCATCCGAGCCTGGGAGAGGCGCTATGGAGCGATCGAACCGGCCCGCTCAAAAGGCCGCCATCGAATGTATTCGGATTCTGACGTGCGGAGACTGGCACTCCTCGCTCGCGCAACTCGGGCGGGCAAGTCGATCGGCCGCATCGCACGCTTGGACGACGAAGAATTGAGCGCCATTGTTGCGGAGACTTCGCACAGCACCGCACAGTCCTTGAGTGGATGCTTGGATGGAACGCACCGGTTGGCAGAGGCCGCGTTTTTTGAGAATGCGCTGCAGGCGATTCTAGCCCTGGATACGCAGTCGCTGGACGATACGTTTCAGGCGGCGCAGGTCAAACTGGGGGATCAAGGCTTGCTGAGACGCTTGATCACCCCTTTGGCGAGGGAGGTGGGCGGTCGATGGCGTACCGGCCAACTCACCGCGGCTCAAGAGCATTTTTTCACCGCGATGTCCAAGGTGTTTCTGTGGAATCTCACCAGGCAGTACCAACTGGACGCGCATGCCCCAAAGATCGTGGTGGGAACGCCTGCGGGACAAATCCACGACCTAGGCGCTGTGATTGTGGCTGCTGCAGCCGCAAACAACGGCTGGCGTGTTTCTTACGTTGGAGCGAGCCTGCCGGCTTTTGAGCTCGCTGGGGCAGTGCAAACGGTTGGTGCCAGGGCAATCGCCCTCAGCATCGTGTACCCCGATGATGACCCAAAACTGGAAATAGAACTCTCAAAACTTGGGCGCTTACTCCCCGAGAACGTCCATTTTTATGTCGGTGGCCGGGCCTCGAGTTTTTACCTGCCGGCGCTCAAGCGTTGTGGAGCCCGCGTACTGGGCTCGCTCGAGGAACTCGACGAAGAATTGGACACAGCTCGAAGAACATCCAATCGCCCCTCACTACCATGATGAATTCAAAATCGAAGAGCATCCATGAGGAGCAGTGGGTGCCCTTGTCGCAGGACAAAGTATTCGCCTTTTTCTCCAACGCCGAAAACCTCGAAAAGGTAACCCCACCTTGGGTCGGATTCCGCATTCTCACAAGCACCCCTATTGTCATGGCTGCCGGAATCATGATCGATTACGAAGTGCGAATCCACCGGCTTCCAATGCGCTGGCGTTCGGAAATTACCGAATGGGTTCCCCCGCATCATTTTGTTGACGTGCAACGCAAGGGGCCCTACTCGGAATGGAAGCACCGCCACTCTTTCCGCGAACTCAATGGCGGGACCTTGGTGACAGATGATGTGGAGTATCTCGTTCCCCTGAGTTGGATGCCCGGGGCGGGATTAGTAGAACGGTTTTTGGTGCGCCCGGAGCTAAACCGGATTTTCGCGCACCGGCGCTCCGCACTGCGGACGCACTTTGGTTTGCCGCCGGAATGAGTGCGCCACCACTCTCGACGAACAGCCTTCCATTTTTACAGCAGAAAAGCGTCTCGCGAAAAAACAGTCCGTATCTAAATAATGCCCGACTCAAGCCGACGATTTTAGACAGATCTCCCCTTTCCTTCGGAATTCAATACTCTCTCCGCTCCCCAAAAACGCAGCAAAACCCTTTAAGCATGCACGATATCAGTCACTCCACACCACTGCCTGGAAAACTTAGCAACGCATACAGCCACAGAACTTTCCCGCCCTTCAGCCTGAGCCGCCTGCTGAACACCGTGTTCACCCCAACTCAGGGCTTAAGCGTATGCATCCTCATCGATCTTCCAGAGCCCGCTTTGATGAAGGATTTTTCCTTTTTGAAAGAGACAAAACTTACGATTCAACGCCATGCCTATGACGTGTTTTTTCAAGGACTCAAGGAAGGCGTACTCGCAGAGTTGGGGATGTCGGGCGGAGAAATGTTCGCGTATGCTCTCACTGGAGGAAGCAACTTGGATTTACCGGAAACCTGTATCAATGCGGCTGGTGAGTCGCTTTCCTTTGAAGAAGCAGTCTACAAAAAATACAATCTTGTTCTCTGCGTTTCCACGTACTCAGCCACAGCACCTCTCACGGCCTCGGCCAAAAAATTTGGGTTCCGCGGCGCTACGCTCCACGGACTGAATGAGATCATCCTGAGCTCCGGGCTTTCGGTGGATTACAATGAAGTGAGCGTTCTGGCGGAGCGCTTTCGGTCTGGACTCACACGCGCAGACCGCGTTGAGATCGACTTCGTAGCCGGGGGCGAGGCCGCGACACTCCGGCTTGAACTTGGGGGCCAGGAGGCGCAAAAAAGCCACGGCCTGTGTCCTGGTACGGAACCCGACGTCGCAAACTTGCCTGCCGGAGAAGTCTATTTTGTGCCAGTCACTGCGGAAGGCGCGTTGCCAATGAAATACGAAGACGGAACCCTAGGCATGATGACTGTCACTGAAGGGCGGATCGTGCACGCACGCCTCCTTTCGGGTTCTGCCGCCACCATCGAGGCGCACAACGCAAAACTCGCGTTTGATCCCGTCACGGGCGAGTTGGGAGAACTTGGTTTTGGCACCCAGGAACTGCCCCCCAGCGGCCGCGACATTCAGGATGAGAAAATCCTAGGCACGCTTCATGTCGCCACCGGACGCAGCGACCATCTTGGAGGCACGCTGACCCCCGATCGGTTCGCAAGCCGCCTGAATGCCACGCACGATGACGTCCTGTTTAGCTCGACCAAGACCCCCGAGATCCGCGTCCCTCAGGCGCGTGTTTACCGGGCGGGAGAAGTCCACTCAGTGATTGAGGATTACTTGCCATCCGCCTACGTTAGACAGCTAATGGCAGGTCAGTAGTGCCCAAGAAAGCAGCGGCCCGCACGCAAGTCTGGCGCGAGCGCAGGAAGGACGATTCTTTACTGCGACGGACAGAACCTTTTGTGCGGGCCTTTTTTTTCAATGAACTCAGGTTTTTTAGACAAACTGATCGAGCGCATCGGCCGTGTCCGCTCGGAAGATCTCGAAAGTTATCTGCTGCGACTGGCGGATGAAAAAGGGTTTTTAGAAACCATTTTCAATGCCATTCACGAGGGCGTGATCGTCACAGATCTCCAAGGACGCATCAGTTATATCAACCGGGGCGCCTGTGAGTTGTTCGGTTTGGACAGAGAAGGTTCCATGAACTCGCCCATCGGGGAATGTTTGCGCGGAATTGCTTGGGGGGAGTTGCTCGGAGACGGGAAGGTTGTGTCGCGCGATGTGGAAGTTTTTTATCCGCAGCATCGGTTTGTGAATTTTTATATCGAACCGATGCGCCTCGAAAAACCGGCTGCGAGACGTTCCTCAGAGGGCTTTGAATGTGAGCCGGTAGGTTTTGCGGTCATCCTTCGCGACATTACCGAAAACCGGCGTTCCACGGAGGAAACCATCCACAGCGAACAATTGTCTGCTCTGACTTTGCTCGCGGCCGGAGTGGCTCATGAAATTGGAAACCCTCTAAATTCTCTCAACATCCACCTCCAACTCTTAGACAGGAAACTCAAGAGAGTCGACGATCCCGTTCGGAGGGAGATGAAGGACGTGCTAGACATTGCTCGGGGTGAAATAGAGCGTCTCGATTCTATTGTCAGGCAGTTCCTTGGCGCCATCCGTCCCGCACAACTGGAGCTTGGTTTAGAAAACATCAACACCTTGATCCGCGAGACCGTGGACTTCCTGCGGCAGGAAATTGCGGACCGCGATATCCGGGTAGAGAAGCATCTTCGCGCGGATCTTCCGCTGGCAGAGGTGGACAAAACTCAGATCAAGCAGGCGTTTTTTAATGTCATCAAAAACGCCGTGCAGGCGATGCGCCCGGGCGGCGTGCTCCACATCGCTTCCACCCAGGAAAACCAATTCATCAAGATCACTTTCCGCGACACGGGCGGGGGGATTTCACCGACGGATATGAGCAAGATCTTCGATCCGTACTTTACCACGAAGAAAAGCGGATCAGGCCTGGGATTGCTGATTGTCAGGAGGATCGTTCGCGAACATGGGGGTGAAATCGACCTTGTCTCCCACGACGGAGAAGGGCTCGAGTTCACAATCCGCCTGCCAGTGAGGGATCAGCGGGCGCGCCTTCTTCCCCCCTCCACCTCCGCCTAACAGCGAGGGGTGATCCCCGGGCCTCACAAAGGCAAGGCGGGGATCGGAACGCTTCCAAAAAATCTACTCCCACTCGATGGTCGCCGGAGGTTTCGAGGAGATGTCGTACACGACCCGGTTTACTCCTTTGACCTCGTTTATAATCCGCGTGGAGATGCGAGCCAGCAATTCATACGGGAGTTTGACCCAGTCAGCAGTCATCCCATCCTGGCTTTCAACAATGCGCAGAGCCACGGTATTTTCATAGGTCCGCTCATCTCCCATCACACCGACGGACCGGACGGGAAGAAGCACTGCGAAACTCTGCCAGACCCGATAATACCAGTCCGATGCCTTCATCTCCGCGACCACAATGGAATCGGCCTCGCGGAGGACGGAAAGACGCTCCTTAGTGATATCGCCCAAAATGCGGACGGCAAGGCCCGGCCCGGGGAAGGGCTGGCGAAGAACCACCTCCTTGGGCAAACCAAGTTGTGCTCCGACCTCGCGCACCTCGTCCTTGAAAAGCTCCCGCAAGGGCTCCACGAGCTGGAACTTCATGTTCTTGGGCAGGCCGCCTACGTTGTGGTGGCTCTTAATGAGCGCCGCGGGGTTTCCTGCAATGGCCACGCTCTCTATCACATCAGGATAGAGCGTTCCTTGCGCGAGAAACTTAAACTTTGGAGCCTCCGCCCGGCCCTTCTTGGACGAGAGTTTTTCAACGGCAGCCTCAAAAACGTGGATGAACTCCCGGCCAATGATGCGCCTCTTTCGCTCCGGATCCGTGACTCCTTTGAGTTTCTTTAAAAACTGGGCGGAGGCATTGACCACCTTGAGCCTCATTTGAAAGTTATCGCCGAAAAGTTTCCTCACCGCCTCCTCTTCATTCGCTCGGAGCAGGCCGTTATTCACGAAAACGCAGGTCAGTTGGTCTCCGATCGCCCTGTGGATCAGCGCGGCGGCGACGCTTGAGTCTACCCCGCCGCTGAGACCAAGGATGACATGATCCGTACCCACCTGTTCCCGAATGCGATTGCACGTCTCCTCGATGAAGGAACCCATCGTCCAGTCCTTCATGAACCCGCACACTTTGAACAAAAAGTTCGAGATGATTTCCCTGCCCTTGGGGGTGTGTACCACTTCAGGATGAAACTGCAGACCGAAGAACTTCTTTTTGGGATGTTCAATCGCAGCGTATGGGCTGTTACCGGTTTTCGCCACCGTTCGGAACCCTGTGGGAAGTTTAGTGAGCTTGTCACCGTGAGAATTCCAGATGTCTAGGGAATCGGCGAGGCCATCAAAAAGGGCGCATTCCTGCACGAGCGCCAATTCACCCATGCCGTACTCCCGCCGTTCGGAATGCTCCACTTTCCCCCCCAAATGATGCCCCATCAACTGCATCCCATAACAGATTCCAAGCACTGGAATCCCGAGCTTGAAAAGTTCAGGATCCGGCTGCGGTGCTTTCTTACCATATACGCTGGAAGGTCCCCCTGAGAGAATAATCCCCTTGGGAGCGAGCTTCTTGATGGCCGCCGCAGAAGTGTCGAAGGGGACGATCTGCGAATAGACCTGAGCCTCGCGCACGCGCCGTGCGATGACTTGAGTATACTGCGAGCCGAAATCAAGGATGAGTAAGCGGCTGTGGACGGTTGGGGCGGTCGAGGTAGACATGGAAAAAATGAACGAGCTAGCGGGGGGGATTCAGAGAAGCATCCTGCTCGGGGTTGGGTGTGTAAAGAGATCCCTGTCCGCGGATGCCGCGTTGCAGCTTTTCACCGAAACCAGGCTCTCGCGATGGGAGCTCTGATTCGCACGCGCAGAATCCGGTCGCCAGGAGCGTCGCGCCTAAAAGTTTAAACAGGGTCTTCATCTCGGCTTTATAGATGCAGCAGAGCGGGAAGTCTAACCGGGAAAATGGCGTTTGGAGCCTTTGTCTGGAGGCCGCGCGGAGGGAGACGACGGAAGCCCCCTTTGCGCCCCTTACCCCATCAGTGCGCCGGACCACTTTGCCGGTAGAGCACACATTTTTTGGGGAGCTGCGCAGCACCCGATACCGAGATGAGCTGCCATTTTAAACGGTCGCCCTTGATTGTAAGAAGGGCCTCTCCCGAACCGCTACTCTTGCGAAGCTGGAATTGCACCGAAGCCCTCCCGGCTGCACTCACCCGCCCGCGCACCGAGGGAGGCTCAGGATCGGTGCGCAACGCGGCCTCGATCAGGCCGGCTTGCCCCACAAGCGCCGCATGGTACCCCTCGATGGCAGTGCCAACCTGCGTCAGATCCAGTTCAAACGATGTTTTATCCGTTTCTGCAGCCACCCACAATCCGGTAAAAGACGGGTTGAGAGAAGACTTCGTCCCGATTCCGTCCGCCCCACGGGGAGCAGAACTGCACCCCGCCAGAAGCAGCACGAGAAGGAGCAGCAGGGGCCCCGGTTGCTGCTTGCCTCTCTTGAAAAAGACCCCACCAAAAAAAGCGCCCATTCCCATTACCGCCGGCCTCCGCTCTGGAACCGATCTTTCAGACCCCCGACAGCATGCAGCCCTGTTTCGACCCACTCCCAAGACTGAGCCGCGGAGAAAAAACGGGGACGAGGCGCGAGGCTTTTTTTCACAAACAAAAACAAAGGCGCTTTCCTCGGAAAGGAAAGCGCCTTTGTGCGAAAGATGCGACGAAAACAGCCTAAAATCAGACGGCGGCCGCCATTTCCTGCGCATTAAGCTCTTGATCCAACTTGTAAGTTCCGCGAGCCAGTCGGACTACCAGTTTGTTTTTCTTTCCTGTACTGGAAAGCCAGACGTGCACCCTCCGATAGCTTGAGCCGATATTGCTGGCAATCTCGCTCACCGACAACCCCCTGGCGCCCGCTTGTTTGAGCGCGTTAATAATACTCCTCGTGACCTCGCCGCGACGGGTGCCCGACAAGACCTGGAAGCAATCCCCGCCCACCCCTAACTTTGCGGGAAGGATGGGGACGGTGACGCTGCCGCAGAGGTGATAGTGGCTCGGACCGGACTTCCGGATCTGAGGAAACCGCTTCAAAGCAGTGTGAAACCAAGAGTGAATATTAACCGCCTTCATTCCAAGCCTCTCTGCGATGGCATGCACATTGACCCCCGCGTTTCCCGCAGACTCAAGCTGCTGTATGATTTGGGCTCGGAGCTCGCCCCTCGCCATTCTCCTGCGGTTTGACATTCTTGGGCGCCGAAGTTCTTTCAACCTGGACCGGACATGTCTATTTTCAGAAGTGAAAAGGTCGCGCTGAATAGTGTCTATTCTTTCCTGGAGCATCTGGAGAGAGTTTTCCAATCCAGTCCGCTGTTCTTCCAGGTCCATGAGTTCTTTCAGGGAGGTGATGCGTTCGCCGCCGGGATGAGCGGTGTATGTTGATGTTTTAAAGGTGGTTGCAGCTTTATTTTGGGGCATTTTGTTTGGGTTTGGATTTTTGCGTTGAGGGTCAGGGATAAAGTTAACGCACTGTCATCTGAACATCGCACCCGGCACATGATGCGGATGCCGTGGACTTCTTTTATTTAGATAATGCTTAAACTTTCATTGTTTCCGGCCGAGGTATGCTGTGGCCGCTAAAGCGTTAGGAAGGTCTGCCCTAGCGGAGAAGCAGCCCCCTGGGAGCCTGAGCTGAGCCAAAGCGAACGTTCCGCCTCTTTTTATTTGACCCTTTAGCCAACCTGTGGAACTTTGTCCCTGCCTAGAGAGGGACGTCCTGAGGATGTGGTGTCCCCCTTGGCCTCCCAGCAGACGGGAAACCCGGTGACGAAGTTTTTAGGACTTAGGGGATCTCTGGACGCTTTTCATTGAGTTACGGCCGATGGGCTAGATTCAGAAAAAGTCCGGATTTTCAGAGACAATGAAGTCTTAGCGCGCTGGGGTTCTGAAATAGCTGTATGATGGCTGTATGTTACTGAGCTTTTCCGGCACGGCAGCGTGCGCGCCTAAGAAAGTGCAGTGCGCCGGCAGGGAGGTTGGCAGCCAAACATCCTCCGAAAATCCTCCGAGCCCCTCCCTTTGTTGGGATTGCGGCTGCGTGTTGACTCTCCGGCCTGAATCCACTGCCGCTGGTCTCTAGTCCGGCGGGATTGCTCAAAAAAAAAACAGCTCCGAAAAATATAAGACAAGCGTTTCACGCAGCGCCGCCTCCTCGTTATTGCGTCCCTTTTCCGTCCCTTTTGCGTCCCCCAGGAACAAGCCCCGCCAGTCGCGGCTTCCCCCGATGTCCACCGCCTTAAAATGGCCCCAAGCTTCTGCAACCCTCGTCGAGGGCTGCGGAAGGCCCCGCCCCAGCATAGGCGACAAACTGACTTTCTTCTTTTCCTTTTCTCACAATGACAGAGCCCACGACTGCGCCATCCCCAGAAACCCCAGCCAAGAGCGTAAAACGCCCCGTAAAACGCAAGCCGAAGACGGAGGCAGCGGTGCCTGCACCCCAGGAACCTGTCGTCGCGACTGGGGCCGCTACCGAGGCACCCGCCGGCAAAGCCTCCAGCGTGCGTAAGACACGTCCAAAACCCGCCTCCATGGCACAGGACACCGTCTCGACGCCGCTCGCCCCACCCGTGGTCACCGATGCACCAAAAAAGCTGGCGACCAAAAAGCCAACCGCGAGAAAAACAGCCTCACCGCCGGAACCAACCGCTCGGATCGCAGAGCCGGTTTACAGTGCCCCAGAGCCCCCTCCAGAGCCCCCCTCAGAGAGCGGTGCGCCCGCCGGAGCCAAGCCCCGGCGCAAAAAAGCATCTTCTCCCGCCTCAGAGATTCCTTCAGCCGAACCGGAAAGTATTTTGTTGCCCAACGACGGCTCGTCTGCGCCCGTAAAGCGGGCAAAAACAGTCCCCCGAAAAAAACGGGAGGAAACTGCTGCGCCGTCCGCGCCTCCAACCCCCGCGCCCGCCTCCTCTGCTCCGGAACCCCTCTCCCGCGAAGATTCCCATGAAACCTGGTCTCCGGGTTCTCGCTCGACGACGGTTCCAGTAGAATCAGCGCGCAAGCCCTATCCCGTGTATGTACCTCTGCACATCGCCAAACAGATGGAGCAAGAGGGCAAAGCCGCGCCGTTAGCCGTTGCCGCCGACGCTCATCAGGCCGCAGAAATTCGCGCGGCATCCTACGAGAACCGCCACGGGGGCGGCCACCAACCCCAGTCGCAGGCGACAACCTATCCACGCGATGATCAGGGCCGCGGACAACGCCGGGAACGCTCAGGGGAACGCTCAGGGGAACGCTCAGGGGAACGCTCAGGGGAACGCTCAGGGGAACGCTCAGGGGAACGCTCAGGGGAACGCTCAGGAGAACGCTCAGGAGAACGCTCAGGAGAACGCTCAGGAGAACGCTCAGGAGAACGCTCAGGAGAACGCGTGCAGGAGAACCGCTCGCAGGACCGCCATGAACGTCACGATCGGAAACGGAGCAGGCACGACAGAAGAAGGGACGGGCGCGATGAGCCCCATCAGCCGCATCAAAGGCAGGGCGATAGCCAGAACCAGCAAGAGCACACCCGTGAACTGCCCCCGCCAACCCTTGAGGAACTTTCTGAAGGAGAAGGAATCATTGAGATTTCGGGCAAGGGATTCGGTTTCTTACGCGACCGCGGGCGCAATTTTGCCCAGAGCCCAGCTGACATCTTTGTTTCGCCTGAGATGGTTCGCCGATTCAATCTACGGGACGGCCAGTGGATCAAGGGAACGGTAAGAAAGAGCGGCAGAGGCCATCAGATGCATGAAATTCAATCGGTCAACGGAGATGCTCCTGAGGCGTCTCGGATGCAGCCCTCTTTCGACGAGCTGACGGTGATTAATCCGAGCGAGCCGCTCTGGATGGCGACCACTCCCGAGCGTTACACGACGCGGATCATTGATATGGTTTCACCGATAGGAAAAGGGCAGCGGGGACTCATTGTGGCCCCGCCTCGGACAGGGAAGACGACCTTGCTGCAGCACATTGCAGACGCGATGATGAAGAACCACCCGGAGGTACAGCTCATCATGTTGCTCGTTGATGAAAGACCGGAGGAAGTCACTGAAATCAGGCACACCGTGCCCAAGGCGGAGATCATGGCCAGTTCAAACGACATGGACGTGCGCAGTCACACTCGGATTGCTGAACTTGCCATTGAGCGCGCCAAGCGCCTGGTGGAAGCAGGCAAGGATGTGTTCATCCTACTTGATTCGATCACCAGACTTGGGCGCGCCTTCAACAATGCGATGACCAACGGCGGACGCACCATGTCTGGCGGGATTGACGCTCGGGCGATGGAAACGCCTCGAAAACTGTTTGCAGCCGCGCGGAACACGGAGGAGGCGGGGTCGCTCACCATTATTGCAACCGCGCTGATTGAAACGGGAAGCCGCATGGATGAAATCATCTTTCAAGAATTCAAGGGCACCGGAAATATGGAGCTCGTACTGGACCGTAAAATTGCTGAACAGCGGATTTACCCTGCCGTGGATATTTTCCAGAGCGGAACGCGCCGGGAAGAGCTGCTGGTGCCTGCGGACACGCTGCACAAAATCAATTTTTTGCGCAGGGGACTCGCCGGCTGCCGGCCCTCGGACGCAATCGATCGGCTTCTGTTTTATCTCAAAAAGTTTCAAACCAACGACCAGATGCTCCGCGAAATCCGCGGATAGTGAGATGTTTGACGGGGATGCATTGAGAATCCGACTGGGGGCCGGAGGCGGAAAGATCAGCGCGTCGACCGCGCCGAAAAGGCGGCGTCTCTCCTTGCTTGTAGAAGAGCCTCCCAGTTTTTGTCCTCCAATTTAAAATTCTCCCCGAGGATCAGCCGGAGATTGTCGAGTGCGAACGGGCCCAACGGATGCAGAGGCACGCCCGCCAGCTGCCTCAGGCTGGGGAGTGAGACCTCATCCGGACGCTCCATCAAGTCAGCGAACAGCACGCTCAAGACGCGGCCGTGTGCTTGCGGGTTGAGGAGAAAAGGCAACGCCACATCTCTCCACGCCTTGTCAGGCAGGCGTTTCAAGGCTTGCTCTGCGGCAGGCTCCAGTGCCTCTTCGGGCAGATAGCCCAGCAGCCCAAAAACAGCCTTTGCCGCCGCCGTGTCATCGACGGCCCGGGCCACGGCCTGCTTTATCTGCAACTCCCAGGGCAGCGGTCCCCTGGAGAACTGCAGCAGGGACGCGACATTGGGGGCTGCAGGGGGGCTTGTCCCGCCTGCCACGGCAATCGGAAAATGTCCTGCGAGGAGCGCCTCGTCGGAAACGTCCTTCGGCGCAATATCCGGCGCAGCCTGCGTTGGAATCGCCCCCCCCGTAATCGATGGTGCCTCCATTGGGGTTCGCAGCGGCCCGTCGCCCGACGAAGCCTTCGGGGCAACAGCACTGAGCGACCAAAACAACAGGCAGCCCGCCAAAGATATCAGGGCGATTCGAGCTGACACGGAAAGCTTCATGCTTTGTTCAGCCTAGCTAATTTTGCGGCAGCGATCCTTTGAAAAAACATCCTCGGGGCTATCCAGAATCACCGGTCCATAGATCTGCTGAAAACGAGCGGCCTCCGGCGGCGCGACGCTACTTCGCATCCATCTTCCAGACACCTCTCCAATCCGGAGGTGGGTTGAGCGCCAGTTGTTGACAACGTTCCCCGAGCGTTTGGCTCGCACCGTCAGAGTACGTCCGATGCAACCCTTCAAAGGCCGCTTGCGCCTCGGCAAAGTGTCCCTCGGAATACAGGGCATATGCGGCGGTATAGGCCTCGCACAACTGGGCATAGTTAGGAGGCGTGCAGGGATTTTCGCATTCCAATAATTCGATCGGCTCTGTCTTTCCTTTCACAATGGCCCTGTCCACCAGACGGTGGATCCCGGGATTGGTGAACTGCGAAAAAGTGTCCCGTGAAACGAGCAAGCGCACCCCGTAGTACTTGGTCAGCGATTCGATGCGCGAGGCGGCGTTCACACTGTCTCCCACCAACCCGTAGTCCAACCGCTTTGCGGAACCCTTGTTGCCGACGAGCACCCGCCCGCTGTGAAGCGCCACGCCGTACCCGAAGATCTCGAGAATCTCCTTTGAAAAGGAGGCCCGCAACGCTTCCATAGCTGTTATCAGTGCATAAGCCGCCCGCAAGGCCCGGTCGGCCGCGTCCGGTTGGGGCTTCGGGGCCCCCCAATAGCTCAGGAACTGATCCCCCAGAAAGTGCTCAAGGTTTCCCTGCTCCTTCATGATGGCATTCGTCTGCGCCTCGAAGACTTTATTGAGCAGGTCAAACATCCCCTGCGGACCGAGGATCTCCGCCAGGGGCGTGGAATTTCGCAGGTCCGTGAGCAGGAGCGTCACGTCCGCGTGTTTGGGCTGCATCGAACCGGGATCCGCAAGAACCGCCTCCAGAACCGTGGGCGAAAAATAGAGCCCCATCGTGTGCTTGAGTTTCACGCGGTCGATCCGTTCCCGAAAAAAGTCATAAAAAAGGATGAGCACACCTCCCCCCATCAACGCGAAAAGGGGCGCCGCCACAGGGACCATCCAGCCCAACTTGTCGTAACACCACTGCGCCAGCACCCAGTAGCTAGCGACACTCATGACAACGGTGCCCAGCCTCTGCATAGGCTGGAAGTTGTGGAAAGAGAGCGCCCCCGCGAGCATCCCCGACATGAGAATAATGAGCACCACAACCGCTTTGGGGGGTTCCCACAGAAACTGTTTTTGAAGCGCCGCCGCAAGGATGTTCAGATGCACCTCGGGGCCGTTCATCTGGCGCTGGGTGAAAGGGGTGTCGTGTTCGTCGTGGAAAATCCCAGCCGTCGGACCGATCAGCACGATTTTATCCCGAAAAAAGGACCCGTTTTCGTAGTTTTTTTCCCAGACTTGGGGAATCAGTACGTCGCCGATGGGATGTATTTTATAGCCCATTCCAGGCTCGCTGCCATACCGGAAGCGGGTTAGATCAAACGTGGGGGGTATCGTATCTGGCCTTCCAAATTTTTGCAGCACCCGGGAGGCGAGGGACTCCATCACGGCGGTCTCCTCCACCACAAAACCCGCCTGCGCTCCCGTTTGGCGAAACCGGGTGCGTCTGACCACTCCGTCGGGGTCCTTGGGAATGTTCACGTAGGCGACCCTGTCGTCCTGCACGAGCGCCTCGTTGTCGGCAGCGGGCAGCACCACAGAGTTCGGGGAGATGAGGTGCAGGAAATCACCACGGTCGGCCTTCTGCGTGCTCAGCGTGCAGCCGATGACTACCTTGTCCTTGTGCTTGGCTAAGGCCTCCGCCAAGCGCGCGTCTCCCATGTTCGGCGAGCCAAACACCAAATCGAAAGCGATCACCTTCGCGCCGGCCCCGACAAGTTTGTCCGTGAGCTCCGCCCAAACTGCGCGCGACCACGGGAAATCTTTCTGCAACTCCCTTAAGATAGGAGCGCCCTCCAAATCCTCGTCCTTGAAATCACTAGCCGGATAGTTGGGTCGGTCAATCCCGATGAGTACCAGCTCAGGAGAGACCAGGGTTTTCCTTCCCAACCGGGTGCGGACATCCCCGGTAAAAACTTCCAAATCCCGCAAAGGAGCATAGGAAATGCCCTCAATCAAACCAGAGAGCAAAAGCGCCAGAATCGAACATCCTAGGCAGATGCCGATGAAAGCTTGGCGGCGGTCGATTTCGTGACTCATGGCAATAAACTTAAGGAACTCCGGCGCCGGCGCCGTAAGCCGTCTCCCGGGATCTCCGACTTCGTCCCCGGGATTGGAGAGAAGGTTTTAAAATTGTATCCTCAGGGACATGCCCAACCCAGTATCCACCTTCTGGTAGTCTTCAATAGTGACGTCGCTGGAATCACGCGCCTCGAAATTCGCAAAGGTGCGTAGACTGAGGTCGTTGGTCAGGGCATAAGCAAGGACCAGTCCCACCGAATGAATGACGTCCTTGCGCTGGTGATTGCGCGTGTACTGGGTCAACTGCGCCCGGTAAAACGGTTGGAAAACCAACCCCTGCAAAAGTTCCCGTGTGTAACTGATCGTGGCCGATTCATCCACCCGGTCATAGTGGTCCGTATACGGGGCGTCCACATGCGAGATGTGCCCGCCGACACCGAGACTTGCCGAGAACGCCGACTTCTTACCCAGTGCAAAGGACCTTTGAAGGCTCACGTTGGGGGCGAATTCGCTATAGAACTCTTCGTAGGTGCCTCCCTCAGCGCTCAGCAACCGGTTGTGATCGAGCCCCACCATGGCCACCCATTTTTCGTGAAACAGGTACCGCCACTGCATGAAAAAAGAACTCACGTCAAAATCGGAGTCATTGATGAAACTTTCGTTTCCCCCAGTTGCAATCCCGTAGTTGAACTTTTGGTGGCGGTACCCAAGCTTTGTGGACAACTCGCCTCCAGGAACCTGCCAGGCGGGGGGCGTCAAGGCGGCTTGCACCGTCGAAATCATCAGGGACGTTTCAATTTTTTCACCCTCGTACTGAGTCGCGTTTGAGGTGGACCCAAACTGGACGTCCGTGGAGGCCTCCAACCAAGAATGGCGGGCCTTCTGGCGGATGAGCACCTGCGGGCCGACATCCTTGTCTTCGTCCTCATACAGGGAGGAAATCGCTTCGGGTGCGGGCGTTTGCAAGCGGGGGATCAAGTTCAAACGCTCGACCTGCTGGGCGGCGGAATCAATGCGGTTTTGAGCGAAACTGATTCCCGAGAGTGCGCCAAGGGCAGCGAGCGCCAGGGCGGGACCGCGGAGGGGAAAGAATGACTTCATGAAAATACGCCCTCGGCTAAGGAGTTCTCTGCTGGACGCTCATGTTGGTAATTCGAGAGCCGTCGGACCGTTGAATATCATTCGTCGTAGAGGTGCTCTTGATCAGATCGCCTCCATATTTCACTCCACTGATGAAGTTAACCTGAAAAGGCCTCGAACGCTGGTTTGTGTTTGGCAAAGCTGCGAGCACTCCGTCTCTGGAGGCCAACCGAACCGTGGATCCGTCCTGAAAGTCGACGTTTGTCAGGTTGATCGTTCTCGCATCCAGGGAAATGCTGGCCGCATTCAACTTCGTCGCAGGCACAGTGCTGGCGATGTTGATGTCCCCGCCGGCCACCATTTTCAAAGTGGAATTCGGAGCCGTGAACTCCCTCGCCCAAGCTTCATTAATGAAAATATTAGTAATGGCGCTCATCAAAACATTGCCCCTCGCGTAAACGCTCGTGTCTGCGGCGGTTATGGAGCTTCCTGCGATTTCAACCGAACCGGAACGGTTAAACACAACGGTCTTTGTGAGCTCTATCGTCGGAGACACGGAGGCGTCTGCGAGGCCAAGAACAAAGGCCTCGGATTTTATATTTAAGAGCGTTTTGTTCACCGTCACGGATCTGCCCTGGATCAAGAGCAGCTTTTCTGTCGCTACAGGTCCCTGAGCACCGGCGAGTTCAGAGGTGAGTTGTGTCAGACTGGGCCCACCCGGCTCGGAAAGGCTCATTGGCGTGGGGCCGCTCAGATTCAGGGCGGCGTCCGTTCTTGCATCGTCCAAGAGAACCGTTCCGGTGGCTGCGATGATTTTCAAGTCGATGCGCAGATCGGGGAACAGAAACTCCGCGATACTTCCACCACCGGTGAAGTGCTCTAGCAGAGGAGGCAGCGACTCACCCGGCAGCAAGGGTGTGGTTGGCGGAAGGGCGGGATCCAGTCCCCTTACCTCCAGGTTGTTTGCGAGCAGCAACCGCGCGGATTTGTCCCCGTAATTCAGTTTCAGTTTGCTGTAACTTGACTCGCCAAAGACGGAGGCGAGGGACTGCGGCACGCTGGACCCTGGGGACAACTTAAGGCGGCTCAATAACTCGTTAAAACTCAGAGGGGTTTTCCCGGAACCAAACAGGCTCGACCCAGGCTCTTTCCCATGCTGGCCCAACACCCCCACATTCTGACCCAGGGCAAAACTGATGGCGGCGTCCATTGCAATGTCGATATTGATCCCCTTCACAGCTTCACTAGGACGCAGCACATCCGCCCTGCGCAGCGGCGGCGACTCGTTGCCCTCCTCCATCAGGTGTTCGCCCCGCACCCTGAGGCGGGTGGGTTCCGCCCGGCCGTCAGCAATCATTCGCTCTTGCTTCTCCACCGAGGCCAGCACCTTGCCTTCGGAGGCCACCGGAGCGCGAAATCCCTTCAGCAAACTAGAACCTGCCACCTGGTCTTTCAGACGGAAGTTGAGCACCGGTCCAAATTCCGCTTTCCCCGGGGAGACCACGGTTAACTGGCCCGCCGTGACGGCGATGGAATCACCGTTAGAGAGCGTGGCCTTGGCCTTGCCCTCGAGAACCAGCAGCTTGAATCCTCCGCTGGTAGTTGCTGTGACGATGAGCGTGGTTCCCATCACGGCCGCCTGAGCGCCCTCGGAGGAAATCACGCCCCCGCCCTTCCCCGTAGGTGAATGGAAAAGCAGACTGCCTTTCTGAAGCTTGACCTCTCTTTTGTCCGCCGCAAAGGAGAACACCGTGTTGGCACCGACGCGAGTCACGGTGCCGTCGGGGGCGATGAGTTCCGCCCTAGAATTTGCCCCAGTGGAGACCTGATCCGGCACTTTGAAAGCTTCGTTAACTACCGCCGGCCGTGAACGCTGGGTAGTGGCGTCAATCACCATCACCTTATCCACGACCTCGCTGAACTTGAGCGCGTTAAAATTCCCAGGCGCCGCACCAAAAGCCGGGGAGCCCAAAACGGGAAGAGCAAGCAACGCCGCGGTGATCTGACGCCGGTGAGTGGCGAGAGGGGCGATAAAAGAGAAGATCATAACGGCGAGAAAGGTTGAGCGGGTGGCGGGGCGAGCACCAATCATTCGGCAGCAGGCCCTAGTGAGTCAGTCGACTCAGGAGAAATTCATTTTCTATTCGAATCCGAATTGCCGGAGAGAACCAACTGCAGGAGTTCATCCCCAGTATAACGATCGGCGGCATCGTGCGGGCAGGCGGAGACGCAACGCGGTTCGGGGATGTCTTTTTCCCCCTCCGCATCGCAAAGGTCGCAAGCCACGGCCTTCGGTTGGGCCAAGCGCAGGGTCTGGCCGGGCTGAGCCGAAACCTGCTGTACCAGCGCATTTTCATTGGGCACCATAAAGATGCTGCCGTAAGGGCAATTGTTGGCGCAGAGACCGCAGCCGATGCAGTGGTCTTCAATGACGATCTGCAGATGTTTGCCCCTGTGAATGGAGTCAACGGGGCAGCCCACCATGCAGTGGGCTTCCACGCACGAGCGACAGGAGGTCGCCACCATGAAGTTGCCCAACCGCATGCCATCTCGAAGTAGGCGAGTCACAGGCACTCCATGGGAATGGGTGCCGTGTTGCTCCACGCAGCCTTTGGTGCATTCGTCGCAGCGGATGCAAAGGTCCATGTTCAGGGCCAGAATACTGCGCCCCTCGTAGAGCCCTTGGCCCACGTAATTGTCGAGGATCGGATCCGAATGGTTATCCCCCTTCAAGAAGTTCAGGGAACGCACAATCAGGTTGCGGCGCAACGTGGGAAAGGCGCGCAGCATGGGTAAGAAGTCCTCGCGGCTCAGCCGAGCCACCTCCAATTGTCCGAGCGCCGAGCAACTCGCCGAGCGAACTCCCTTGGGGAGTACTTTGGCGAGGTCGACCGCGTCCTGATTGAGGACCTCCACCAAGGAACGCTCCACTTCCTCCGCGCTCCGGTCGGCGTCGCCCGCGTCCAAGCCAAGCATGCCGATTTCGCCAATCAGCCCGCCCGGCCCGCGTGAAACCACCCTAGACTCCTGCTCGTAGCGGCGAATCCCGATGCGCGTATACCCCAAACGTACGATGTAAAGACAGTCTGCGGGATCCCCCTGATTGAAGAGCACCTGGCCGGGGTTAATCTTTAAAAAACGAATGCGCGGGCGCATGTAATCGATGAGCCGCGCGTATTCCTCCTTGGGAATCCCCTCGAAGATGCTCAGGGACTGCAACGCGAGGTTGAGCGAACGCTCCCGGTAGGCGGATTCAAACTTCTGGCGCTGGCTGGGCAGGCGCATCAGACGATCCAGGACATTTCGGCGGATCTCCCAAACCTCGCCGTCCTCAAGAACCTTGAGGTCCGCGCTTCTGGGCGAACCACTCAGACAGGACATTTCGCCCACAATCACATCGGCGGGAGTGACCTCGACCTCAAAGACCACCTCCTTGCTCGACTTCGCCATCCAGGCGCTGAAAAAGCCCTTCTTGTCAGGCGCCGTAGGCTTGTAAACCGTGGTTTGATAACGGCCCGAGCGCAGGATAAAAGCCGTGTTCCCGGGTTCGCCCTGATGCACCAGAAGACTACCCGCGCTCACTTTGCGCCGCAGGACCAGTCCCTCCTGCCACAGCAAAAACTTGGGCGGCACTCCTGCAAACAAGGGGTCCTTAAGAAGTTCTGCAGCGGAAATTTTCTCCACCGTCCCCTGCCTAGGCACCGCCTTCACCGAGGCAACCGGATTAAAGGTGATGGCGCTGGTAGGGCAAGAAATCATGCATTCCCCACACTGCACGCAGCCGCTTTCACCCATGGGTTCGTCCAGGTCAAACCCGATGGAAGCGTGGGCGCCCTTGCCAGTGCGGCCGATGATATTGTTGCCCTTCACCTCGTTGCAGGCGCGCACGCAGCGGTCGCAAAGCACGCAGGCGCTGTGATCGGTCACAAACACGGGCGACGAAGTATCAACACGCTGCCTGTGGGCAATGGCCTCCGGTTGGAGCGGTGCGAAAACTTCGCTTTTAAGGCGCGAAGGGTCGGCGCCACAGCGCGACAACAGACGGCCCAGTTCGTTGAAAGGGGCCAGCTCCTTGTCCAGTTCTGCACGGGGCGCAGGTTTGAGGTGGTCGACCGCCAGCAACTCGGTGAGCGTCTTGACAGATTTCCGCACCCGTTCACCGTCGGGACCGGCGTCCTGCATGGTGAAAACCTCCATCCCCTCCTTGACCTGGTGCTGACAGGCAGGAAGCAACTTCCGTTCGGCCGCGCGTTTGCCGCGCTTCTGCCCATAAATTTGAACCACACAAAGCCTGCATACCGCCACAGGCTTCATGTGCGCCTGATGGCACAACACGGGGATCGGTATTTTAACCTCGTCGCCCGGTTGTTTGACGTAAAGTTTGGTGGCTGCATCGTAAATGGTGGTGTAGCGGGGCGTGGTGCGGCCCTCCAGATCGAGGATGATGTTCCCATTGGCATCCTGAGAAGGCTCCGCCATCGGCACCGTCACGCTCTGGCCGTCAATCTGCAAGGTGATGTTCCTGCCGTAATCCCGCTCCACAGGGGCGTCCAAACGCACCAACTGCCCGTTGATATCACGGCTGAAGAGGCCTTCGTCTTCGTCTTCGCGGGCCAGGGTCGCGGGAAAGTCGGTTGTCGGTAACATGAAAAAGGCCTCCTAGGATTGGGGTTGCGGTTTTGCCACAGGAGCAGTGAGGTGTTTGGCGACGTCCTCTGGGAAGAAATTCACGAGCGAGCGCAAGGGCGCGGGCACCGACCGGCCAAGGCCGCATATGGAGGAGAGTTCGATCGCGCCCAGGAGATCCTTCATCAGAGGCAGCAACTCTTCCTTCCAGGTCGTGGCGTCTATCTTCCCGGCGTACAGGCTGTCCGCAAGCGAAGTCATTTTCTGGGACCCCAACCGGCAAGGCACACATTTGCCGCAGGATTCGTTCCGATAGAACTCCATCGAATAGAGCGTCTGCTCGGCCATGTCGCGCCCTTCCGCGTAGACCACAAGCCCGGCCCCCAGCGCCTGCGTCGGGCTTAGAGCGCGGAAAAGGTTCAGCTCCAGCTCGAGATCCAGAATGTCGATCTCGAGGCTGGCAGGGTCGACCCCACGGCGGGCGGCGAGGGCAATCCACGCCTTGTTGTTCACGTGGTCACGAGGTAAACCGGCCCCCGCTTTGAGTTTGGCAGGAAGGAACCCGCCAGAGGGACCGGAGGGTGCAAACGCCTTCATCGGCAAATCCCCGACGATCCCCCCACAATAGCTCTCGCCGTAGATGAGCTCGCGCAAAGTCATCCCCATCGGAACCTCGTAGACCCCCGGCTTTTTCACATCCCCAGAAATGGAGAAGAAACGCCGCCCCTTCCATCCGTTGACCCCGAGCCCGGCATACGTGGCCCCTCCTTTGGCAAAAATGTAGGGCATCCAACCGTAGGTCTCCACGTTGCTGACGATGGTCGGAAGGTCCTGCAGTCCGTTCGTCTCTAGCTTCGGAGGCATGTTCCTCGGTTCGGCACGCCGGTCCGACATCGCTTCAATCAGGGCGCTCTGCTCCCCACAGATGTAACCGCCCGGGCTCACGAACACACTGACGGGAAAGGACCTCCCCAGAACCGCCGCGTCCGAACCGCACATCCCGAGACTCTCTGCCCGCTGGATCTCGGCACGACAGGCCTCAATCTGCTCGGTGTATTCGTGCCGGATGTAGATGAACCCCTGAGAGGCGCCCGTCAAAAGTCCAGAGAGAATGACCGCCTCGACAATCAGATGGGGCGTGCGCAGCAAGAGCTCCCGGTCCTTGAAGGTGCCCGGCTCGCTTTCATCCCCGTTGACGACCACAAAAGCCCGCGTATCGGTGCCTCGCACAAGCGCGGTGCGCACGGCGTCACGCACGTCGCGCAGCTTTGTGGCGACGGGAATGCCCGCCCCACCCATCCCGCGGAGATCCGCGGCTTCAAACTCTTCGAGAATCAGCTCGGACCAACCGCCCAGTTCCTTGCCCTTGGCCCAGTCCTTGTCGGTCTGCCACGCCAGCACCGCCGCCGCCACTTCCGGCTCCACAACAATTCCGGCGCGCGCCTCCCCGACCGCTCTCTGTCGGAAGGACTCCATTTGGTGGGGGCCGAGACCGAACTTTTCAGAAGCCAGTTTAGCGGCCGCCAGAATGGAGGTGTCCCGCGACAATAACGCCTTGCGCACGGCCAAGTATTCGGAGGGGTTCCCGTCGTACAGATCAATTTGGAACGGAGCTGCACCCTCGGACAAGCTGGCGTCCGTATCCTTCGCCGGCGGGGTATCGGTCAAAGCACCTCGGACGATGGACTCCAACTCAGCTGCGCTGCGCCCCAGATAGTAAGGTTCGTGCTCTTCTCCAGCCATCCCCAAACACGCGGCCGGAGCACGGTCGCAGCGGCCCAGACAAGAAACGCCTCTCACTTCGACCCCCTCAGGAAGAGCTTTTTTGAGCGCATCAACCGTTTTCCGGGAACCCGCCATCTGACAGGCCATATCCCGACACACGTGCAGCGTCACCTTCGGCGGCGGGGAGAAGCGGAAGTGTGGAAAAAAGCTGCCCACCGCCTGCAGCCGAGCCAGGGGAATGCCACTCTCCTTGGCAAACTGCTCCATTGCAGCAACCTGGAGATAGCCAAACTGGTGCTGGATGCGCTGCAACGCCGGAACAAGAACGGCGGCGTACGGAGGCTGGGGTGCCGAAACACTCATGGTTGCAATTTCAAAGGGGTGGACGGGACGGCGGGCCGGGACGAAGCCTCCAAAAGCGGCGCCGTGTAGGAACTGTGGAAATGGTGGCAGTTTTGGCAGGAGAACTTCACCCCCTCCTTCCCAGCGGCGAAAGGCTGGTGGCACTCGGTGCAGGATTGCTGGGTGGGCAGCAGGATGTCGCTGGTCAACTTGCTCTTGGTCGCAGCCCCGTGGCAATCAATACAGGCGGAGGCCTTGTGAGGCAGATGATTAAACGCCCCCTTGGAAAGCCACCGCTTTGGAATCTGCGGCGCCTGCACCGACATCTCAAACCCGTTTCCTCCCTCGTTCACCGTGTGACACTTGGCGCACTCCGTTAAAAACTTGGGCTTCCCGGAGCGCATCAGGCGTTCCCCGCTCACGTCTTGCGGGTCGCCTTGGAGGAACACCCGCTTCTGAAGGTCCTCAAGTGAGAACAAGCCGCGCTGGCGCAGCGCCTCCTTCTCCTCCTTGACCCGGTTGGAAACGGCCACCGGTTCCTTCACCCCCGTCGCGCGCACGCTGGATTCAATCGAGGACTCCAAACCCGCGAGGAAGAGCCGCACCTTCTGAGAATCACCGTGCGGAATATGGAGTTTCGGGAGGCTTTGCTGGATCTGCAGCGAGTGACACTCCTGGCAGTGTTTCTCGTACCGCACAGGCTGGTAGAACGCGCCATC
>QQND01000006.1 GCA_003402745.1 Verrucomicrobiota bacterium
GGCGATCGGGGCGGGCAGGGTTTTGTGGAGCTCCTGCATTCCGGCGATCAGCGCGAGCGCGGCGCGGAGGGAGCGCTGGGCGGCGTCTGGTTGGACCTCAGGCGCCCCCCAATAGCTCAGGAACTGGTCGCCGAGGAAGTGTTCTATATTTCCATGCTGCCGCATGATGGCGTCGGTCTGGAGTTCGAAAACTTTGTTGAGCAGGTCGAAAAACGCCTGCGGTTCCAAAGCTTCGTCGAGCCGGGTGAAGTTGCGCAGATCAGTGAGCAGGAGGGTGACGTCGGCGTGTTTAGGCTGCATGGAGCCCGGGTGTTTGAGGACGGACTTCAAGACGGTTGGGGAAAAATACAAGCTCATGGTTGAACGCAACTTCATGCGGTCGAGTCGTTCCTGCAAAAAATCGTAGAGGAGAATAAGAACGCTGCTGACACCCAGTGCGAAAAGAGGGCCGGCGACCGGCACAATCCAGCCCAACCTGTCAAAGAACCACTGGGCGAGAACCCAATAAGCGCCGACCGTGATCAGCATGGTCGCCAAGCGTTCGCCGGGATGAAAGTTGTGGAAAGACAAGACGCCCGCCAGAAAACCGGAGAGGAGAATGATGAAGAGGCGGAGGTACAAAGGCGTTTCGGTGAGGAATTCGCGCTTGAGTGCAGCTGCCAGGACGCTGAGGTGCAGCTCGACGCCGCTCATTTTTTTCTCGGCGAAGGGGGTGTCGAGGTTGTCGTTGAATATCTCCGCCGTGGGTCCAACGACGACCAGTTTGCCCCGGAAAAAGGCGCCGTTTCCGTAGTTTTTCCGCCACAAGTCCGGGTTCAACACATCGCCAATATTGTGCACTTTGTAGCCCTCGCCGGGGGCGCTCCCGTAGCGGAAACGCGTGGTGCCAAGGGATGCGGGGACCAGATCGGGGCGCCCAAACTTCACCAAGGCTCGGGTGGTAAGAGACTCCATCACCGCTCCCCCGCGAACGAGATAAGCAGCGCGGCCGTCGGCCTGCCGGAAATGCACGCGCCGCAACACCCCGTCGGAGTCCAGCGGCACATGGATGTACCCCACGCGATCATCTTTGAGGAGCGCCGCGGTATCCTCAGCAGGCAAGACCCCCGGATTGGGGGTGACAAGCTGGAGGAATTCGCCACGGTTGGTTTCCTCGGGGCTCAAAGCAACCCCGATGACGACCTTGGACCTGTAGCGCTCAAGCGCCTCCCGGAGCCGCGCGTCTCCCTTGTTGCGGGAGCTGAAAACCAAATCAAAAGCGACGACCTTCGCACCGGCTCCGACCAGTTTCTCCAGCAACTCCGCCCAAACCACCCGCGACCAGGGAAATTCTTCCTGCAACTCTCTCAAAACCGGCGCCTCCCGGAGCATGTCCTCACTGAAATCGGTCTCCGCGTATTTTGGCCGGTCGATCCCGATCAGGACGAGTTCAGGAGCCACCGGAGTGGGCCGCCCCATGCGGGAGCGGAGGTCCTCTGTGTAGGTGTCCAGTTGCTCCAGCAGCGCAAAAGACCGGTCTGAAAAAATCCCCGAGAAGAGCAGTGCAGCCAAGGAGCAGCACAAGCAGATGAAAGTGAATATTTGCCTGCGTTCTGAATCTTTATTTTTCACTGGCTCGGAGGAGCGGACAACGCTCCAGCCTGTTTGCCCTCCAACTGGGCGCCAAGTTTTAAATTGAAGCTCCCTCTGAGCGCAACCGGAAGCCAAGAAGGGAAGCCGCGTACTGGGCATCCCGTGCCAACCCAGAATCGCCGACCCGGAACGGACCGGGAGGCGCTTTCAAGCAAATCCCTAAGCATTGGAGGAGACTGGGGGTCGTTTCAAAGGAATGCTTTACAGGTGTTTCCTTCAGAAGAGGATTTAATATGCCACTCTCCCTTTTTTCCAGCCAAAGCTCCCGCGCCGCATTGAGGCTGTCTGCGGTTTTGGGCGGAATGCTTTTAGGAGGAGCAATCCTTGGGGAGAGGGGACGAGCCGAAGACTTCCAGGGGAGCACTCACAAACTTAATTTTGATTCGCCTCCGATTTCATACTCCAAGGCGGAAGCCACCGATCCGGTGGCAAAGCTTGCAAAGATCCTGCGCGCCGATCGCAGCTCTGGCTGGAAGGATTTTCATCCCGATTTTGGCTACCTCCCCGTCGTCCTTGAAATGCTCCAGGTTCCGGTTTCCTCGCAGATGCTCGTGTTTTCTAAAACCTCCGTGCAGCGCCACAACATCGAGCCCGCCAATCCACGGGCCCTTTATTTTTCGGACGCGATCTACGTCGGCTTCATTCCCGGCGCTCCGGAGCTCGAAATTGCAGCGGTAGATCCAGATTTGGGGACCGTCTTTTATACCGTTCATCAAGATAAGGATGAGCCTGTCCGGTTCAGGCGCAATGATGAGTGCCTGCTCTGCCACGGGTCGGCCCGCAGCATGGGGGTTCCCGGTTTCGTGCTGCGTTCTCTGGACACGGATCCCACCGGGGAAATCGTTGCCGCCACCGACACGGACCGGATTTCACATTGCACCTCCATAGCAGAGCGTTGGGGGGGCTGGTACGTCACCAACGCCCCTGCGGGGTGGGTCCATCGGGGCAACGACCCGGGACATGCGGTCCGCGATCCCAAGGACTTGGAAGCCCTGGTGCAAAAAGTCGCCAGCTCGAGACGGTATCCCGCAGCGGGCAGCGACACCCTGGCCCTGCTGCTTCACGACCACCAGACCCATATGCACAACTACATCACGCGTCTGCATATGGAGGGGCAGCAGCGCCTCTCTGAGTACGGCCATATCAAGTACCTCGACATCCAGATCCGTGCATTTCTGCGATACCTGCTTTTCACCGAGGAGGCCCCCCTTCCCTCGCCCTTGGAACCGGCGCCTGAATTTCTGACGGCCTTCCAAAAAAACGCCAAGAGGGACGCCAGGGGGCGCTCCCTGAAAGATCTGGATCTCAACACCCGCCTGTTCCGTTATCCCTGCAGCTTCCTGCTGGATTCAGAGGCGTTTCGAAAACTCCCGGATCCCGTGCGGCTTAAAGTCCTTGAGCGCCTCCATGACATTCTGACCAACGCAGAGACGCATCCGGATTTTGCTGCGATTTCTGCGGAGCAACGGCAGGCTGTCCTTGAGATCCTGCGCGATACGGCCCCCGACTTAACCGTGGGATGGTGAGCGTTTCGCGATGAAGCGTCCGTGAAACGCAAAAGCAGCACCCTTGGTGAACCCGTCTCCATGAGCATCGCATCGACAAATCCAGCCACCGGCGAACTGCTGAAAACGTTCAACACACTCAGCGCGGATGAAATCAACGAGGTCGCCGGGCTTGCGGCAGAGGCTCAGAAACTCTGGGCGCTCCAACCCATTGAGGCCCGCGCGGAGCCGATGCTCAGGGCCGCCCGACTTTTGCAAACACGCGCCGAGGAATTCGCGCGACTCATGGCGCTAGAGATGGGCAAACCTCTCCGGGAGGGCGTGGCGGAGGTTTTGAAATGCGCGACCGCCTGCGAATTTTACGCAGAGCATGCCGCCCGCTTCCTCACCCCTCGGGAGGAAGCCACAGACGCAGCGCGCAGTTATGTGCGGTACGATCCTCTGGGGGTCATTCTCGCTGTGATGCCCTGGAATTTCCCCTTCTGGCAGGTGTTCCGGTTCATCGCGCCCCAGCTGATGGCAGGCAACGGCGGGCTTTTAAAACACGCCTCCAACGTCCCTCAATGCGCACTTGCGATCGAGGCGCTGCTGCGCGAGGCCGGTTTTCCTTCGCATCTTTTTCGCACCTTGCTGGCAAACTCCGACCAGATTCCGGCGCTTATCGCGGACGCCCGCGTGGCCGGCGTGACCCTCACAGGGAGCGAAAGTGCAGGGATCGCCGTCGCCACCGCAGCAGGGCATGCGCTCAAACCCGTGGTCCTCGAACTCGGTGGATCCGATCCCTTCATCGTGCTCAAGGATGCTGACCTTCAAAAAGCCGCGGCGACCGGTGCTGCTTCCCGAACCCTGAACGCAGGACAGAGCTGCATCGGCGCAAAACGGTTCATTGTCGCCGCCGAAGTGCATGACAGGTTTTTGGCGGCGCTCGTTTTGGCGATGGAAAAAATCTCGGCGGGCGACCCGTCGGACCCAGAGACGGGAATGGGACCGTTGGCGCGGCTCGACCTGCGCGAAGAAGTACACGCCCAAGTGGCGACTGCGATCGCGCATGGCGGCCGGCTCGAGCTCGGAGGGACATTGCCGGAGGGGCCCGGCGCGTTTTATCCGCCCTCGGTTTTGTCCAAAATCGGCCGGGACAACCCGATCTACCACGAGGAAGTCTTCGGCCCGGTTGCCATGGTTTTCCGCGCGGAAAATGAAGCACAAGCACTTGAGGCCGCGAATGATTCGCGTTTCGGTTTGGGCGCCAGTCTCTGGACGACGGACAGGGATGCAGCGCAGAAGTGGATCCCCCGGCTTGAGGCGGGGGCGGTGTTTATCAACGGGATGGTCAAGAGCGACCCGCGGCTGCCGTTTGGCGGGATCAAATCTTCGGGGATCGGACGGGAGCTTGGTGCTGAGGGGATCCGGGCGTTTATGAATGTGAAAACCGTGTGGATCGGCTGAGGCGGCGACTCCCTTGGGCTCCATCCGTGGTGCGGGCGCTCCCCTGAGCGTTGAGGATCGTCACTTCCTGACCGGCGATGTTACGCACCCTCACTTACAGGGTTCTAGCGGGAGCGGCGGCTGAAAAGACCGGGAAATTCGGCTGAGCGGGTGTGGCAAAGCTCGTGGCCTCGAACCCGTTGGCCACCATCACCTCTTTGAAAGGATTAGCGCTCTTTTGGAGACTTCTTTAAGCGCGAGCGGGCCGGGCGGCCTTCTGAAGAGGCTTCCAGAAACACGCCGGCGTTTGGAGGGTTGAGGAAGGGTCTCCTCAAATTGCGGAAGCGCGGGCCTTGGAAGATTTGAGGATGGCGGGGACGTGGGATTTGGTGGAAAGTACGCTTGGGCGACGATTCAGGGCGGGCAAAAAATCCGCTGACAAGTTCACCCGCCATTCTCAATATTGCCCACCACCCATGGCCAAGCGCAGTCAACTTTTCATGCTCCCTCTTTCGGAGAACAGGCCCCCATCCCGGGGCGCGGTGCTTCTGCTCACGCTGCTTGCGCTGTACGGACCGTTTGGCTGGATTCTTTGGCGGCCGGGACCTTGGGACGCGAAACGTCTCCTTTGGTTAAAGTCTTGGCCAGCTCTGCCCGGCTTTCTAGTGCAGTCGCTGGATATTTTTGAAGGCCGCCCCGTCTGGTTCAGCTATGCGTGCATGGGGGTTGTCACGGTTGTCGCCCTGTTTGGCTTCTTCCGTTTGGGCCGCTCGAGCCGTGCGTGGCTGGCCACTTCCGTTCTTCTGGCGGCGGCCCTCTCTGGGTACAGCTCCTGGCTGGCAGCGCAGTCTTTTTGAGCCGCCTTTTTCAATACAAGCCGTTTTTCACTGGCCGTAGACGCTCGTTCTCATGTTTTTCCCAGCCTTGGATTTCTCCAAAGTCCGCACCTTTCCCGTGAGCGAACGCTCCAACAAGGTGGCCGTGGAGGCGTTCGGGAAGCCTCACAAGGCGGGAGCCAGCTTCAGGACTTTCCTGGACTCGCTCCCGGCCTTTCTCGCCGTGCAAGATCTTCGGGAGATCGCCGCGGCCATAGCAACTGCCGTGCGCAGCAAGCGGCCCGTTGTTCTGATGATGGGCGCCCACTCCATCAAGGTGGGACTCAACCCCATTTTAATCGATGCCCTTCACCAAGGCCTCCTTTCCGCAGTCGCCTTCCACGGAGCGGGGGCCATTCACGATTTTGAACTGTGTTTTCAGGGCGAAACCAGTGAGGACGTCCAAAGCGGCCTCAACGACGGCAGCTTTGGTATGGCCGAGGAAACCGGCCGGCTCATGAACGAGGCTCTTCAAATGGGCCGCCAAAAGCAGCAGGGAGCGGGCCTTGCTTTGGGCCTAGCGACCACAGGCTTTCCAAACCGCCACCTCTCCCTCCTTGCCACAGGCGCGGACCTCCAAATTCCCGTCACCGTGCACATCGGGATCGGCACGGACATTATCCACCAGCATCCCGCCTGCGACGGAGCCGC
Source organism: Verrucomicrobiota bacterium (assembly GCA_003402745.1). Taxonomy (GTDB): domain Bacteria; phylum Verrucomicrobiota; class Verrucomicrobiia; order Chthoniobacterales; family Chthoniobacteraceae; genus Chth-196. The sequence continues at coordinate 6,089 of QQND01000006.1, forward strand.
TCTCGGAGCCACAAGCTATACCGATTTCAAAACGTTCGCCTCCGTCTGTGCGCAACTGGAGGGAGGCGTGGTTTTGAATGTGGGCAGCGCCGTGATCATGCCTGAAGTTTTCCTCAAGGCGCTCACCGTGGCGCGCAACTTGGGCCACACCGTGGAAAAATTCACAACAGCCACCCTGGACATGACCCGCCACTACCGCCCTTCAGAAAACGTCCAGCGCCGCCCCACAGCCTTGGGCGGACGCGGGTTTTATCTGGTCGGCCACCACGAAATTAACATCCCCCTGCTGTTCGCGGCCGTGAAAGAGCTGTTGGATGAGAAGCCCGGAAAACAATGAACCGCGACAGGGTAAACCAGCTATTGCCAGCCTCCTCCCGCATCCTGGTGGTGGGTGAAATGATTTTGGACGAGTTCATTTGGGGCAAGGTCTCCCGCATCTCTCCTGAAGCCCCCGTGCCCGTGCTCGAGGTCATTAAGGAAACGTTCAACGCGGGCGGGGCCGCCAATGTTGCCCGGAACGTGCGCGAACTCGTCGATCATGTTCAAATGCTCGGCCCCACAGGCTCGGGCCCCGACGCCGACCGGCTGCGCGCGCTCCTCACCGGACACGGGATCGAACTGCAGGGCGTCTTGCACGATCCCGAATACCAGACCATCCGTAAAACACGCATCGTCGCGCGCACCCAGCAGGTGGTGAGGGTGGACCGCGAAAAAAAACGGCCCTTGGACAAGGCCTCTCGCACCCGGGCTCTGGAACACTTCCAAAAGCTTCTCCCGGACCTGCATGCCGTCATTTTGGAAGACTACGACAAGGGCTTGTTCGACCAGGAGTTTGCCGACGCCTTGGTGGGCAGCGCCAAGGCAGCTGGCATCCCAATTTTGGTCGATCCAAAACCCTCCAATCCAGTCCGCTGGAAAGGTGTTACGGGAATCACCCCAAACCGCTCGGAGGCCTTTCGCTCTGCCGGGGTTCCTTGGAGCGAACCGGTGGACCCGCCTCTGGCTGACCGTGCGCTCGAAAGCGTCGGCCAAAAACTCCTGTCGGATTTGGACTGCGCTTTTGTTCTAGTGACCCTCAGCGAGCAAGGGATGATGCTCTTCCAGCCCAACAGCGCCCCCTACCACATCCCGACCCGGGCACAGGAGGTGTTTGACGTTTCCGGAGCGGGGGACACGTCCATTGCGGTCTTCACTGCAGCCCTTGCTGGAGGAGCCTCGCCTGTGGAGGCGGCTGAAATCAGCAACCACGCAGCGGGTATCGTTGTGGGCAAACTCGGCACAGCCACAGTTTCGCGCAGCGAGTTGCTGGCCAGCTTTGCCTGAGCAGGAAACCCGAGCCTCCCTCCGATGACGACCTCGCCTCAGCCCGCTGTTTTCGTCGACCGTGACGGCACCCTGATGCGGGAGGTTAATTACTGCAGGGACCCTTCCCTGGTGGAGGTTTTTGAAGGCGTCCGGCAGGGGTTGCTGGCCCTGAAGGCAGCAGGCTTCCGCACCGTGCTCGTGACCAACCAGAGCGGGATCGGCCGGGGCAATATGACTCTGGAGGAGTACGAGGCCGTGCACGCACGGTTGGTGGAGCTTCTTGGCCCGGAAACCCTCGATGGGGCGTACATGAGCCCGGAAGCACCCGGGGAACCCTCCCTCAGGCGCAAGCCGGCTCCAGGAATGCTCCTGGAAGCCGCGCGCGACTTGAATTTGGACCTGCAGCGCTCTTGGATTGTGGGAGACAAAGACATCGACATCCAGTGCGGGCTGAACGCGGGAGTGGGCGGGATTCTGGTGCGCACAGGGCATGGCGCTTCCGCGACAGGAGAGGCCGCCGTGGTTGTGGCGGAAAGTTTCGCGCTGGCGGTGCGCTGGTTGCTGGAAAAAACAGGGCCAGGGGAAAGCAAACCTTAGCCAAGGGGGTTCCTTGACGCTCATGAATACACCGTTTAAGTTACCTGTAATGTTTCGCCCCACCCAACTGCCGGCGGCAATCACTTTGTCCGCATTCCTTGCCTGCCTCGCCTCGCCCAGCGTGTCATACGCTGACCTCGTCTACCGTCCCAACGAAGGATGGAAGCGCGAAGGCGGCTTCTTCGGCACGTCTCCCGCGCTGGCGAAGACGGCGGACCTCCAACTCCAGTACGGCCAGGATTTGGAAAAAAAGGGGGACCTTTCCGGCGCCCGTTCAGCTTACAGGCGCCTCCTGACATCCTTCCCGCTTTCGCAGCAAACGTCCGAAGCTCGGATCCGACTTGCGGGCCTTCTTGAGAAGCAAGGCCGCTTTGAAGAGGCCTTCGATGCTTACGACGAATTGGTGCAGAAAAATCCGGAAAGCAAGGAGTTTAATCCCGCCCTGGAAGCCATGTTCAACATCGCCAAACGCTACATGGACGGCGAAAAACGCCGCCTTTTCGGCGTGAAAATGTTCGCTTCCAATCAGAGGGCCGAGGAAATGTTCGAAACGATCCAGAAACGGGCCCCCTACTCCCGCAGCTCGGCCCAGGTCATGCTCTTCCGGGGAATGATGCTCGAACGCCAGGGCAAGGACGCAGAGGCACTCGCAGCGTACCAGCAAATCATCGAACGGTTCCCCAGCGATTCCGTTGCGGACGAGGCCCAGTACCAGATGGGCTACATTAAACTGCGCAGCCTCAAAGACGGTTCCTACGATCACACCGATCGCGTCCGAGCCCAGGAATCCTTCGAGGATTTCGTCAACCGCGCCCCGCAGAATGGCCGCATTCCGCAGGCGCGCGAAAACCTGCAGCTCATCGAACAAAACGCCGCCAAAGCCGCCCTGGAAGTCGCCAAGTTTTACGACAAAACCCAGAAGACCAAGGCCGCCGTGATCTCCTATCAGGATGTCATCCGCGACCATCCCTCTTCCAAGGAGGCAGAGTTCGCCAAAAAACGCATTTCCGCACTCCGCGTTGAGAAGGGCGAAGACGCCGTCCAAACCCAACGCAAACCCGCCGACACCGCGGACTCCGTCGCCTCCCGCAAGCAAATGGAAGCGAAGGTCAACACCAGCACACGTCCAGACTACGTCGGGCCCCAGCTCAAAAAGACCTCCACTCCCGAGCAGCGTGCCCCGGCCAAGCCTGCCCTCCGGCTCCAAGACTCCGACGCCTCCGCGCCTCCGGCCGCTGCTTCGGAAAAGCTGGACCTTTCCCTTCCCTCGCCCCGCCTCACCCCCCCGTCGCCGCAGAATCCCTAATTTTCCATGCGTTTGCTCGGGTTACTCGCTTCCGTCCTCGTCTGTTTCTCGGGGTGCGCTGGATACCACGTGGGCCCCGTCAAACCCGCGGCCATGCGCGAGATCCGCACCATCGCCGTGCCCGCCTTCAAAAACAGCACGCTTGAACCCCGGCTGGAAGTGCTCGTGGCCAATGCCCTCATCCGACAGCTCCAGCAGGACGGCACCTACAGGATCACCTCGGAACGGGATGCCGATGCCATTTTGGAGGGTTCCATCGAACGCATCGACCGTGTCCCGTCACGCGGGTCACGCAACAACTCAAGTTTGAACATCCTCGCCGACTTTTACCAGACCAGCGAATTCACGCTCAAACTCGCGCTCAATATCAAGCTGGTCGAAAAAAATTCGGGCAAAACTCTGGTCGAAAAAACAGTCAACGGGACGGCAAGTTTCTTCGTCAGCGGCGCAAACCCCCGTCCAGACGAGACTCAGCAAGTCTCGAATGACAGTCGAGTTGCGGCGCGCGGGCGCACCGCCAATGTCAACCGCGACGAGCGCCAGGCCGTCCCCCAGGCGGCCGAAGATGCCGCCACCCAGATCACGAGCTACCTGAGCGAAGGCTGGTAGCCCCCCCGCCCGTGCTTTACCTCGTTGCAACCCCCATCGGCAATCTCGGGGACATGTCCGCCCGGGCCATTGAAGTCCTTCGCACCGTGGACATCGTCGCAGCCGAGGATACCCGCCACTCGGGAAATCTCCTGCGCCATTTCGGCATCCAGGCCCGCATGGTGTCCTGCCATGCCCACAACGAAGCCCGGCGCACCGCCGAACTCACCCTCGAGCTCAAAGCGGGACGGTCCGTCGCCCTGATCAGCGACGCGGGTTTGCCAGGCATCTCCGACCCGGGCCACCGCCTTCTGCGCTCCTGCATTCAGGAGAAAATCCCCTACACCGTCATCCCCGGACCCAGCGCCGTCCTCACCGCCCTCGTCGGTTCCGGCTTTGACTCCACGCGCTTTTTCTTCGGCGGCTTTCTACCCGTCAAAAGCGGCGGCCGCGAACGTGAAATCACTGCAGCCGGCCTCCGCGAAGAAACCACCGTTGTCTTCGAATCCCCCCACCGCATTCTCAAAACCCTCGAAGCCTGCTCCCGCCTTCTACCCGAACGTCAAATTTGCGTCGCCCGGGAGCTCACTAAACAGTTCGAAGAATACCGCCGCGGTTTGCCCGCGGAATTGCTGGCCCACTACACAGCGCACCCGGCCAAGGGGGAAATAGCCCTGGTCATCGCCGGCGCCGAAGACTAGCCGCCCGCCACAATCCGAATCATCTCCAGGCGGTCCCCTTCCTGAAGAACACCCTCCGACCACTCCGCCCGTCTCAACGCAACGCCATTGTGCTCCACGAGGATGACCGGTGCCGGCAGCCCCAATTCCTCCACCAGTTCCGCGACCGTCGCAGCCCGGATCTCCGTCCGATTCTCACCGTTGATGAACAGGGTCACGCCACACCTCCCCGCATAATCGCCGGATCCCAATCCTTCCACACCGCCTCCAGCCCGCCCCGCTCCAACGCCGCGGCGACTTCCGCCGGCGAACGTTCGTCCGCAATCGCAAACTGTTCGGTGGCCCCCCCAGCTTTGGCGTCCTCCGCCAGCGCCACCTGCCGCCCCCCCACCGTGTGGTGGAGCGCTTCCTTCCCCTGCCCCGTATAGCCGCCGGGTTCCGTGTGGCTGCCGGCACTCATCATCGTCACTCCCAGCGGCACCAGGGCGTCCCTCAACCATGCCGGCTCCCGGGTGCTCATCACGATGCCCACTTGGGGAAAACACATCCGAAACGCACACTGTAGCTGGGTAAAATCCCGGTCGCCCATAGAGTGAAGCGGTTCGAACTCTCCCGCACACGGGCGCAGGCGCGGGAGGGCCACGGTCAGTTGCGCCTTCCAGCAACGCCGCAACAGGTGCTCCAGATGGCGCGCAAGCGCAAGCGCTTCCTGCCTCCAGGGACACAGCCCGAACAACGCCCCAATCCCGATCCTGCGGAACCCAGCGTCATAACCGCGCTCGGGGCATCCCAGCCGCCAGGCGTAGTCCTTTTTCGGACCAGCGACGTGGATTTTTGCGTAGTGCTCCGGGTCGTAGGTCTCCTGATAGACCACCAACGCCTCCGCTCCCGCCCCAACCATCCGGCGATACTCCTCGGTATCCAGGGGCGCCACCTCCAGAGCCACCGAGGGCACCTCAGCCGCGATGGCTTCAATGCACTTCTCAAGATACCCGTGCGACACAAACTTGGGATGTTCCCCGGCCACGAGCAGGAGACTCCGGAACCCCTGAGCCTTGAGATGCCGCGCTTCGGCCACCACCTGTGCCACCTCCAGGGTCACTCGCACGATGGCGTTTTCCCGGGAAAACCCGCAATAGGTGCAGGAATTGATGCACTCGTTGGAAAGGTACACCGGCGCGAACATCCGCACGGTCTTTCCAAAATTCTGGCGGGTCAAAAGCGCTGCCTCCCGCGCCATGCGCTCCAGGCCGGCGTCCTCCACCGGCGCAAGCAAGGCGGCGAAACGCCGGAGCACAGGCGAGGGGGTGGAGGGATCAGGATTCCAGAAAGTCATTGGGGTGCGAGCTTGGGAAGCTTGCCTGAGGAACATCGGGATGTCCACCGGCACAGAGGGCTCCGGGGGGGCTCCCCCGAAAAAAGGACCCCTCCGGCAATAAAAAACAACAGTCGCCGTGCTTCTTCCTCGCCGGTGTGCTATCCTTATAAAAGGAAGGATCGAGAACAGCATGAACGAGGAACAACTACAGGCCCTGTACATGGAAACTCTTGCCGAGGAGGGATATCGTCCCAAACTGGACGAGGATAACGACATCATCTTCAAGGCGGAAGGGCGGACGCTCTACATCCGGATGTATTCTGACGACACGGAGTACTTCCAGCTGGTCCTCCCCAACTTCTGGAAAATCGAGTCTGAGGAGGAGCGGGAATTGGCCCTCATCGCCGCCAACCACGCGACGCGCGTCACCAAGGTTGCCAAGGTCTTCGTCACCAAGGCCAATACGTGCGCCAGCATCGAGATGTTCCTGCCGGACCCCTCCCTGTTTGGCAAAGTCATCAACCGGGCCGTGGCCGCGCTCCGCAACGGGGCAGAACATTTTGCCGAAAAGATGCAGGACCTCGAGTATACCGAGGAAGACGAACCCTCGGAGTTCGGCGAATCCGAAGAATAAACTGGGAGTTCTTCAGAGCCCCCCGTTGACCTTTCACGTTCGTCATTCGTCATTCGTCATTCCCCACTTGCCCCTTCCCATGGACCAGGGGGGCGGAGGGTGCGCGCGCCAGGCCCAGTCCACCGCTTGGGCGGGGCTTGGAAGCGTTTGTTTTTGCTTTTCGCCCCTTTTCCGCCTTTTTAAAGACCAGTTATTTGATCGTTTTGTATGAAAGCTCCGCGCATCCAACCCAGTTCCCGTCTCAACGGTGTTAAGTATGAAATTCGGGGGCCTCTGGCACGCCGCGCTAGCGAGTTGGAAAAAGCCGGATACGAAATCATCAAACTGAACATCGGCAACCCGGGGGCCTTCGGCTTCCGCGCCCCGGAAACGATGCGGTTGGCGATGATCGAAAACCTCCGCGAAGCGGATGCTTATTGCTACCAGAAAGGCATCTTTCCCGCCCGCGAGGCTGTGGTCATGCAGCAGCAAAGCCGCGGGGTCTTCGACGTCACCGCCGATGACGTTTTCATGGGCAACGGGGTTTCCGAGCTCATCCTGTTCTGCCTCTCCGCCCTGCTCGAAGCGGGGGACGAGGTGCTCATTCCCAGCCCCGACTACCCCCTCTGGACGGCAGCCACGATCCTTCACTCCGGAAAGGCCGTGCATTATCCCTGCCCCCCGGACCGTGGCTTCGTCCCGGACCCGGAGGAAATCCGCAGCCTGATCACGGACCGGACCCGTGCCATTGTGGTGATCAACCCCAACAACCCGACGGGTGCGGTCTACCCCTTGGAAACGCTGAAGGCCATTGCCCGGCTTGCGGAGGAGCACCGGTTGCTTGTTTTTTCGGATGAAATCTACGATCAGGTGACCTTTGACGGCGCCGAGCACGTGCCCTTGGCGACGCTGGTCAAAAAGACGCTTTGCGCCACTTTTGGGGGCCTCTCCAAGGTCTATCGCGCCTGTGGTTTCCGTGTAGGCTGGGTGAGTTTTTCAGGGGAAAAAGGCGGCGCCCTGGAGTACCTCCAAGCCCTTGAACTGCTGGCCAGCCTCCGGCTCTGTTCAAACGTCCCGGGCCAGTGGGCGGTGCAGACCGCCCTTGGGGGGAAGCAGTCGATCACCGATCTGACCAGACCCGGCGGCCGCCTCTGGAAAACGCGCCAGGCCATTCTGGACGCCGTCGCTGAATCTCCTTATCTGACCGTCCAAGCTCCGGAAGGGGCCATGTACGCGTTTGTTGGCGTCAAAAACGACGTCCTCCCCAACTTCGACGACCAGAAATTCGCCCTCGAGTTGCTGGAGCGTAAACACGTGCTTCTCGCCCCAGGCACGAGCTTCAACGTCCCCTACAAAAACTATTTCCGCGTCACCCTGCTTCCCGACTGGGAAACCATGAGGGAAGTCTTCGGCCGGATTCACGATTTGCTCCGGGAACAATACAACCAGACCAACCACATCCACGACACCCCACGGAGCGCGGAGCCTGGCCCGGTCCCCCAGCCACCCTTAAAAACCGCCCCAGGAGAGACGTTGCCAGACGACGACTCCGTCGAGGCGCACTAAATCGAGAGCCGGGAGGTTCGTTAATCGCCCACCTCAAGACCTCCCAGTGGGATGCGAGGCGCCCCGCGTATGCCCCCGCGGATCATGAGTTGCTTTCAACTCGAGGCTGCCTCCAGCGTCCGCATAAGGGACTTGAAAACCTCTTTATCCAGAGGAAATTACAACAGAGGTTCTCAGATGCTCTGCTTCTTTATCGACCCTCCGTTCGCAAGTAGGCCCCGCAACTCTCTCTCACCATCAGACGCGGAGTTAACAACAGGCTGCGCGCTGGCAGCGTTGTCACCGCCATGCGTTCTCGCATCGCGTGAAACGCCGTCAACGCTATGTCCCGGCAAGGCTGCTGCACGGTCGTCAGCGGCACCGTGAGCAGCGTGGCAAAACGCACGTCGTCAAATCCAACCAACCGCAACTCCGAAGGAACCCGCACCCCGAGACGCGTCAGCGTTTGCAACAAATGAGCCGCCGTGTGGTCGTTTGCACAAATCACCGCATCGTACGGCCGCCCCGCGACCAGACTCCTCACCAACTTGGCATCGCCGGGATCCCCCTCGTGAAAAAAATCGCGTCCAACCGCCAACCGGTGGGCCAGGATCGCTGCTCTTGCACCCGCATGCCGCGCCGCCACAGTGCTCGCTGAAAATGGCCGCGCTACGAAGGCCAGCCTCTTTAACCCAAGCTTCAGAAGGTGTTCCGCCAGAAGGTAGCCTCCTGCAAAATTGTCAATGCCCACAAGATCAAAACTGCTGCGCTTCGGAAACGGGCAAACATCGCGGTCCAGTAGGACCACCGGAATTCCGGCGTGACTGAGCCGCTCCGTAATCCGCCGGTTGGCTGCTTCGTTGTCCCCCGTGTGCTCCAACGGTGCAAAAAAAACACCTGAAACCCCGGTGCCGATGTAGCGCGTGCAGAGGTCCTCGGCTTCCTCAATGCTCATGCCCTTCCCGGTCATCGGCCCCACACTCCCTCCCCAGTGCATCCCTAATTCATGAACCCGCGCGAGACTCGCCAGTTCCCCGCAAATGACATCGAAAATCTCCACCTGGCCCAGCCCTGGCACGATCAGACCCATTTGCCGGACCCCTTGGGACCCATGCACCGCCCCGCGCTCCCGACGCAGATAGGTACCCGAGCCCGCCCGCCGCTCCAAAAACCCCTTCAGCTTCAGTTCCTGCAGCGCCCGGGCCACCGTGGGCCGCGACGCCCCAAACCGCTTCACCAACTGCGCCTCGCTCGGGAGGCGGGCCGCATGGTCGTGCTTACCCTCGAGAATCTCGGCGAGCAGCTCCTGTTGGACTTTCAAATAAAGAGGCTGGTTTTTCATCGAGCGCAAGCTGTCCTTACAAGCTGCTGACCTGTATTAGCAAGTTTCTAACGCATCTTGACGCCATCTCTTCCCTCCCGCCACTCCCTCCCTCTATCCTAAAGCCCACCCTCTCATGCACAACCTCCTCCTCCCGCGCTGCATCCTTCCACTGGCCTCCTCCCTGATGATTCTCCCAATCTCCCTTGTCCAGGCTGCCGCTCCCAGCGCAGCCGGCTCCGACAAGGACGCGGGTTCGCTGAAGCCTCTCCACGGGCAGCCCAGTTTCGTGTTCTCCACCAAAGAGGTCGAGGTCGCCGTCACCCAACTGGGCGCGCACATGGCTCCTGTCACCTTCTTCCGCGACAGCAAACACCCCGTGCAGCCGTATCACATCAGTCCGTGGCAGGATGAGCCGCCCGCCGCCATGCCTGCCCCCGTACTTGTCCCGCTCCGGGGCGACTTTTTCTGCCTCCCCTTCGGTGGAAACAGCGACTCGCTCGATGGCGAAAAACACCCGCCCCATGGCGAAATCGTCGGAGCCCCCTGGACATTCGTTGGAAAGCGCTCCTCAGGCGATGTCACCACTCTCTCTCTTGCCTTTACTCCGACGGCGCGCAAAGGGCGCATCAACAAGGAGCTTTCACTGGTCTCCGGCCACAACGTCCTTTATTCCAGCCATACGATCGAAGGTTTCGCGGGACGCACCCCGCTCGGTCACCATGCCACCCTCGCGATGCCGGAAAAAGAGGGCTCTGTCAGGATTGCCACCAGCCCTTTCAGCTTCGGTATGACTTGTCCCGGCATGTTCAGCGAGCCCAGCCAGCGCGAGTACCAGTCTCTCCTTCCCGGCGCAAAATGGACGGATCTCTCCAAAGTCCCCGCCGCTTGGAAGAACGCGCCCGATGCCGACCTCTCACGATTGCCCTCCCGCCAGGGATTCGCCGACCTCGTTCAGATCAACAGCCAGTCTTGGGAACAAACAGGCGGACCCGCCTGGACAACCGCCACCTACAGCGACGCGGGCTACGTGTGGTTCTCGCTCAAAGACCAGAGCGTTTTGCGCAGCACGGTTTTCTGGATCGAGAACCACGGCCGTCACGGGCACCCATGGAACGGGCGTAACAATTGCCTTGGCCTCGAGGATGTCACAGCACACTTCGCCGACGGCCTGGTGCCCTCCACCCGCGACAACGTCCTCACCCGTGAAGGCGTCCCAACCACAGTCGAACTCACCGCTGCCAAGCCGACGATGGTGAATTACATCCAGGGCGTGGCCCGCATCCCAGAGGGATTCGAAAATGTGCAGAGCCTCGAATTCAAGCCGGGGGAAGTCACCTTCGTCTCCACCACTGGCAAGCGCGTCACCGCACCCGTGCGCCACGAGTTCCTGAAAACAGGAAAACTCTAACCGACTCCGCAATCATTAATTGCAACCATTTCGTGAAAACACATCTCCTCTCACACACCCTCTGCCTAGCCGCGGTTCTTCTCACAAGCTGCAACAAGCCAGCCCAGCCGGAAGCCAAACCATCCGCCGCCCAAACCCAGGGGACAATCGGCGTCTCCCTGCTCACCCTCGACAATCCGTTCTTCAAAACCATCGGCGACACCATCGCCTCCGAAGGTCTCAAACATAACTACACCACGGTGCTGGTGAGCGGCGACAAGGACGTTGCAAAGCAGAGCAACCAAATCAAGGACTTCATCGTCAAGAAAGTCAGCGCCATCGTCCTGAGTCCGTGTGACTCAAAATCGATCGTGCCCGTCATCCAAGAGGCCAACGCAGCCGGCATCCCCGTCTTCACCGTCGACGTTCCCTGCAACGAACCCGGCGTGAAAATCGCCACCCAGATCGCCACGGACAATCTCGGCGGCGGAAAAGAAGCGGCGTACGCCATGATCGAAGCCCTTGGAGAAGCCGGAGGCAAAATTGCCGTTCTCCATTTTAAACAAGTCGAGTCCTGCCAGCTCCGCGTCCGCGGCTTTACCGAGGTCATCAATGCCCACAATAATTCGGGCAAACCCCGGATCGACGTTGTTGCCGAACTCGAAAGCGGCGGCGCAAAAGACGCAGGGTTCAAGGCGGCCGAAGACGTCCTTCAATCCCACGCAGATCTCCGCGGCATTTTTGCCATCAACGACCCCGCCGCGCTCGGCGCACGGGCCGCGATTGAAAAGGCCGGCAAAACGCAGCAGCTCGTCATTGTAGGCTTCGACGGCCAGCCCGAAGGCAAGCAGGCCATCAAGGATGGCAAAATCTACGCAGATCCGATCCAGTTTCCCGACAAGATGGGCGTCCAAATCGTCGATGCGATCCTCCGCCACTCCAAGGGCGAGTCTCTGCCACCGCAGTTCCTCATCCCTACCAGCCTCTACCGGAAGGTGGACGCCGAGAAGGATCCCTCCCTCAAATAAGCCTCGTATGAGCGAACCCAATTTTCTCCCAGCCTTGGTGGGCTCGATGTCCCAAGGCGCTGCGGGCAACCCGACCGTGGCCATGATCGAGGCTGCCTTCGCACACCACGGCCTGCACTGGCGCTACATCAACATGGAGGTTTCTCCGAAAGACCTGAGCGCTGCGATCCTGGGCGCAAGGGCCATGGGATTCCGGGGGTTCAACTGCAGTCTTCCGCACAAAGTCACTGTCATTTCGCATCTTGACGGTCTCGGCGAATCCGCCGCCGCCATGGGAGCCGTCAATTGCGTGGTGCGCCGGGGCGACCAGCTCATCGGTGAGAACACCGATGGCAAGGGCTTCCTGCGCTCGCTACAGGCTCTCGAAGATCCTCGTGGGAAATCCGTTGTCCTCTTCGGCGCAGGCGGTGCAGCCCGCGCCATCGCCGTGGAACTCGCGCTCGCAGGCACGCGCAAAATCACCGTGGTCAACCGTTCCAAGGAGCGCGGCGAGGAACTCACCTTTCTCCTGCGCGAAACGCTCCAAATCGACGCGTCGCTCGTTGTCTGGAACGGAGATTACGACTTGCCTGAGGACACGGACATCGTGATCAACGGAACCTCCATCGGCCTCTACGCACCGGAGGCCCGTCTTGCGCTGAATACGGACTCCCTACGCGCCGGCATGGTGGTCGCCGATGTCATCTTCAACCCCGTCCGCACCCGTCTCCTCTCCGACGCTGCTTCCCGCGGATGCCGTCCCCTTGACGGCCTTGGGATGCTGGTCAGCCAAGGCATCATCGGCGTTCAATACTGGACGGGCATCGAACCAGACGCAGCAGTGATGCGCGCCGCGCTCGAGGCCGCGATGGGCATATGATCGGCGCGCCCCCCCTTCTCGAGATGCGGGGGATTGTGAAGTCCTTCCCCGGCGTCAAGGCGCTACGCGGGGTCGACCTGGCGCTTCACGCGGGCGAGGTGCTCGCGCTCCTTGGCGAAAACGGAGCGGGCAAGAGCACCCTCATGCGCATTCTCGGCGGAGCCCAGAGAGCCGACGCTGGCACCCTCCTCATCGATGGCTGTGAAACGCCATTCAACACCCCGCAGGATTCCCAAGCTGCCGGCGTCGCAGTCATCTACCAAGAGTTCAACCTCGTTCCAGGGCTCACTGCCGTGGAAAATATTTTCCTCGGCCGTGAGACGACACGCGCAGGCCTTATCGACAAACGCAGCGAACGCGAACGCGCCCGTAAACTTTTCGAGCGCCTTGGAGCTGATATTGATCTCGATACCCCGTGCCGCCGCCTCAGCACGGCCCAGCAGCAGCTCGTTGAAATTGCAAAGGCCCTCGCTTTTGATGCGCGCATCCTTGTGATGGACGAACCCAGCGCCGCGTTGACCGCGCACGAAGTGGGGCGTCTTTTTGAAATCATCCGCGACCTCCGCTCGCAAAAAATCAGCATCATCTATATCAGCCACCGTCTCGACGAGGTCTTCGAAATCACAGACCGCGTCACCGTACTGCGAGACGGGCTCAACGTCGGAGACCGCCCCACAGCAAGCATCACCCGGGCCGAGATGATTCAGCTCATGGTCGGCCGCAAACTGACCCGCGAATTCCCACAACGCACCACCATCCCCGGCCCCACCCGCCTCGAAGTTTCCGGCCTGCGCCATGGCCGCGCCGTGTGCGATGTCTCCTTCAGCGTCGGCCGCGGCGAAATCCTCGCCCTCACCGGTCTGGTGGGAGCGGGCCGCACAGAAACCATGCGCCTTCTCTTTGGAGCGGACCCGCGCGAGGCCGGAGAAATCCGCCTCGATGGCCGCCTCCTCAGCATCGGCTCACCCTCCGACGCGATCGCCGCCGGCATTGGGTTCCTCACCGAGGATCGCAAGACGCAGGGCCTCGTCCTCGCGCACTCCGTGCTTGAAAACTTCGCTCTCCCCAACCTTCAGCGGCTTTCGCACCAGGGCTTCGTGCGGGAGCGAAGCGCACGCGACGAGTTTTCCCGCTACGTCAAACAGCTTCAGATAGCAATTCCCAGCGAGGAACAGCGTGCAGGCAACCTCTCCGGAGGCAATCAGCAGAAGGTGGTGCTCGCCAAGTGGCTGGCTCGCCACTGCGAGCTTCTCATATTCGACGAACCCACCCGCGGCATCGATGTTGGCGCCAAGTTCGAGATCTATCTCCTCATGAACGAACTCGTCGCAGCAGGGAAATCGATCATCATGATCAGCTCCGAACTGCCCGAGGTCCTTGGAATGGCCGATAGAATTCTCGTGATGCACGAGGGCCGAATCACCGGTGAAATTGCCGACCCACGCTCCGCGACGCAGGAACAAATCATGCGCCTTGCCATCGCCTGACACCCAGCAGTCCGAGTGTCCGCAGCAGACTCCCTCTATGAAACCAGCCCGCCTCTTCGCCGATTACGGCATGGTCTTTGTGCTCGCGCTGCTGTGCGCACTCTTCAGTGCGCTCACCTTCAGCGACCAGTCGCCCACCGGTGAAGCCGCCGCAACTCAAGTTGCCAAGTTGCTCCGTCAAGAGTTGAGCTCACCCGCACGCGTCCTCATCGCCACGCGCGACCAACCCGATGACGTCGCTTACGCCTCCGCGCTCCAGCGGCTCCTCAGCGGTTCGGGCTCCGGCGCGCAGTCTGTATCTGTCGTTCGAGGCGAACCCAAGGACGCCCGCGAAGCCCTCCAGCAACTCGCCGCAAAAGGTGAACGCCTCGATGCCATCGCTTGCACGCAGGCCACCGGCGCGTGGCTCGTGTTCTCCAACCTGCAGACGGACTTCCCCTCGCTAGGCGGGCCGCGCATCGTCACGCCGCGCAGTTATCGCTGGCCCAATTTTTTAAAGTCAGAAAACCTGCTCAACATCACCAACCAGATCGCGGTGATTGCCATCGTCGCAATCGGCGTCTCCATGGTCATCATTACGGGGGGCATCGACCTGTCCGTCGGCAGTCTTCTCGCCCTCTCTTCCGTGCTCACGGCGCGCCTCATCCGAGACTATGCGGGCGGCGTCTCAGCGTCTCCTACCGCGATGATTCTCTCCTCGCTTGCCGGCATTGTTCTTTGCGGAGCCATCGGCGCTTTCTCCGGTGTCATGATCACACGCTTCGGCATCCCGCCCTTCATCGTAACCCTCGCCATGATGCTTGTCGGAAGCGGACTCGCCTACATCCTTGCCAAGGGCCAGTCCATTTACCAAATCCCCGAATCTTTCGTCTGGCTGGGCCGTGGCGCCGACTTTCTGAGCATCCCAAATGCCGTCCTCCTGATGGCATTCCTGTACGGCCTCGCACACCTTCTCATGAGCCGCATGAAACTCGGCCGCCATTTGTATGCGGTTGGAGGCAACAGCGAAGCCGCGCGCCTCTCCGGCGTTCCTGTGCGCCGCGTGCTGCTGTTCGCTTACGTTGCGAGCGCCTCTCTTGCGGGGCTGGGAGGTGTCATCATGGCCTCTCAACTTAAGAGCGGATCTCCAACGTATGGCGGCATGTACGAACTCTACGTGATCGCTGCCGTGGTCGTCGGAGGCACCAGTCTCGCCGGGGGCGAAGGGCGGATGTTCGGCACCCTTGCCGGCGCTTTTACGATCGCAGTGATTCAAAACGGCATGAACCTTACCAACGTCGAAAGCTACACGCAAAAAGTCGTGCTCGGCCTCGTCATCCTTGGCGCCGTGCTCGTCGACAAAACTCGTACCAACCGCTGATGGCAACCGCTCCACACATCCTCTCCTGCGGTGAAGTCCTCTGGGACCGCTTCCCCGATGGCCCGCGTTTTGGCGGCGCTCCGGTGAACTTCGCCTGCCACGCAGCCCTCCTCGGGGCCCACGTGCAAATGCTAAGCGCTGTCGGTTCCGATCTCAGCGGCTCCCATGCACTTGCCATCCTTCAACGTTTCGGCATCGACACCACGTTTGTGCAGTCTTTGACAAACGCCCCCACGGGCTCCGTGAACGTCTCCGTCGACCCCGCAGGAAAACCCAGTTTCCAGATCGAAACAGAATCCGCCTGGGACTTTATCGCATCGGAAGGCGCGCTCCTGGACGGCCTTGCATCGGTGGATGTCGTTTACTTCGGGACTCTTGGGCAGCGCAGCGCACAATCCCGAGACACGATCCGGACCGTGCTCCGGGAGGCAAGGGCCCGCGGCGTCCTGCGCGTGCTCGACCTCAACCTTCGGCCCCCCTTCTACGACGCCGCTCTTCTACGCGATTCCATCGCTCTAGCCGGCGTCTTAAAACTCAGCGACGAGGAACTTCCGGCGCTCGAAGCCGCATGTGAGCTTCCCCTTGGCTCCTCGCCTGAAGCCAGCCTCCACTCCTTGCGCTCGCGATTCGCTCTTGATTGCATCGTCCTGACCCGGGGCGCAGACGGCGCTCTGATGGTTTCTGATTCCGGCACGGCGGAACAGCAGGGGATTCCCACCAAAGTGGTGGATACCGTCGGAGCTGGCGATGCTTTCACCGCCGCCTTCGTCTTGGGCCTTCTCCGGGGCAAGCCACCTGCTGATATTCTTCGCCTCGCCTGCGAAACAGCCGCTGCAGTCTGCTCACATGCGGGCGCCATCCCGCCGGTCGCTCAAACCTCGCACGTATCGCGAGAGGAACGGGGCTCCGCCAGTTTCGTCTCGGGCGCAGGCTCTTAAAAGGGCCTCATTGCGGAGGCAGCAATTCCGCCTGCGTCTTTTTCGGGTCCTTTGCCGAAGCCGCCGAACGGGTCCGGAGGTTGAGCATTTCCACGGCGAAGGAGAAGGCCATCGCAAAGTAAATGTAGCCCTTTGGGATGTGCATGCCCGTACCTTCAGCCACCAGCATCAGGCCGACCATCAGCAAGAAGGCCAGCGCGAGAATCTTTACGGAGGGATGTTTGTTTACAAAATCACCGATCGGTTTGGAGGCAAACAACATCACGAGAAGCGCGAGAACCACCGCGGCAATCATGACCCCGACATCCTGGGCCAGCCCTACCGCGGTAATGACTGAATCGAGTGAAAAAACAATGTCGATCACCAGGATTTGCACCACAATCGAAGCCAGTTTCGCCCGCCCGCCCGCAGAGGGTTCGTGGCTTGGCCCCTCCATGGTCCCGTGGATTTCATGGACGCTTTTCCAGAGCAAAAACAGCCCCCCGAGCAAAAGCACAACATCCTTGCCCGAGACCGCATGCCCGAGCACTTCAAACATCGGTTGGGTGAGTTTCATCAGCCAGAAAATCGAACACAACAGACCGATGCGGGCAAAAAGAGCGAGGAATAGTCCGATCGTCCTCGCTTTTCCCTGTTCGTGTTTCGGAAGTTTCGCCGCCAGAATCGCAATGAATATCACGTTATCGATTCCGAGCACGATCTCGAGGACGGTAAGCGTCAGCAGGGAGATCCAAGTTTGTGGGTCCGTCAGAAGCGACATAGTTCCCAGAGATACCCAACCCCTGTTCAAATCTAAAGAAACTTTCCTCAGACACCCGCAGGAATTCGCCCCACCGGCCCTGCCTACCATCGGCTGCAGCGCTGCCTATTGATATTTAGCTCTGTTTCTTTGCTTGCTGCGGGGTTTACTCATTTGCGACGAGTGTTTCTCCCCAAATGGAGGCGCTCCGGCGTCTCAGCCACCCCTTTCTTCACTTTTTGTTTCTGTCGGATGAAAAAACGTCTTTTTGTTGTGCTCCTCCTCTGTTGCGGCGGAGTCGTTTGGTTTGCACGAACACAGCCACAGGTGTCTGCAGCGCTGCAATTCGCTTCAGCCGGCATGCAAAAACTCACCTCGGCGGGTGGCGCGGCCCCGGCTCCGATTCAAAATAAAGGGCCCGAAGGCGGGCCTCCGGTGCCGGTGGTGACGGGTCTCGCGGAAAGCAAGGACGTTCCCATTTACCTCAACGGCCTGGGCAATGTGCAGGGGTTCAACAGCGTCACCATTCGTTCACGCATTGACGGCCAGCTCGAAAAAGTCGCCTTTGACGAAGGACAGGAAGTCAAAGCAGGCCAACTCCTCGCTCAAATCGACCCCCGCCCCTTCCAGGCTGCCCTCGACCAGGCCAGCGCACGCCGCAAACAAAACGAAGCGCTCCTGGCCAACGCCAAACGCGACCTGGTGCGCGACCTCGCGCTGCTCGCAGAAAAAGCAGGCACCGCGCAAAAAGCGGATACCCAGCAAGCTCTGGTGGAACAACTCGAAGCAACGCTTAAATCCGACGATGCCGCCATCGAAGCCGCCTCAGTACAGCTTGGCTATGCCAGCATCCACTCCCCGATCAGCGGCAGGGCAGGCATCCGGCTCGTAGACGCGGGCAATGTCGTGCGGGCGCAGGACACCAACGGCCTGGTCGTTGTCACCCAGATGCAGCCCGTCTCGGTGGTTTTCACCCTGCCGGAGCAACAGTTGCAGACCATCCGGACCGAATTTGAGAAAGGAACACTGCAGGTCGTTGCCGTTGGCAGGGACAATTCCACGCGCTTGGCAGAAGGCACGCTGAGCGTCATCGACAACCAGATCGACCCCACCACGGGCACCATCCGCCTCAAGGCGACCTTCGCCAATGAAGATCTCAAACTCTGGCCCGGGCAGTTCATCAACGTCCGCCTGCGCGTGGCCGTGCGGGCGGGCGCGACGGTTGTTCCCTCCCAGGTCGTCCAGCAGGGACCCTCGGGTGCTTTCGCTTTTGTAGTCACCCCGGAGGGCGTCGCGGAACTGCGCCCGCTTCAAGTCGCCCGCATCGAAGACGGTCTCGCCCTGATCGACTCCGGCCTGCAAGCCGGAGACCGCGTTGTCGTGGACGGCCAATACCGCCTCCAGCCCGGCTCCAAAGTCCGCACGGGTGACGGAGCCAAAGTTCCGGTGAGCGCCCAAACGCGGGCCGCAGAAGTCGGCCGCACCAAAGGCCAGCCGTGAACTTCTCCGAGGTCTTCATCAGGCGACCCGTCGCCACGACGCTTTTGATGGTCGGGATGGTGCTCCTGGGCGTTTTAAGTTACACGCTTCTGCCCGTTTCGGCCCTCCCGGCGATCGACTTCCCCACGCTGGAGGTTCGCACCGGTTATCCCGGAGCGGCGCCGGAGGTAATGGCGGCCTCCGTCACCACCCCCCTCGAGCGCCAGTTCGGCCAGATCAGCGGCCTCCAAACCATGACCTCCGTCAGTTCGTTTGGAAATTCCAGCATCATCCTCCAGTTCGGCCTCGACCGCGACATCGACGCCTCCTCCCAGGATGTTCAGGCGGCCATCAATATCTCCGGAGGCGTCCTGCCGCGCAACCTGCCCTCGCCGCCCGTGTTCAGCAAGGTCAACCCCGCCGACCCTCCCATTCTCACGCTGGTGGTTTCTTCCGAAACGCTGCCCCTGGAGCAGGTCAATGATCTGGCCGATACGATTCTGGCTCAGAAACTCAGCCAAGTCAGCGGCGTCGGCTTGGTCACTATTCAGGGCAATCAAAAACCCGCCGTTCGCATCCGGCTCAATCCTGCCGCCCTCGCGGGCTTGAACCTGAGTCTGGAGGACGTCCGCTCCGCCATCGTGACCTCCAGCGTCAATACCCCAAAGGGCAGCCTCGATGGGAAACGCCAGACTTTCGCCCTCCAAACCAACGACCAGATTTCCTCGGCCGCAGGGTTTCGTCCGATGATCATCGCCTACCGCAACGGCGCCCCCGTGCGCGTGAGCGATGTGGGTGACGTCATCGACAACGTTGAGAACAACCGTCAAGGCGCGTGGGTCGGAGCCAAGCCTTCTGTCGTGGTGGATATCCAGCGCCAACCTGGGGCCAATATTATTGCAACGGCCGACCGCATTAAAGAGCTGCTGCCCCAACTGCGCACCAGTCTTCCGCCCTCCGTACGCGTAGAGATCCTCAACGACCGCACCGAAACCATCCGAGCCTCCGTCCACGACGTCCAGTTTACGATGCTCCTCGCCGCGGGTTTGGTGGTACTGGTTATCTTTTTGTTCCTGCGAAAATTCTGGGCGACGGTCATTCCAGCAGTCGCACTCCCGCTCGCGGTGGTGGGGACTTTTGGCCTGATGAAACTCGGGGGCTTCAGCCTCAATAACCTCTCTTTGATGGCACTCACCATCTCCACGGGATTTGTCGTCGACGATGCCATCGTGATGATTGAAAACATCGTGCGTTTTTTGGAAAAGGGCGACTCTCCCATGGACGCCGCACTCAAGGGCTCCAAACAAATCGGATTTACCGTCATTTCCCTGAGCGTCTCTCTGATCGCGGTGTTCATTCCGCTGCTGTTTATGACCGGAATTGTGGGCCGCCTTTTTCGGGAATTCGCACTCACCTTGAGCGCTTCCGTCGCCGTCTCCGCCGTGGTGTCGCTGACGCTCACTCCGATGATGTGCGCGCGAATGCTCAGGCCCGAACGCGAAGAAACCCACGGACGCCTTTACCGGTGGACGGAGCACCTGTTTGACGCCCTGCTAGCCGCCTACGAAACCGGCTTACGCTGGGTCCTGCGTCACCAGCGGTTTACCCTGCTAGTCACCGCCGCGACCCTTGTGGCAACCTTGTACCTGTACACGATCATCCCCAAGGGCCTTTTGCCGCAGCAAGATACCGGTCTCATTCTGGGCATTACAGAAGCCTCACCCAGTATCTCCTACAAAGCGATGGTCCAGCAGCAGGCGCTGGTCACCGAGTTGCTCCAACGCGACCCCGATGTTGCAAGCGTCGCCTCCCTCGTCGGAGGTGGCCAGGTCAATCCAGCCACCAACACCGGCCGTCTTTACATCGCCCTCAAACCCCGCAAACAAAGGCAATCCGACGTCGATGCCGTCATGCAACGCCTCCACACCGCCACCTCCGGACTTCCAGGGATCACGCTTCTCATGCAGGCCGTGCAGGACCTCCGACTCGACAGCCGTATCAGCCGCACCCAATACCAGTACACGCTCCAAAGCATCAACGACGAGGAACTCGACGCGTGGTCCGGACGACTGATGCAGGAGCTGCAAAAAAGGAATGAACTTGCCGGCGTCACCTCCGACAAACAGGCGGGCGGCCTCCAACTCCGCGTGGAGGTGGACCGGGATAAGGCGCAGCGCCTCAACGTCACCACGCAGGCGATCGACGACACCCTTTACGACGCCTTCGGCCAGAGACAAGTCTCCGTCATCTTCACTCAGCTCAACCAGTATCGTGTCATTCTTGAAGTAGACCCCGCGTTCCAAAAAGACACCGATGCCCTGCAAAAAGTCTTCGTCAAATCCACAACCGGCAGTCTGGTGCCGCTCATCGCTTTCGCCTCGCTGCGCACCGTAAATGCTCCGCTATCCATCCAGCATCAGGGACAGTTCCCAGCTGTAACGCTGTCCTTCAACACCCCGCCTGGTGGCTCGCTCGGCCGGGCGATTGAAGCAATTGAAGCCGTTAAACGCGAAATCGGCTTGCCCGAAACCATCGCCACCGAGTTCTCCGGCAGCGCCGCGGAATTTCAGTCCTCGCTCTCCAGCACCCCGCTGCTGCTTCTGGCCGCCATTGTAGTCATCTACATCGTTCTCGGTATTTTATACGAGAGCTACATCCATCCCATCACCATCCTTTCTTCATTGCCGTCCGCTGGCGTTGGCGCCTTGCTCGCGCTTTATCTCACGCGCATGGACCTCAACCTGATCGGGATCATCGGGATCATCCTCCTCATCGGCATCGTCAAAAAGAACGCGATCATGATGATCGACTTCGCGATCGAGGCCGAGCGCGACGCCGGAGTTCCGCCAGAAGAATCCATCTACCAAGCCTGCGTTTTACGGTTCAGGCCGATCTTGATGACGACCGCAGCCGCACTTTTGGGGGCGCTTCCCCTTGTGTTTGAAAGTGGGGCGGGGGCTGAATTACGGCGCCCACTGGGTGTCACTATCGTCGGAGGTCTTCTCGTTTCGCAATTCCTGACCCTCTACACCACTCCAGTCATCTATCTTTTCCTAGACCGCCTTTCCCGGCGTTTTGGATTTGGCGGAAAAGAAACTCCGGAGCCCGAGTCTCTGGCCCATCCGCTACCGCAGTGAATATTTCAGAGCCATTCATCCGGCGCCCCGTAGCCACTTCCCTGCTTGCGATTGGGCTTTTTCTGCTCGGTCTGGTATCCTACCACCTGCTTCCCGTCGCTCCGCTGCCGCGCGTCGATTTTCCCGTTGTTCAAGTCAGCGCCATGCTGCCTGGCGCTGATCCCGCGACGATGGCGGCGACCGTCGCTGCCCCTCTGGAGCGCCAACTCGGGCAGGTGGCTGGCATCTCGGAAATGACGTCCGTGAGCACCGCAGGCTCCGCCAGCATCACCCTGCAATTCGACCTCACCCGCAAAATCAGCGGCGCCCTCAAGGACGTCCGTGCCGCAGTCAGCGCAGCGCGCGCAGACCTGCCGGCAAGCCTCCCCTATCCCCCGACCGCTCGCACCTACAATCCTTCCGACGCGCCCATCATGATCCTGGCACTGACCTCCGATTTGGTGCCGATGAACAAACTGTTTGAGTACGCAGACTCCCTCATTGGCCAGCGCTTGGCCCAGGTCGAGGGGGTCAGCCAGACCAACATCAACGGCTCCTCCAAGCCGGCAATACGGATTCGCATCAATCCCGGAGCGCTCGCACTCAGCGGCTTGGGCATGGAAGACGTGCGCCTCGCAATTGCGCGCTCTAATCTTCGACTCCCCAAAGGAAGCCTGGAAGGCGACTCCCTCTTTTATTCTTTAGACGGTAACGACCAAATCGCCAAAGCCTCGGAGTACGGGGATATCATCGTCGCACAGCGCGAAGGCGTGCCGCTTAAGCTCAGTCAGCTGGGAGAAGTTTTTGAGAGTGTTGAAAACAACAAGGTCGCCGGTTGGTCGGGAATGACCCCCGCCATTCTGCTTTCCGTCTATAAACAGTCGGATGCCAATGTTATCCAGACTGTCGAGTCTGTTAAAAAACTCCTCCCACAACTCCGGGGCTGGCTGCCCCCCTCGGTCAAACTGGAGGTCCTCAGCGACCGGACAATCACGATCCGCGCGGCGGTGAATGAAGTGCAGTTTTCGCTGGTCCTGAGCGTGGCTCTGGTGACCTTGGTGATTTTTGTTTTCCTGCGCCAAATTCGCCCGACCCTGATCGCCTGCATCACTGTGCCGCTCGCTCTGGCGGGAACCTTTGGGGGCATGTACCTCCTAGGTTACAGCCTGGATAACCTCTCGCTCATGGCTCTCACCATTTCAGTGGGCTTTGTTGTCGATGACGCAATCGTGGTCATTGAAAACATCTTCCGCTATCTGGAGGCGGGTGACGCGCCGCTGACTGCCGCGCTAAAGGGTGCAAAACAAGTCGGGTTCACCGTGATCTCCATCACAGTCTCTCTGATTGCCGTCTTCATTCCACTGCTGTTCATGGGGGGGCTTATCGGCCGCCTGTTCCACGAATTTGCAGTCACGCTCAGCATTGCAGTGATTCTCTCCGCGGTGATCTCCCTGACGCTCACTCCCTGCCTGTGCGCCCGCCTGCTACGTTCGCATTCCGGCGAGGCACGACCTAATTTTCTTCAGCGTGTGATCGAGCGGGCTCTCAATGGCGTTGCCTCCACCTATGCCTCCTCGCTGCGCTGGGTTCTAAGGCATTCCTTTGTGATGCTCGTGGCCACTGCTGCCACCATCGGCGCCACCGTGTGGATGTACGGCCGGGTCCCAAAAGGCTTCTTCCCACAACAGGACACGGGCATGCTCATGGGGGTTGTCGAGGGATCGCAGGACATCTCCTTCAACGCAATGCTGCAGCTCCAAAGCCGCGTCACCAAAATTGTGCTCGAAGACCCCGCCGTGGCTACGATCAGCAGTTTTCTGGGTACTTCCGGCCTCGGCGGAACCGCCAACGCGGGGCGCATGTTTATCGCCCTCAAACCCCTCGAAGAAGGCCGCTCGAGCGTGGAAGAAATTACAGGTCGGCTCCGAAAACAAACGGGGCAAGTGCCGGGGGCGAGAGTTTTTTTCCAGGCGATGCAGGATGTCCGCGTCGGCGGCCGCTCCTCCAAGGCCCAGTATCAGTACACGCTGCAATCTCCTGACCTGGAGGAACTCAACAACGCCGCACCAAGAGTTTTGAGCGCCCTGCGCAAGCTTCCCGACCTGCGCGACGTGACTAGCGACCAGCAAACTGGCGGCCTCAAAATGAGTGTCCGCATCAATAGAGACGCAGCAGCGCGCCTCGGTGCCAGCATCACTGAAATCGATGCCGCTCTTTATAACGCGTTCGGCCAGAGGCAGGTCTCGACCATTTACAGCCGCTACAATCAAAACCGCGTCGTCCTTGAATTTGAGGGGGACTCCCTGCTGGATCCCACCGCCCTCAACAAAGTGTACGTTCGGTCTCTGTCTGGAAAAATGATTCCACTAGGAAGCGTTGCAAAGTTTGAACGCACCAGCGCGCAGCTTTCCGTCAACCATCAGGGCCAATTCCCCTCGCTCACCGTGTCCTTCAATCTTGCTCCAGGTGTCTCGCTGGGACGCGCTACCGAATTAGTAGAAGGCACGGTTGAATCCCTGGAACTGCCCGAGAGTATCAAAGGAAGTTTTCAGGGCACCGCGCAGGTGTTTCAAGCCTCTCTCGCCACCCTCCCCGCGCTGACCCTTTGGGCGCTGCTGGCGGTCTATCTGGTCCTCGGCATTTTATACGAAAGTCTGATCCACCCACTCACCATTCTTTCCACGCTACCCTCGGCTGGGCTGGGGGCCTTGCTCGCACTGCTGTTCTTCGGCCACGAACTTTCGATGGTCTCTTTTATCGGCATCATCCTGCTCATGGGCATCGTCAAAAAGAACGGGATCCTGATGGTAGACTTCGCCGTGGAGGCCGTGCGCGAACGCCAGTTGTCGCCCCGGGAAGCCATTTACGAAGCGTGTGTGTCGCGGTTCAGGCCGATCACAATGACCACGCTGGCCGCCCTTTTCGGAAGCCTGCCGCTCGCGCTGGCAACGGGCGTGGGCTCCGAGTTGCGCCGACCGCTCGGGATCGCACTCGTCGGCGGACTCGCCCTTTCCCAAGTGGTTTCTCTCTACACCACTCCTGTTGTTTATCTGGCATTTGAGTGGCTTCGGGCGAAATGGAAAAACCTCGGCCAGGCCCCCGCTTCAGCGCTCAAAGCTTAAGCCCTTGCATCTCCCGCGACGAGGTCAGAAAGCCTGCAGGCCGGGCCTTAACCCATCTCTTTTAGGTTTAGAGCAGCATCTCGCGGATGACCTTGCCATGGACGTCGGTAAGACGCCGCTCGATGCCGTTGTGGTAGAAAGAAAGCTGTTCGTGATTGAGTCCGAGCACATCCAAAATCGTGGCGTGGAAGTCGTACACCGTCGCTACGTTTTCAACCGCCTTGTAACCAAACTCGTCAGTCGCTCCATAGCTGAAGCCCTTTTTCACCCCCGCACCAGCCAACCACGCGGTAAAGCCACTCGGGTTGTGGTCACGGCCGCTGGCCCCCTTTTGGAACGTTGGCATGCGGCCGAATTCCGTGCACCAAACCACCAAGGTGTCTGCCAACAGCCCGCGCTGCTTGAGGTCGGTGAGCAGCGCCGCGGTCGGTTGGTCCATCACGATGCCGTGTTTTACGTACTGTTCTTCCAGCGCCTTGTGCCCATCCCAGTTGCTGACGCCCTCCCCGCCAGTCTGATAGGCCCCGTTGAAGACCTGCACAAAACGGACCCCCTTCTCGACAAGCCTCCTCGCTAGAATGCAATTGCGCGCGTAGGCCGCCTTTAAATCCTGGACGGGGTTGCCCGCCGCATCCGCCCCGTACATCTTCAAAATGTGCTCAGGTTCGGAAGAAAGGTCCGCCACCTCTGGAACGGAAAGCTGCATTCTCGCGGCCAGTTCGTAGCTCGAGATGCGGGCTGCCAGTTCGGAATCTCCGGGAAACTTTTCCAGATGATGCCTGTTCAACGAAGCGAGAAACTCGCGCGTCGCGCGATCCGTGGCGGGCGAAAACGCGGAAGGTCTAGAGAGGTTCCGCAACGGTTGGCTCGCGTTAAAGTCAGTCCCTTGAAAGGCCGCCGGCAAAAAGCCAGGGCCCCAAAAATTGCCGGCGGATTGAGGAGCGCCCCGAGGGTCCGGAACGGCGACGTACGCGGGGAGTTCGTCGTTTTCGCTACCCAACGCGTATGTCGCCCAAGCCCCCATGCTGGGGAAGCCATCGAGGGTGAACCCGGTGGCCATGAAGTTTTCGCCCGGGCCGTGCGTGTTGGTTTTTCCGGTCAGGGAATGAATGAAACACATCTCATCGGCAAGGGCCCCGAGATGCGGCACCAGATCGGAAACCATTTTTCCGGACTGGCCTTTGGGGCGAAATTCCCAAGGGCTTTTGGTGAGGTTGCCCTGCTGTCCCTGAAACGTGACGAGGCCCTCGGCGCCGGGCATGGGCTGCCCGTGGCGTTTGATGAGCTCGGGCTTGTAGTCAAACGTGTCCACCTGGCTGACCGCTCCGGAGCAAAAGATCATCAAAACGCGCTTCGCACGGGCCTCGAAGTGGGGGAGTCGTGGGGCGTTTGGGTTTGCAGGCTGGATGTTGGGCCGGATGGGAGTCGCAGCAGAGGCCTGTTCGCGCCCAAGCAAATGAGCGAGGGCAATGCCGCCGAGGCCCGTTGCCGTGTGTCCGAGAAAACTCCGCCGGTTTAAAAATGGGTGCATGGGTGATCTCCTAAGCTTAGAAAACGAACAAAAACTCGCTGGTGTTGTAGAGCGCGCGAGCAAACGAAAGGAGCCCGTGCTCCCGGATGAGCGCCTGGGAGCGCTCCAGTTCGTAGGCATCCGGCGGCCGCGCATAAAACAGACGGAAAGCCAGTTGCACCTGCTCCGCGGAGTGCGCTCCGGCCTCCGCCTGAAGGCGCTGGACGAGGATCTCTCCCTGGCCCCCAACAAAGGAGCTGTTGAAAAGATTCAGCGCCTGAAGCGGTGTGTTAGAGCGGCTGCGTTTCGCCATCACAGAACCGCCATCCGGGCAGTCGAAGGCGCCAAAAACACCGTCCTGGGCCGCGCGGACCCGGAAAAGATACACCATGCGGCGGTACTCCTCGGGACTGTATTTCTCCTTCGGAAAATAGTGGCGGACATTTTCGCGCACCACGTCCATCAGGTAAAAACCGGCTCCCCCCATTTTCAAATCTAAAGCGCCTGACACGGCCAGCATGCTGTCCCGAATCGCTTCCGCCTCGAGCCGACGGGGCGTGTAACGCCACAAAAGACGACCGTCCGCATCGCGCTTTTGTGCGTCAGGCCGGGGCGCGGACCCCTGCTGGAAGGTGGCAGACAGGAGCAGCAGGCGCTGCATCTGTTTGACCGACCACCCACGCTGGACGAACTCATCGGCCAACCAATCCAGCAGCTCGGGATGCGTGGGCCTGCTACCATTGAGGCCGAGATCACTTGGCGTATCCACCAGCCCGTTTCCAAAAATATAGTGCCAAAGCCGGTTCACCAAAACTCTGGAGGCCAGAGGATTATTTGCGGAAGCGACCCATTCGGCGAACTTCATGCGGCGCTGCGCGTCCGGGGCGTCCACATCAAGCCCGAGCGTTCCGAGGACGGAGAGGGCGTCGGGGGCAACGGCCTCGCGTTGCTGCAAGGGTTCCCCGCGGTAAAGGCGGTGCGTGCGGCCGGGATTGGCGGCGAACTTACCGACCCAGGCGACGTGTTCCGCCGCCGCAATCCGTTCCTTAATCGTGAGCAACTCCGCCTGCAGTTTGCGGGCAGCTGCAGCATCTTCCGGAGAAAGTTTCGCAAGAAAAGCATTCGCACCGCCGGGACTCATTCCAATCCGCCGCCCCTCAGAGGATCCCACCTGCTGCCACTGACCCGGTTCGGAAGAAGCCTCGATTTTGTACTGCGTTACAAGCCTGTCGGAAAGGTGCCCGTCCCGGTCGCGGCCCCAGACCACTTTCGCGATGCGGACTTTCGCGGGAAAATCAATCTGCACCCAGCCCTTGCCTTTGCTGTTGGCGATCCAACTATGCGCATTTCCGAATTTGCCATCGTTCAGGTGCGCCAATTGGTGGATGGCATAGCCGGGCAGCGTTCCTGAGGCGCTGGCTTTGCCGCCGTTCGCTGCCAGAGCCACATTCCGGCCCTCGGTGTCAAAGACTTCAAGCTCGTCGAGGCACGCCTCCGCTCCGCTGGTTGCGAGAATCGTGAAGCGGATGGAGGAAGCCTCACGAGGTTCGAACGTGTCCTCGTTGCGAGCGGCGCCCAAGGCCGGACGTTCGTTCCCCTTGATTGCGGCCAGCGGCTCGGGAACCGAGGCCGCCTTTCTTTTAAGAGCATCCAGTTCAGAGGTCTGGCTCTGCTCCAACGCCTTGAGCCTCTTGACGGCCTCCTGCGTTGGCCCGTCCTGCATTTCGCGCAGGGGGCGCTCGCCCATTTGCACGCCCGCAAAGACGGCCTGCATGGCGTAGTAATCCTTCTGCAAAATCGGGTCAAACTTGTGGTTGTGGCACCGAGCGCATCCCATCGTGAGTCCGAGAAAAGCGGTGCCCGTGGTGTTGACCATGTCGGCGAGCTCCTCCTGGCGCTGCATGAGCGTGAGATTGGTGTCGCCACTTTTGACACTGTCGTAGGGTCCCGCCACCAAGAAGCCGGTGGCCCGATCAGTGCCGAGCATGTCGCCGGCAAGCTGTTCCTTAACGAACTGGGTGTACGGCTTGTCGGCGTTGAAAGCTTCAATGAGATAGTCACGATAAGGATAGCCAGCCTTGCGCTCCATATTGCGCTCAAACCCGTCCGTGTCGGCATACCGCACGACGTCCATCCAGTGCCGTGCCCAGCGCTCTCCGTAACGCGGGCTGGCGAGGACCCGATCCACGAGCCGCTCCCAGGCCTCCGGCCGTTTGTCTGCGACGTATTCCTCAACCTCGGCTGGGGTCGGAGGCATCCCGTGCATGACAAGGTAAAGCCTGCGGATCAGCGTCCGCGGTTCCGCCCTGGGAGAAGGTTCGAGCCCCTGCTGGCGGAGTTTTTCGAGCACAAACCCGTCAATCGCATTGTTCCCAAAGGAGGTTTCGAGGGCCGGAGGAAGGGGCCGCTTCACGGGTTGAAACGACCAGTGATTGGTTTTGATGCGCAACTCTCCGGCGGCCTCCTGCGCTCCGGGTAGCTGTCCCCCAGCGTCAATCCACTCTCGAAGCATCTGCACCTGCGCCGCCCCCAGGCGCTCGCCCTTGGGCGGCATCATATCCTTCGGGTTCGTGGAACTGACCCGCTTGAGCAGGTAGCTTTCCGCGCTGTGACCTGCCAGTAAAAGGGGCTCCCCCGATTCTCCCCCCTTGAGAATGCCCAGCGTCGTGTCCAACCGCAGCTTGTTCTTCTGCTTTTCCGGCCCGTGACAGTCGAAGCAGTGCTCTTCAAGGATGGGGCGGACGCTCTTCTGGTAGAAGTCGAGGGCCGGGGTTTGCGCCCGCGCGAAGGGCAGAGCGAGAAGGCAGACCAGGGCGGAAAGCAGTCGTCGAGGGGCAGCGGTTCGGGGAAAAGGCATGGGGACTTGAAATTGTATACAATCCTGCTTGTGTGTATGACAATCCTTTCCCGTTCCCCTTTCTTAGCTTTGAAACCCGCCCCCGTTCTTTCGCCCCCGCCCGCAGGCAAGGCACATGTCGTTTCGGGAGTGATCCACCGCCTGCTCCAAGGCCGCTGGCGGGGCGGCGAGCGCCTGACGGAAGAGGCCGTCGCGAAGACTTTCTCGGTCAGCCGTACCCCGGTTCGCGAGGGGCTGCTGGAATTGGCTGCCTTAGGCATGGTCCAGCTGCGCCGCAACTGCGGTGCCGTTTTACAACCCTTCGGACCGCCGCAACTCTTGGAGATTTACGCCGTCCGCACACTGCTCGAGGTCGAAGCCACTCGCCTCGCCGCAGGTCGCATTCCCACAACCCTGATGGACGCGCTGCGCCTCGACTTCGAGCGGCTGCGCAATGAGAATCGGCCGGACGAGGGCTGGAACCTGGACCAGATGCTGCACACCGCCATCGCCAGCCATTCGGGCAACAGCCGTCTGGCGCAGGAAATCAACCGGTACACCCTCTTGGTGCAAACGATGCGGGAGGCCGCGGGCAAAGTTTTATCCGGGATTCAATCCACCTCCATCCGGGAACACCTCGAAATTATAGATTGCCTCGCCCAGGGGGACGCCCCAGCCGCTAGCGCCGCGATGAGAAGCCATCTGCAACAAGCAGAAAGATCCGCTCTCACCGCCATGGCGTCCCTCAGTGCGGGAGCGGACGACCCTTCGTGAGCGGCAGCGCACGTGTGTTTGGAAGGCGTTTTTTGCACGGCTCGGGCAGGATGCGAGCTACGCGGTCATCGCCCGAGCACGGTGCGAAAGTCGGCCTCAACCATGCGGGGTGCGATGCCATGGCTTCATCGCCAAAAACGGTTTCTCAAATTGTGAGTGAAACCTTCCAAAACTTTGCGCGGGTCTCTTGGTTTCTTCGTTCATTCCAGAAGCCAAACTATCGGGACGAAGCGTTTGATTCCGGAGCCTCCAGACTGTTTAAGCTATCACTCTCAGCAGCAGAAAACTACGTCTGTAGCTGCAGAATCTAAAACGGTGTTCTTCGCCGCGCGATGCCTGCTTGAAAGAGACATTCGTTTAGACACGATTCGCTCAGGCATTGGCTGCTGAACTACAGTTGCTTTTTCCGTTCATTTTCTTTTAGGAAGAATGGCATCTGTTTGATAAGGATTATCCATGCTGTTTGACTATTGTGCCGAGTGTCGAAGCTGCTGTCATGTCGACCCGGGATACCCACCCCTAGAAGTTAGTCTCACTCGCCAGGAGAAGGCCAAGTATCGGAGCATTTGTATTGAGACCGAATGCGAGCATTTAAGCACCACAGGATGCACTCTTGGAGACACTAAGCCTCTCAGCTGCAAGCTTTATCCACTCGCTTACAATCCGGCGGACGGCCGCTTTCATTATGACAATGAATGCCCGCTCATGCCTGAGTACGTGCGCCAGTTAGCCGAGCCTGGAAGCGATGCACGCCGGCATTTAAGCGAGATGAAGACCGTGATTGAAAACATTCAGGCGAGTGAGGCCGCTTTTTTGAAAAGAAACTTCAGTGTAGACAAAGCCTACTTCGAGCTGAAGGAGCTTCCTTCTGCAAACGTTCTATAAACACAATGCATCAACTAGAAACTCAAGCATTTACAGGGCAATCTGGAAAGCGCTCAAAAGCCCGCGCCAGAGAAGTCGGCTACCAAAGCTGGACGGCAAAAAATCTGTGCGTGGAAAGCTACCACAACGACATTTCTTATTTCACCTGCCGCTGGGACGCCCTGTGTCCCTACATCGCCGTGGACGAAGAATTGCTGGCTAGCGTCCAACGACCCTTCATCGTTTATGCATTGCCCCCCGACTCCAATTTCGGAGTGCCCATCAATGACAAATACGGGATGGTGAACGTCGCCTCGCCGGAATTCGAAGGGAATGAAAGGCGGGCCAGAAAGTTTCGCGAGCTTGAAAAACAATTCCGGAACTTCGCTCATTCTGAACAGGTAGTGCCCGGGCACGCTCTAACTTTGGATGATTTGTATGAGATGGGTGGCCAGCATTTCGAGGACTGCGAAATCGATGCCCGTGAAGTCGCGGGGCTTCTCGATTACGTGCGCAAACTCGATGTCCTCATCATCAGGGTCCATGATTCCGAAGGAGAACTGGTACTGACGGATTTTTCGATCCTGATGCCCTCCTACAGTCAGGCCTATGGCAGTTTCTGTCAGTGGAACCGCAAGTTTAAGAATCGGTCTCCCGGCATCTACGCCTGTCTGCTCGTCTGTCGCTGGGCCGCCCGCAACAATTTCAAGTTCTACAATCTCGGACCGGTCGATGACTACGGTTACAAGGCGTTGTTCGTAACCGACTACGAGCCGATCTTTGCCATTGCCCTCACCGATGAAACCCATCCGCTGGCGCTGGACCTGACGTCCCCCCTTCACGTGGATTTCAAGCGCGAGGAATGGAACAAACTCTATCGGTAGAACCCCCAGCGGTGACGAGGAACGGCTTGGAGAGAAACATGCGGCGGCATGGGCCCTCGCATTGACATTCCGCGCGCTTTAGAAAAAGTGCTCGTCCTCGAAACTGATGTCGTAGTCGATGAAGAGTTCTGCTCCGGAACGGATTGTTTTGAGAGCCACTAACGAGCCGTCTTTTCGAAACCGGAGGTTGGGTTTCTTCGAATGGTTGAGATACACCGCCATGTCCATGGCATTCAGACCGTCGGATGGAATGAAGATGGAATCCTCGTCCACGAAGCAAAAACTTTTGATGTAGTTCTTCAGTGTTTTCGGGAGAGTTTCGAGCTCCTTGAGTTTCAGCTTGATCTCACGCTGCCGCCTTGGGCCCCCCAACGGTTTGGCTCCCTTGGGAATCTCCCGCAGCGCGAAAACTCCAACGCCATGGACCTTGGAGACGCCGATTTTACAATAGATTTCGGTCTCGAGATGTTTGAGAAGTTTGGCCTTCAGTTTTGGCATAAGTTTGGGAGGTTACACCAAATCTGTGTGGAATTCCGCCCGGAAGCCCATAGAAGGGTGGTCTTAGGGGGCATTTCCAGGACTCTGGCGTTTGATGGCTGGGATTGGGGGGGAACTTCGCTTGAGAGTTTCTCGAGGGCTGCGTTTGAAAATTATTTCTCTATCGCCTTTGCTATCTGATTCCAAATCTTGAAAAAACTGGTCTTTCTCTCCCGGGACCGCGGAGCCCCAGTTCCGCTTTGACGCTCCAAAAACTCAGACAGTCATTGCGGAGCAGGGGCTCCGCGGGCCCGGGTGCTGAGCTTTTTGAATCATCCATAAACCTAATAGAGAGGTATGACAGGAAACCGGCGCCACAGCAAGCAGCGCCACGACCCGCCGCCTCTACGGAAGCTGCCAGTGGGCCTGGCGCAGCACCGCAAGCTTCGGCTCTTTCATGCTTTCGTACCAAACCGTGAGCAGCGTCCCATCCGCCAGTTCCACCGTGCTCGGGTATCCAAGGTCCCCGCTGATCCCGTCCTTGTAAATCACCACCGGCTCTCCCCATGTCTTCCCACTGTCGGCACTCACCCTCGCAAGGTTTCCAAAGGGGGCGCGCCGGTGGCCGTAGGTCATTAGAAGACGCCCGTCGCGGAGGCGCAAAAGATGCGAAGGCATCCCCCAAACTCCGATGGAATGGGGCTCGGTCCATGTTTTTCCGCCGTCGTTGGATTCGGTCTGAAGCGTCTCGAGCGCGTTCTCTGGGTTGTGATTGCGGATTTGCGCAACCAGCGTGCCGTCTGCAGCCTCCACCACATGGAGCTCATGGTAGCCGCGCGCCGCCGCGTCTCCAGTCCGTGTGGGAATGGTGGCGAGCCATTGCCAGCTCTGGCCATCGTCCAAGGACTCGCAGACGCCGATGCTTTTGTCATCGGTCCACAGTTTTTTCCCAGCGTACAGCAGTCGACCGTCCTTGAGCTGGATGGGGCCGTGCGGACTGTTGACCAGGGAGGCGATCGGGTTGGACCAAGTCAGGCCCCCGTTCACGGAACGCAGCACCCATTCGCCCGACTGCGCCTGGCGCACCTCCGGGGGGAGCAGGTCGCGTGTGGCCTTCCAAAGCGCCAGTTTTTCCGAGGACCAAGTACCGTCCTTCTCAGCTTTTTCAAGCAGCGGTTCGTAGGCGCGGGAGGTAAAGGTGCTCACCAAGAGCGTGCCCCTGGCGGTTTCCAAAATACCGCAGTCCCGTTCATCCATGGGACCGTCTTGAAGGACCCTCGCCCTCGACCAGGATTTTCCATCGTTCTTGGACGTCATCGAAACGACCTGTCCGAAAGGACAAATGTGCCCGGCGCGACCACCGGAATAAGCAACCCAGAGTTCGCCGTTCTCCCTGCGGGTGACGGTAGGCCAGCCGTGGTAAAACGACGGCTCTTGTGAAATGGTTTTCACTTCGAAGAGTTTCGCAGGAACCGGTTCCTCAACGGCCTTTGCAGGGAGGGCGGCAAGACTCAAAACAAGAGGAAGAAGCAGAAGCGTTTTCATGGGGGACTGTAGGGCTCGGCAGGAGACTATGTTAAGGGCGGCTCTGGGGTCGGGGCAAGGGAGAGTGTACGCAGGGTTTCTGGCAGGCCCTCCGGGGAAAGCAAATGCTCCTCGCGCGTCGCCAGTTGCTTGACCTTGAGTTGAGGCCATTCAGCGCCAACCACTACGGCAAACTGGGCCCCCAGAGTTTCCGCGGCCTGAAATTGCTTTCCGACCTTCGCTGCAGTAAGCGCGTAATCGGTGCGCCAACCGGCTCCGCGCAGCGCCTGTACGACGCCGAGCGCCTCCAAGCGCCGCGTCTCTTCCGCCACCACCACGTACACTTCAGCGGCCCGCCTCGCCGCCAGCCAGGTATCACGCCGGGCCTTAGCAGCGGGAACCTCCTCGAGAAGGTTGGCAAGCACGACATCCCCCATCCCGAAACCCAAGGCGGGCATCTTGACCTTGCCATCGCTCATAAGCTCCAGCAGGCCGTCGTAGCGGCCCCCGCCTGCAAGGGCGCGTTCTTTGCCACCGCGATCGAACACTTCAAAGACCAGACCCGTGTAGTAAGCCAGGCCGCGCACGATGGTCAAATCCACCTCTACAAACTCCGCAAGTCCACGGGCCTTGAGGTCGGCAAGGATGCCCTGCAGCTTGGCCGCTTCCGCAGAGGGATCCGCGATAAACGAGCGCACCGCTTCAAGCTCCACTCCGAACTCCGCGAGTTTGCGGCGGCTTTCTGCCTCCGGAAGGCGTTCGAGTTTGTCGACCACTCCTAGAAAGTCGAGCAACCGCTCCTGCGCAACCCCCTTGCCCAAAGCAAACTGCATCCAAGCATCGCGGTCGCTTAAACGCACAACAAAGTCCTGCGCTCCGAGGCCGAATGCCCGCAGCGTGTCGATCACCAGAGCCAGCAGTTCCGCATCGGCAGCCGGAGAAGCATCGCCAAGGATGTCGCAGTTGAGCTGGAGGAACTCCCGGAGACGGCCGCGCTGCTGTTTTTCGTAACGGAAAAAAGAAGGGGCGCAAAACCACTTGAGAGGCTTTTTGTAATCACGCTCCCGCGCCGCGACCATGCGCGCGAGAGAGGGGGTCATTTCCGGCCTCAACGCAACATGCCGCTCGCCCTTGTCCACAAAATCAAAGAGCTGGCCGACCAATTCGCCGCCGCTCTTTTTTTTGTAAAGTTCGATCGGCTCGAGGACCGGCCCGTCGTATTCGAGAAACCCATACCGCGCGGCGACTTCCCGCCAGATCGAAAGGGTGTAGTTCCGGCGGGCACAATCCTCCGGATAAAAGTCGCGGAAACCAGGAAGGAGCTGCATGGGGTGGAAAGATGTGTGTTTGGGAAGGTGAAATTAGATCGTGCAGGCCCCTTCGAGTTCAATCCCGAGGACGGCCCGCTGCGCGGCGATGAGTTGCTGGGCGCCCTGCCTGCCTAGTTTGAGGAGCGCATCCAGTTGCTCCGGAGAAAACACAGCCTCTTCCCCCGAGCTCTGCACCTCCACATACTGCCCGCCTTCAGTTAGCACCAAATTCATATCGACCTCGGCGTCCCGGTCCTCGGGATAGTCGAGGTCCAGAAGTGGAACTCCCCCCACAATGCCCGCACTCACGGCAGCAACGAGTTGGCGGATGGGAAGCCTGGGCAGTTTACGCTCCTCCACCAAGCGGCGGCAGGCAAGAAAGGCAGCGACGCAGGCGCCTGTGATCGAGGCGGTGCGTGTCCCGCCATCAGCCTGAAGGACGTCGCAGTCGATCCAGAGGGTGCGCTGGCCCAGGGCGGGAAGATCCACCGAGGCCCTCAAGGCCCTGCCGATAAGACGCTGAATTTCAACGCTGCGGCCGTCCTGTTTCCCGCGCGAGGCGTCACGCGCTTTGCGCGTCAGGGTGGAATAGGGAAGCATTGAATACTCTGCAGTGAGCCAGCCTCCTGTGACGTTTTGTTCCCTCATCCAACGCGGCACCCCCTCCTCTAACATGGCGCTGCAAATCACGCGCGTCTGGCCGAAGGCGACTAAAACCGAGCCTGAGGCGTACGGAGCAATCCCGGGAGTAAAAGAGATGGGGCGGAGTTGGTCGGCTAGGCGGCCGTCATGACGTGTCATTGGCAGATGTTCAGCAGGAGTGAAGAGGGAAACAACCCTGGAATGCGGCCCGGGCAGGGGAAGGCGTTTTCAGGCGGTGCCGGGGTGTTATGCGGAACGAGAAGCCGGATCAATTTTTCTTGAACATTCCAAACATCAGCCTGTCGGAATTAGCACATCTCAATGAGCCAAGCCGCCGTTTCTTACTATCCAAACATGCTGTTGCGAGGGCCATCCTCGCAATCACGGTTTCCGTCCTGCGTGAACCCTGTTAAGGGGGGAGAGCGCGGAAAAAGCGAAACCATGTTAGAGGAACCACGAAAGACGCTCATAAATTCGGGAAACCTGGACACCCCCTCGGAGGGAACCGTGCTCCTTGAAGCACATCAAGCGGTGCCCTTGGAAGCACATGGAGCCGTGCCCTTGGAGGCACATCAAGAGGATGTCCAGTTGGTGAATCGCGCCCAAGCGGGGGATCCAAAAGCCTTTGACGCGCTGGTGCTCAAACACACCAGCAAGCTCTACGGGTTGGTCTACCACATGACTTCCAACCACGATGATACGAATGACTTGCTTCAGGACATCTGGACCAAGGTGTATCGCTCGCTCGCAGGCTTCCGAGGAGCCTCACGGTTCACGACCTGGCTGCATTCCATCGCCGTGAACATGAGCATCAATTTCGTCAAGCGCCGCGCACGCCGGCGTGCGCTGAGCTTTGAGGAAGCCGCCCCAGGCGAGGTCGGTGAGATCGGACCCGCGGAAGTTCTGCTCGTCAGTCCTCACACCCCCCGCTCAGAAGCAAGCTTGGGGGAATTGCAGCAACGTCTAAGCGAAGCCCTGGAGCAACTCACTCCAGACCACCGCGCCGTAGTGACGATGTTCGACATTCAGGGGATGGCCCACGCCGAGATTTCCAAAATCCTGGGCGTCTCGGAGGGGACCGTCCGTTCCCGGTTGTTTTATGCGCACCGCCAACTTCAGAGCTATCTGAGCGATTTTCACACTCAAATGACTGACAAATGAACGAGGAACAATTGCAAACCCTCCTCAGGGCTCGAGCCAAAATAGAAGCGCCTGCGGATTACTCCCAAAAACTCCTCCACTCCCTGCAGGAGCGCCAGAGGGCGATTCTACTCCAAAGATCCCTCTGGAGGATTGCCGCGGAGCGCTTGGGGACTCTCGTGAGCGAACACAGCCTGAGCACCCCGACTTATGCCCTGGCTCTGGCGGCCGCATTCGCCTTGGGGCTGGCCGCCATTTCCCTGCTAAAACCAGGCCCCGGAGGCCCCTCCATCGCCAAACAACCCGCTGCAGCGCCGTCTTCGCTGTCGGCACCCGTGGAAACTCAACAGGTGAATTTCGAACCCTCCGAAAAGTAATATTGAGGCAGCCTGGAAATTGAGTGGGGGGGCGGCGGTGCCCGCGACTTCCTGCGCCTGTTTTTTAGGGAGAACCCAGGAAACTAGACCGCCCCGCCCTTTGCAAAACATCCTTTAGGGCGGGATGTCGCGGCGGCTGTTTTACCCGGCCCGTTATGCCTGGGCGTGAAACTGAATGCACCGCGCCATCGCCTGGGCCCGGTCTCGGGCCTCCCCAGAGGTCTCACCCGTGGCAATCGCCACTCCCAGTCTCCGGTGCCCGTGACACTCGGGTTTTCCAAAAAGTCGGACCTGACTTTCAGCAATGGCCAGTGCTTCCTGCACCCCGGAAACGACTGGCACCCCTTCGAGGTGCCCAAGCAACGCCACGCTGTGAGCTGGCCGCAGGAGCCTGATCTCAGGGATAGGCAGCCCGAGAATCGCACGCGCGTGCAGGGCAAATTCCGAGAGCGCCTGACTTCCAATCGTGACCAAGCCTGTGTCGTGGGGGCGCGGGCTTACTTCGCTAAAAATCACGTCGTCACCACGCACAAAACATTCCACCCCAAAGAGGCCGAAACCCCCAAGGCTTTCGACAATTTTACGAGCAACGTGCTGTGCTTTTTCCCAGGCGTCCGCAGACATCTGGCAAGGCTGCCAGCTTTCCCGGTAATCCCCGTCGATCTGCACATGCCCAACGGGCGGACAACAAAAAATCCCGTTCACCGCAGACACCGTCAGCACTGTGATTTCGTAGTCGAACCGGACGAAACCCTCAACAATACACCGGCCCGCCCCCGAGCGGGCTCCTTTTTGGGCGTACTCCCAAGCCGCCCCCATCTCCTCTGCGGTACGAACAAGACTCTGCCCATGGCCGCTCGAGGACATCAGTGGTTTAAGAACGCAGGGAAAGCCGAGCGCCTCTCCGGCTTCAAGCGCCTCGGTTACCGTTGCCACAAACCGGTAGGAGGACGTCGGCAACCCAAGCTCCTCGGCAGCCAGCCGCCGGATCCCCTCCCGGTTCATCGTCAGCCGGGCCGCTCTGGCCGTGGGGATCACGCGCTGGCCCGCAGCCTCAAGCTCCAGCAGCACATCGGTCGCGATGGCTTCAATTTCCGGCACAACAAGATCCGGCTTTTCCAGCTCCACCACCGCCCGCAACCGCTCACCGTCGAGCATGGAGAACACATGACTGCGGTGGGCCACCTGCATTGCCGGTGCATTCTGATACCGGTCGCAGGCAATCACCTCGCATCCCAGTCGCTGCAATTCAATGGCCACCTCCTTGCCCAATTCTCCGGAGCCAAGTAGGAGAACCCGAGTGGCGCGGGGAGAAAGCGGAGGAGCGAAAGTACCGGGGTGGAGCATAGTCAGAATGAGGCAGGGTTGGGGGCAAAACAGGTGAACCGCCTCACCACCCAAGCGCCCGGCTCGCCGCGAGTCAAACGCGCAGCGCCACCCCATGCCCACAGAGCGCACCTGTTTCACGCGGCGTCGAAGCAGAAGCCCTCCCTTCCCGGGAGCATCCGTCTCAACCCAGCTTCGCTCCGCGACCGAGTCGCACCGAGTCGCACCGAGTCGCCCGGCGGCGCAAGCGCTTGAGCATCGCTTCTTTTCCCAGACCCGACAAAATAGAGACCTGTTACAAAGACTCCACACCTTCTAACCCACCCCTCCCCCAGCCATGCCCCTCCCTCTCCGTCCCTTGATCCTGCTGGCCTTTTGGGCAGGTTTTTTCGCCCAACCGCTACGAGCTGAAGTCGAGCGCGATCTGGAATACGGCAGTATCGATGGCACCGCGCTGAAGCTAAATCTATTCAAGCCTCAGGGGAAGCAGGCGGGATTGCTCGTTTACATCCACGGCGGCGCCTGGAGGGCCGGAGCGAAGGAAGACTGCCCCATCTTAGAACTCGTTCAGGCAGGTTATGCGGTCGCCAGCGTCGACTACCGCCTGACTCCCCAGGCGCCGTTTCCGGCAAATGTGCACGATATCAAAGGAGCCATCCGTTTTTTGCGGGCTGAGGGCCCTCGG
This sequence comes from Verrucomicrobiota bacterium, assembly GCA_003402745.1. Lineage (GTDB taxonomy): Bacteria > Verrucomicrobiota > Verrucomicrobiia > Chthoniobacterales > Chthoniobacteraceae > Chth-196. The sequence goes on from QQND01000006.1 coordinate 45,229, forward strand.
CTTGGGATCGAGGCCGACCACATGGCAATTATCGGCTCTTCCGCAGGCGGCCATTTGGCAGCGCTTGTGGGGGTATCCGACGGGGTGCCTGAATTGGAGGGCAGCGTGGGTGGCCATGCCGGGGTTTCAAGCAGGGTCCACGCGATTGTGAGTTTCTTCGGGGCATCGAATTTGGAAACCATCCTGGGACAATCCACAGAATACGGTTTGAGTGTTCGGGAGCCCGCCCTGCGGCTGCTTCTGGGCGGGTCGCCCCTCGAAAAACCTGCTCTGGCGCGCCTCGCAAGCCCGGTGGCCCATCTTGACCCCAAAGACCCGCCCATTCTGCTCATTCACGGGGATGCGGATCCTCAGATGCCTTTACAGCAGTCGGAGGAATTGGAGCGAGCGTGTGCGGTTCGCGGGGTACAGGCGAGGCTGTATGTCCTCCCGGGGGCACGGCACGGAGGCGCGGAGTTTTACGATGCAACCCGGATGCAACTGGTGCGCGCCTTTCTGGAAAAGCACCTCGGCCGGTAATCTGGGAAAGCGTCGCGTCTGTCTTACCAAGAAGAAGGGCATCGCGCGCGCTGGACGCGAAAGCGCCCCCGCGTACGAAGCCGGTTTGATAGAGACGACCGAGTGCCTCCTGGGCAGGTTTCCCCGGGGTTGTTCCTCGTTGAAAATGGCTTTTATTTCAGCGGCACGCGGTAGCCTTTCAGGCGGCGGGTTCCACAGCGAAACCGTTTGCCCGAGCTTGAAGAAAGCCTCCCCGTAGGTTGCAGACATTCCCAAAACCCAGCCCCTCCAGAGCACAGGCCGCGAAATATCCCCTCTGGCCTTTTTGGCAATAAGTGACGATGCGTCTGTCGCGCGGCAACTCTCCGGCGCGGCTCCGGAGTTGGGCGAGAGGAATGTGGATAGCGCCGGTCAGTTTTCCAAAAACCAACACCTCATCAGCGTCACGCACGTCCAGCAAAAGCTCCCCGGCGGGACGCCAATTTTCAGGGGGGACAGAGGCGATATCCCCGCGAGCGATGTGCCCGGCCACAAACGCGGCGGTGTTAATCGGGTCGTTGGCCGAGCCAAAGGGAGGAGCGTAGGCGAGGTCGAGAGTTTCAAGGTCAAACACGCTCATCCGCGCGGTGAGGGCCGTGGCAAGGACGTCCAAACGTTTGTCCACGCCCGCTTCCCCTAGCAACTGCGCCCCTAGCAGCCTGCCTGTGCCTTCCTCCGCCACAACCTTGATCAGGAGAGGCTTGGCGCCGGGATAGTAATGGGCGTGGCTGAAGTCCCGAGTGAGACTGGTGAAGAAGCTGAAGCCCGCCGCAGCAGCCTGTTTGGAGCTGAGGCCCGTAAAACCCGCCGTCATGTTGAGGATCCGTACAATGGACGTGCCCAAGGCGCCAGGGTAGTTGAGCCGCGCTCCGGCCGCGTTGGCTCCCGCGATCCGACCCTGCCGGTTCGCCGGACCCGCGAGCGCAATGCGCGTGCGTGCGCCGGTCACCACATGGATGGTTTCAGCCGCATCGCCAACAGCGTATATGTCGGGGTCGGACGTTTCCATGCGGCCGTTGGTGCGGACGCCGCCAGTGGGCCCGAGTTCCAGCCCAGCCGACTTGGCAAGCTCCACCTCGGCCCGCGCGCCCGCGCTTACCAACACCAAATCCGCCTGGAGTTCCGCTCCGTCTGCAAAATGGACGGCCTTGGGAGTGAAACGGGTGGCCGTGGCGTTGAAGTGGAAAGACAGCCTGTCGGTGGGTAGCGCTTCCTGAAGGAAGCGGGCCATGTCGGCATCCATCAGGGGCAGGATGTGCGGATTTTTTTCCACAATAGTGACGTGCATTCCCCGGTGGATAAACGCCTCGGCCATCTCCAAACCGATGAACCCGCCCCCAATGACCACGGCCCGCTCTGGCTTGTCCCGCTCCAGTGCCGTCACAATGCGATCCATGTCAGGAATATCCCGCAAGGTGAACACGTGGGAGAGTTCCACTCTGGGTATGCCAGGCACAAAGGGGCGCGCCCCCTGGCTTAAAACCAACTTGTCGTAGAACTCCTCCCGGCACACTCCGTCGGGGCCGCGCACCACGATGATTTTCCGCGCGCGCTCGATGGAAAGCACCTCATGCCCCACATGGGCGTGGATCTCGGACCGAGTTTTGAAACGTTCCGGCGTCATCACGATTAACTGGGACCGATCCACAATTTCCCCGGAAATGTGGTAGGGCAACCCGCAGTTTGCAAAAGAGATGTATGGGCCGCGTTCAAACACATGGATTTCCGCGTGCTCGTTCACGCGGCGCGCCTTTGCCGCGGCAGAGGCTCCCCCGGCGACACCGCCCACCACCAAGATCCGGCGTCGTGCAGTCACCGGGCGCCTCCAGCGGAGGAAACAGACCTGTCCAGCGGCGCGGGCACACAGCAGGAGGGACTTCCCGCCGTTGTAGCAGGAGCAGCAGGAGCAGCAGGAGCAGCAGGAGCAGCAGGACCGCCACCGGAACTTTGCGGACGACGGTTCCAAGGCATCCGGGCCAGAAAAAGCGCCAGGCCACAAGTGCCGCTGAGTCCGGCAAAAAGCAGGCCCACCGCCATAAACAAAGGGATCAGAGCAAACAGGGGGTGCTTAAAAATGGCGAGCGCGGCCCCCGTACCCGAGACCAAGCCGATGACGATTTGGACCTGCCGCATCAGGGGCAGCACTCTGGACGCGCCCCTTTCCACCGGCAACCCTGCGGCGGTCCACGCATCCAAACCGCCCTCCACCACCACGTTGGCAACACCCGCCTTGGCGAGAATCTCCCCAGCCTTTCCCGCACGCCCTCCCGCCTGACAAAGCACATACAACGGCCCACTGAGGTTCGCAGCACGCACGCACGCACCCGCACCCGCACCCGCGCTGTCTGAGGTGGCGCCCTCGCGAATGCCGCTCAGACCCTGCGCAGCCCCATCAGCCCCATCAGCCCCATCAGCCCCATCAGCCCCATCAGCCCCATCAGCCCCATCAGCCCCATCGGACCAATCGGCCGGGTTCAGGACATCCAAGGGCTGGTTCACAGAACCTGCAATGTGCGCAGCCGCAAACTCCGGCGCCGTCCGCACGTCCACAATCCGGCACACGCCACCGCCCCGGAGCACCGTCGCAAGCGTCCCGACAGGAACCGTGCTGCTGGTGGACCGGACCGATGCGGGAGCCGAGCTGGTTTTTCTGGCAGCCGACGGTGAAAAATCTGGCGTCACGTTCATTTTATGAATATATAACCATAAATTCATGAGTCAAGCAGCTTTCACTCCAGCCCTTTCCCCAACCCAACTAGAAAGCGTCGCCGCACTCTTTAAAATTCTTGGCGAACCGATGCGGCTGCGGATCCTCCAGAGCGTCTGCCACGGGCCGCGACATGTGGGGGACATTGTTTCCTGCACGGGGGCGACCCAGCCCAATATTTCCAAACACCTCAGTCTTTTGGTCGCGGCCAAAGTGCTCGAGCGCCGGAAGGCAGGGAGGCAAGTGGTCTACAGCCTGCGCGACCCGCTGGTGACAAAGCTCTGTGAAACCGTCAGTTCCTCGTTGAGTTGAGCCTTTCGTTGCGCTGAAATCCACCCCCGCCCTTCTTGTATGATCACCCCGTCCCGCTGCTCCTCCCTTTTCCTTGCCGCCCAGTTGCTTTTGCCGCCCGTGCAGGCCTTCTCCTCGCCCCAACCAGGCACGCCTGAAAAACTCCCCCTCTGGCACGGCGAAGCGCCCATCGGAGGCGGCGCAACCGCCCCCTCCAGCGCCGCGATCACGGTTCATTTGCCGGAACACCCCAATGGCGCCGCCATGGTGATTTGTCCGGGGGGCGGCTATGGCGGCCTGGTGACAGGGGCCGAGGGTCATGGCATCGCAACCTGGCTAAACGCCCACGGCATCGCGGGAATTGTTTTGGAGTACAGGCTGCCAAAAGGAAACGCCTTCCTCCCGCTCGCGGATGCACAGCGCGCGATTCGGACCACACGCGCCCGGGCCGGGGACTGGAAAATTAACCCGGAGAAGATCGGGATCATTGGATTTTCAGCAGGAGGCCATCTTGCCTCGACAGCCGGAACACATTTTTCGGAAGGCCAACCCGCCTCGGACGACCTGATGGAGCGGGTTTCCAGCCGTCCGGATTTCATGGTGTTGGTTTATCCCGTGGTCACCATGGGGGCCGGAACGCATGCGGGATCGAAGAAAAATTTACTCGGCGAAAACCCTTCTGCGGCGGCCGTCGAAAACTTTTCCAACGAAAAACAGGTCTCGGAGCGGACGCCTCCCGCCTATTTGGCACACGCGCTGAATGATACGGTCGTCCCCCCGGAGCACAGCTCCAACTTTTACAAAGCGCTGCAGGCGGCACGGGTTCCCTCCAGGTACTTAGAACTCCCGAGCGGTGGGCATGGATTGAATGGGTACAAGGGGCCGATGTGGGAGGCTTGGCAGGCCGGGGCGCTGGGGTGGCTGCAGGAAATGGGCTTCACCCCCGCCGACAAGTAGGCCACTTTTTGTTTTTTAAATGAGCATTCAAAATCGGGCTTGCTGAGAACCCCCTCGCGGCCTAGCCTCCCCTTCCCTTCACGGGAATGGGTAGATACCGAAGTGGCCAAACGGGGTGGACTGTAAATCCGCTGTCTCTGACTTCGCAGGTTCGAATCCTGCTCTGCCCACCATTTTCGCAGTCTGCGAAATGAAGAAACACCAAGCATCGCCGGGGTCTAGGGCGCCTGCGCGGTCTGTGGTCGCAACTTTAAAATGCATTTGCCTGCCCAAGCGCCGTACTTCTCACGATCGGCTCTTTCCCGATCTCCCCGGCTCAGTTTATTCTTTAGGTCTCTTTTTTAAGCTCGCCCATGACCTCGCCTCTTTCTCCCTCATCCCTCTCTCACGCCCGCACCACAGCGATCGCCGCAGCCCGCGCTGCAGGAGATTTGATTCGCTCGCAATTCGGACGGCCTCTCGACGTCGCGCAAATGCTTGCGCACGACATCAAGCTCGATCTGGACGTGCAATCCCAAGATCTGATCACTTCAGCATTGCTCACCGCATTTCCAAGCCACGCCATCTATGGAGAGGAAGGCATCGCCGGCGATCAGAACAGCGACTGGCAGTGGATTGTCGACCCCATCGACGGCACGGTTAACTTCTTTTATTCCATCCCGCACTTTTGCATCTCCATCGCGCTCCGCCACAAGGGAGATATCGTTTTGGGCGTCATCTACGATCCGATGCGGGACGAACTCTGGGAAGTGGAAAAGGGCGGCACACCGACCTTAAACGGACAGGCTTTCCGCGTGAGCCAGCGCACGCGTCTGTCCGACGCGGTGGTCAGTGTAGGCATGTCCAAGTCCGCCGACGTCGCCAAACAGGCGACCATGATTTTGGAAAAATACGTGCACCGCGCGCGCAAATGCCGCCTGATGGGCAGCGCAGCGCTCGACCTCGCCTACGTGGCGTGCGGCCGGCTGGACGCCTACATCGAGCAGTCCGTCAGCCTGTGGGATGTCGCCGCCGGACAGCTTCTTGTGGAGGCCGCAGGCGGCAGGTTCGAATCCGTGGCAAGGGAAGACAACCCCGACAAAATAAGCGTCCGTGCCTGGAACGGTCTCATCGATTTGAACGTCGAATGAGCGCCGCAAACCCTCCAATGCTCCCGCTCACGGGTCTGGGTTACGACGTCCATCCTTTCGTCGCCGGCCGTCCCCTCATTCTCGGAGGCGTTGAGATCCCCTCGCCACGCGGCCTCGACGGCCATTCCGACGCGGACGTCCTTTGTCATGCAATCGCAGACGCCTTACTCGGAGCTGTTGGCGAAAAGGATATCGGGTTTCATTTCCCAAACACCGATCCCTCCCTGCGGGGCATCAGTTCGCTTGAACTCCTGCGCCGGGTCATGGTTGTTTTAAGCCGCCACCATGCGAGGCTGGTGAATGTCGATTCCACACTTGTGGCCGAGGCGCCAAAAATAAACCCACACGTCGAAGCGATGCGGGCCCGTCTTTCTGAAGTGCTCGGAATCTCCCCAGCCCGCATCGGAATCAAGGCCACCACGAATGAACGGATGGGCTTCGTGGGACGAGAGGAAGGAATTGCAGCGCTCGCCGTGGCCACGGTTCTCATCCCGGACCAAATTTCCCCGCTCTAAGTTCGCCCGCCGGATCGGACCGGAAAATGCACCCAGCCTTCTTAGGACTTACTAACGAACCCTCTCTGTGACCACTTCCGTCTGTTTGTTCAACACTGCCACCCGCACCGTCGAAACCTTCAAGCCGCTGGATCCTGCCGGACGAAGCGTGAAGATGTACACTTGCGGTCCAACGGTTTATAACTTCGCCCATATCGGCAACTTCCGGGCGTATATTTTCGAAGACCTGCTGCAGAGGCACCTTGAAGCGCGCGGCTTCGAGGTCAATCGCGTGATGAACCTCACGGACGTCGACGACAAGACAATCGCAGGCTGCAAAAAATGCGGCGTGCCGCTCGCGGAGTTCACGGCGAAATTTAAAACGGCCTTCTTCGAAGACCTCCAAACCCTGCGGATCAAACCCGCGGCTCATTATCCAGCTGCAACCGCGCCCGAATACATCGCGCGGATGATTGAGATGATCCAGACGCTCCAGGATCAAGACATTGCTTACAAGGCAGACGACGGTTCCGTCTATTTCCGGATCGCAAAATTTCCGCGGTACGGCCAGTTGGCGCATCTAAATCTGGAGGAGTTGCGTCCCTCGGGTCGAATTCAGAACGACGAATACGAGAAGGAGGCGGTCGGCGATTTCGCTTTGTGGAAAGCGTGGAATGCTGACGATGGCGACGTTTGGTGGGAGAGCCCTTGGGGCAGAGGCCGGCCAGGCTGGCACATTGAATGCAGCGCGATGGCCACGGCGTTGCTCGGTCCAGAACTCGACATTCACTGCGGTGGTGTCGATAATATTTTTCCACACCACGAGGCGGAAATCGCACAGTCGGAGTGTGTAACCGGCCATCACTTTTCGCGCTACTGGCTGCACTGCGCGCACCTCATGGTGGAGGGTCAGAAGATGGCGAAGTCCGCCGGCAATTTTTACACCCTGCGGGATTTGTTGGAAAGAGGATACACGGGCCGCGAAATCCGCTACGTCCTGCTGAGTGTCCATTACAGGCTTCCGCTCAACTTTACGCTCAGCGGGTTGGACGCGGCCCGCACCGCGCTGGTGCGGATTGACGCCTGGCTGGAGCGCCTCCGGACGCTTGCCGGCGCTGCCACCGCGGCCGAGGCCCCGGCCGACCTCGCCATGAACCGTTTTCTGGAAGCCCTCGACGACGACCTCAACATCTCCGGGGCACTCGGCCAGCTCTTTGACTGGATCCGCGACTCCAACCGGGCCATGGACGCGGGCCACGTTTCTCCCGCCTCCGCGGCGCGCACCCTCGCAGATTTCGCCACCCTGAACTCCATTTTGGAAATAGACGCCGACAAGGCCCTCATTCCCGAGGGTGTTCTCGCCCTCGTGCAACAGCGCCGGGCCGCCCGAGAAGCACGAGACTGGGCCCGTTCGGACGAGTTGCGAGATGCCGTCACAGCCCTCGGCTGGCAGGTCAAAGACACCAAACAGGGCCCGCAGATCACGCGGAACTAGCCATCCGACGGTTTTGGCGTGTTATTTCCCAAACATTTGGCAAAGTTTCTACCCGCCCGTTTTCCTATCTCCCGCACCCCATTCAGATGTCCGCTCTTTATAGCCCAGAGACTTACCTAGACCTTCAACACTCTGAGCACCGCATGCTTTTTGAGAGCGCGGTGAACGTTTGGGAAGCACTTTCTCAAATCAGCAGCTATCTCCAGTTCCGGCTGAAGCCAGGCATTCACGGGCGCTTGATCGGAAAACCGTTCATCAGCGGGGCCGTTTTTATCGGGGCGGGCACCGTGATCGAGCAGGGAGCAATGATCAAAGGGCCGGCCTGGATCGGCGAGGGCTGTGAAATCCGCAACGGGTGTTACATTCGCGAAAACGTGATCGTCGGTTCCGGGTGTGTTCTCGGAAATTCTTGTGAGTTTAAAAACTCCATCATTTTTGACGAAGCCCAGATCCCTCATTTCAATTACGTGGGAGATTCCATCCTGGGGTTCCGAGCGCACCTGGGAGCGGGCGTCATCCTTTCAAACGTGCGCCTAGATCATTCCGAGGTGGTTGTACCAAACCAAGCCGGCGGTTACCTGCCAACAGGGCTCCGAAAGTTTGGAGCCATTCTTGGCGACCGGACGGAAATAGGCTGCAATTCAGTGCTCAACCCAGGTTCGATCATCGGTCGCAACTCGATGCTTTATCCCGGCACGCAGTGGAAGGGCGTCCTTCCCGCCAACTCCACGGTAAAAACGATTCAAACTCAACAGGTGGTGGAACGCCGCCCCTAGCCACGCGATTTAATCCCAAAACTTTCCCGCTATGTCCAAACCCTCCTCCTCCCCCCACGAAGACGTCCACGGCTTTGACCCTCTTGCGTTCTGGATCCAGTACCGGAGTGCGATCCGCGCGAGCATCGCCGCTTTGCTGGCGGTCATGGTGGTGTACACGGTTTCAGAACTCGTCGCCCACCAGCGCAGACAGGCTGCTGCAGAGGCTTTCGCGCTCGCGAAAAACTCCGAGCAACTCGCAGCTTTCATCAAAGACCACGCCGGGCAGCCAGCCGCAGGAAATGCCGCCCTTCTACTTTCGGGCAAGCAACGCGCCGAAGGCCAGATCGAGGAAGCGCTCAAAACCCTGACTTCCTTTATCGCCGAAAACCCGAAACACCCGCTCCTTGGCAGTGCGCATCTGGCCGTCGCCTCAATCCTCGAACAACAGGGGAAACAAGAGGAAGCAATCGTCGCCTACCGCCGCCTTGTCTCCATCGAACCCCGCGGAATGGCCGCGCCGGTGGCTTTTTTGCGCATGGCTCGCATTTATAGAATCCAGAACAAGAACGACGAGGCAAAGGCAATGTACGAAAGCCTGCAAAGCCAGTTTCCAACGTCCGCGTTCGCCAATGAAGCACTGCAGGAAGGCCAGGAACTCAGCGGACCTGCAACACTCCCGTCCGCCGTCCCCGCGACGCCTGTAACCGCCCCCGCCCCGACGCCCGCCCCGACGCCCGCCCCGGCCCCGGAGCCCGCGCCCAACAAGTAGTAACGGGTAAAATGCGGTTTCTATGCCGGAGGCATCTAAGCCTTTAGCCGGTGGTTGAGCGCGAGCGACACCACCGGAATCGGTTCCAAAAAAAGCGCGCATCCTGAAGGGATGCCAGCATGCGAACCATTTTTAAGGTTGCTCGGGACACTGTGGATCCAGCGCCGCGAAACCGCAGCCCCGCCCCTTACCCCCCGATGCTTCTGAGCACGCTCTGCATGTGCTCAATGCTCTCTAAAGCAAGGCGTTCCGGACCGGGGGTGTAGTCGAAAACCTCCACAGAAACCCAGCCGTCATATTTGATTTCCCTGAGCGTTTTAAAGATGGGCACGAAGTCCACCTCCCCCATTCCGGGGCCGCGCCGGTTCGGATCGTTGGCGTGAAAATGTGCCATGTGCGAAGCGTGTTTGCGCAGGATGTCGCTCACTGGTGTGAGTTCGGTCGACATCGCTTTCACGTCCAGATGCAAACGGCACCGGGGTGAATCCACCATCCGCATCAGTTCGACTCCCAGATCCGCAGTGCGCAGAAAATCGCCCTCCTCCGGACCGAGCGGTTCAATCGCCAGCGTGATGCCAGTTTCCTCCAAAAGCGGCGTCACCTGCCGCAGCGTGTCTGCGGCGTAACGCATGGCTTCTTCGTGGGACACGCCCGGTAAAAGGTTCCTTTGTTTGGGAGAACCAAGCACCATCACGTGGCCGCCAAGATCGCGGCAAAGCCGGACCAACTCTTTCAAATACTCCGCCGTGTTCGCGCGGATCGAGGCGTCCGGAGTCGTAAGATAAAACCCCTCTGTTTGCGCGAGAAGCCAGTGGAGGCCAATGATTTCAAGGCCGGAATCCGAAGCGATTTTCTTCAGTTCCGTCCTCTTTTGAGGCGAAACCTCCGTCGCATATTTCGCCAGGGTGAAAGGCGCAATTTCTAAACCCGTGTAGCCGCATTCGCGGGAAAATGCGCAGGCCTTTTCAAAGGACCAGTCTGGAAAGGTTTCATTACAAATAGCGAATTTCATGGAGTGGTTAAATTGGGGAATACAAATCAGTCTCAGCGCTTGCTCTCGCTTCGCGCTCTTACTTTGCCAGCTTATTGATCGTGTATGCTGCGATGGAATGGGCCAGCGGCTGGGCCTCTGATTTCAGCCCGCTAAACGTCAAGCGCATCACACGTTGTGCCATCATCTGCGGATACACCAGCGCCACTTTCCGCCGGTCAGCACTCCATCTCACCGCAGACGGCTTTGTCATCTGCGCCCTAGTCTCAGGGCCGCCGTAGCTGGAAGAATACTCATACCAGTACGTTTCGGTGCTGAACGACTCGGGTTTGTCTCCACTGCCAACATCCACCGGCTGTGTGAATTCAATTTCAAATCCGTCCTTCACCAGGTGCATTCCCAGAACCTCGAACACGCGCCCCCCATTGAATTTAATACGCTGCAACCCTTCCATCGCACCCGCCCATTCACGCATCGTTTGTCCCACATAAAGCTCGGTGCCGTCCGGCGAAAACGCCATCCGGTTCGAACCGTTGCGGAGGCCGTTGTTGGAATAAAAATCCACACACGCGCCCTGCCGGACCCCGTCCACTTCCTCCAACATCACGCGAATGATCCGCGGCGCAGCTGCGTCCGCTACCAACATCTGGCCCGCAAACGGTCCAAACTTTCCGCCCGTCAAATCAAACAGCGGCTCCGCAGGAGAACGTGAAAACCCATACGGAAACAAGACCGCAGCCGGTGTCCGCATCGCGTCGAGTTCCGCCATGGGTTGTTTGAGCGGGTCGCGTTTCGGTTCGTTTTTTATATACTCGGGATCCCACACAAGAGAGGACGGGTGTCCGTAGAACAACCCCTGGCGCACATGGTAAAGCGGATTGGTCGTCCGGAAATCACCCTGGTTATCCGTCACCCAAATCGCACCGTCCGGACCGCACTGGATCCCGTTGGGCGAGCGGAACCCCTTGGCCCAAGGCGTCAAACCGGTCTTCACATCCCAGTGCATGACCCAACCGCGGTGTTCGACCGAGGCAAAATTACGCCCCCGGCGGCTGACTTCCGAAAACCTCCCTCGGGTGTGTTCAAAGGTAAACCCCGAATGCGAGGCCGTGTTAAGCGCGATGTAAAAACCGCCCGCGCCGTCGGGCACCGGACCCGCAGTGACTTCGTGGTAAGCGCCGCTCAAGTTGAACGAAGCCTCGGTGCGGTACTCATCGGCAATCCCGTCTCCATCGTGGTCGATCACCCGTGTGAGCTCCGGCATCTGGCTCACAAGCATTTCGCGATCGGACACGACAAACAACCCGTTGCCGTTGTGTAGGGACTGGTCGCTGAACCGCGTCCATTGCATCTGCGCAGGATCTGGCGTGGGCACTGCCGTGAGAATGCCCGAACGGCGCGTCAAAACGACCAGTTTGCCTGAGGGCGTAAAGCCGAGCCCCCCGATTTCAGGCGCAATGCCCTTTGGCATCTGGATTTCCTGAACTTGGTAGGGCGGCGCGGCGGCAGCCTCCGATGCGGAAGCCGCTGCTAAAGCCACTTGCGAGCCAGCGAGAGCTGTAAACCAGAAACTCGTGACCGCCGTAAATTGAAAAAGGGAGAGAGTTTTCATAAGAAATGAAACGTTCGAAAATATGTTCGCGGTCGGGTTAGGGCTTCTTGATCTTAGCTTCGGAAGACTGCTTTGCCTTCTGCTGGGGCGGCTCAGGACGGTCTTTGATCGACAAAACAAGACCCCCGCTCTCTTCGCGCACCCGTACTGCGTCGACATCTGCAGGAGCCACCTTCCACGCGGGCGCTGATGCCGCCCCCTCCAACGTCACCCGCAACTCGAAGCCGTCTTTCGGCGAAGGCACAACTTTTTCGCGATACGTGCGAGCCCCGATGCGGTACCGGAACTCAGGCGCTCCTCCCTCCATTTTGTAACCTAGGAACACCGGAGCCGGATCCGTTCCGAGCGCCTGTGGAGTGGGGCCGGAAGCCCGGTAAACGAGGTGCCCCATCAGCAGGGGGATGTACATTTTTGGACGACCGCTCCCGGGCTCCTTGCCCCAGTAAGTGTCCATATCCAGAAAACCTCCGCGCCACACATAGAGCAGTCGACATTCCGTGGAATCCCACACGTACGAGAAGTCGGGCCCGTGATTGACTGCGATCGCCCCGGCCACTCCCTTCTCCGCCTTGATCACCGCCGGCACTTCGCGCTCCACACCCGTCACAGGGTCTTTCTCCTTCTTGGTGATATCCAAACGTGTTGCAGGATCGTACTTTACCGCGTCCTTGCCAACCCCGTGGTGGGCAAACACTACCGGGTCGAGATCTGGATCCGGTGCAAATGTCCGCATCACCAAGGGGCGCTCAAAGGTCCCAAGCGGCTTGTGCGTCATACCCGAATTCTTTAGCGCGTCTTCCACCTGCACGACCTTTTCAGTGCTCTTCTGCGCCGAATCGAGTTTCACCCCCGCAGCCCGCACGCGCATCACCCCGCGCATGGTGAACCAGTGGCCGGGGAAAGTGCACACATACGGATATTCCCCTTCCATCTCCGGAGCCGTAAACTCCAAGACCTCCTTCTTCGTAGGGGCGAGCAGTTTAGTGGCCGCCACAATTCCAGGAACGACGGGCACAAAATTTTTCTCCATGCCCTCCAGCCCCATCGTGTTCACCGCCGCGATCACGGCCGGCTCCGCATCCGGCTTCAAAATGACCAAGTTGTGCGGCATCACGCAGTCATTGGAAAAAGTCAGCTCCACCGCGGCTCCGGCGGTGACGTCAAAACGGGTCGTTTCAAAGCGCACCAACCCAGGTAGCACCTTGATGCTGACCTTGGCTGTTTCCGTTGCAGCAGCGTTTTTTGCGAATGCGGCCGCGGGCTGGACGAGGGCTGGAACGAGCACCAACAGAGGAAGGAGGCGGGACAATGGTTTCATGGAGGTTTTGGTAGATTCTATAGGGATAAGCCTGACAGCACGTTTATATTTTGTTTTGTTTTCCAATCTATTGTTGTGCGCTCGCAAACACTGAATTTTCTGCTTTATGTCACGCCACTACTTCAAAGAACTCCGCCTACAACAGTTTCGAGGCCTGCTGGCGGTTGTGCAGTGCGGTAGTTTTGCAAAGGCTGCCGTCCAGCTGCAGCTCACCCGGGCGTCCGTGTGGCAGCAGGTACGCGCCTTAGAGGCCGAATTCGAATGCGTTCTGGTGGAGCCCGCCGGGAAACTCCTCCGCATCACAACCGAAGGTGCGCGTCTGGCGCAAATGGCGGGCCCGCTTGTGGAAAGCTTCGACTCCATAAAGTCCGCCTTCCGTGCCACGGCCACAACGGCGGCGCTCTCGATTGCCACAACGCCCGGCTGCCTCGCCTACGAACTGCGAGGGGCCGTCGAAAGCGTACGACGCCTGTTTCCACAGGCGAAGCTCACGTTTCACGACCGCAATTCTCCGGCCGCGCTAGACCTTCTCGAAAATGGAGACGTGGATGTCGCTGTTGCGGCGCGGTTTTCAGAGTGGCCCGAGAAACTGGGTCTGGAATATCTTCCCTTCAAAGAGCATCCCTTCTGCTTGGTCGCCCCCGAAGGCCATCCTTTGCTAAAGATGAAGGCGCCCGCGCTTTCGGACCTTGTGCGTTACCCCGTACTCCTGCCGGGAGCCGCGACCAACTGCCGGCCCCGTCTGGAGCGGCTCCTTCGCGAAGCCGGCGTTTGGAAAAACCTCCAGATTGCCTTGGAATGCAGCTTCCCCGCCAGCCTGCTCGAATACGTGGACGCCGGCCTTGGAATCGCCATCACCCCCGCTCCTCCGGCGCTTCTGGCTTCTGGAAGCACCGGTTCGCTTCCCGGGCGGCGCACGAGATTGCGCGATTTGAGCGGCCTGCTGGGCAAGGAGCCTCTGTTTTACGTGACCCGTAAAGGCTGGGTGGAAACCGCCATCGCAGCCGCCTTTCGCCAGGCTGTCTTGAGGTGAACTGCAAAGCGAGTCGCCCGTGAAACTCAGCCTCGATTCCGAAGCCCACTCAGTCTACACACGTCACTATGCTGCTGAACCTGCAAAAGAACTCCAAACCCGGCGTGGTGTTTCCAGCGGCGCGCCCTCCCGTGGAGCGAATGTCCAAACTCCACGCTTTGTTGCAGGAGCGCGCCTATCCAAACTGCGCCACGCTTGCACGCGTGTTTGAGATCAGCAAAAAAACGGCCCAGCGCGACCTGGATTTCATGCGGGACCGTCTGTCCCTCCCCATTGCCTACGACGCTCGGAAGTTTGGTTTTTATTACACGCGTCCCGTCGAATCCCTGCCTTCGCTGGATGTCAGCGAGGGCGAGCTTGTGGCTCTATTTATCGCCCAGAACGCCCTCCACCAGCATCACGGAACCGCCTACGAAGCGCCTTTGCGCTCGGCCTGCGCAAAAATCGCTGAGGCCATGAAGGACCGTGTTTCAGTGGACATTCACGACCTCGCCAATCGCGTGTTCTTCAAGGGCGAAAGCGTCAGCGAAGTGGCTCCTGCCGTTTTCGAGGCCGTGGGTACAGCCGTGCGCGAGTGCCGAGAGCTGCTGTTTAGCTACCGAAAAATCGATGCCGACGCGGATGAAAATCGCCGGGTCCGCCCCTACCATCTGGGGTGTGTGAGCAATCAATGGTACCTTTTCGGTTGGGACGTAAGCCGGGGTGAAATGCGGACATTTGTCCTCGCCCGGCTGAAGAAGCCTAAGCTGTCGTCCACGGTCTTCATCCGTCCACAGGATTTTTCGATCGAGAGTTTTCTCCTACACAGTTTGGGTGTTTTCTCGAGCCAGAGCGAACCCCAGACGGTGCGCATCCGGTTCACGGGATGGGCGGCGCAGATTGTGCGTGAGCGGGCGTGGCATGCCAGCCAGCGGCTGAGCGAACTGGAGAAGGGGTGCGTGGAATTGGAGCTGCGGCTCTCAAGTTTGGTCGAGGTGGAACGGTGGATCCTGAGCTTCGGTGCGCACGCCCAAGCGCTCGAGCCTGAGGCCTTGGTGAGCACCCTCCGCAACCGGGTGCGTGCCCTCGCGAAGATGTACGACGCTTGATTTTGAGTGCCGACAGCAGCACGGTTTACCGTCCGCTGCCGAGGTCACTTCGCCGTGTTCGTCCACCCGTCAGAAAATGAATAGTCCCGCTATCACCGTCATCATCGCCACCCACAACCGTGCGACCCTGCTCCGGCGTGCGCTGGCTTCGCTGCTCGCGCAACAGTTGCCCTGCCACGAAATCATCGTAGTCTCCGATGTCTCGGATTCAGGCACCTATGCTGTGGCCAATGAACTCCTTCGCAAAGGGGATGTCTTCGCCCAGCGCCCCGGCATCCCTGGACCCGCGGCCAGCCGAAATCTCGCGCTCAAACTAGTCACCGGCACCGACGTCGTGTTTCTCGACGACGACGACGCATTCAAGCCCGATTTCCTCGCGAACGTGGCTGCGGCTCGAGCGCAGGGCCTCCCTCAAGAAATCTTATTCACGAGCTTCGAGGTCATTCATGAGCACTCGGGGGGAGAACTTATTCCGGTGAATTTGGCGCCGTTCGCCCTGGAGCAGGTATGGATCAAGAACTTCATCCCGAACAACTGCTTGGTTTACCCGGCTCCCGTCGTTAAGGACCTTTTCTATGACGAAAGCATCGCCTACGAGGACTGGGATTTTGTGTTGAGCGCCCACGCGCGCGCGCCGCTTCGGCATGTGCCGATCAACGGACCGTTAATTTACAAAAACGCGAATGCCGAGCAGGCGGCGCGCGGCGAGGAAAACAACGCCCACCTTCTGGAATGTTACATCAGAACGTACCAGAAACACCCCGCCACGGCGGCAGTCCGGGAGCAGCGAAAGGCGTTCTTCGCCGGAGTGGGCATCGATATTGAAGCCTGCATGCAAAGAGATCGCGCGTAGCGGTAAAAACGTTCTGTAAGGCTGCAGAAAGCAGATCAACGGCAGAAACTGTCTCGCTCGCTAAAGGTCTTCCCTCAGCGGCACTATCGGTAATTCGTAAAGGAAGGCGCCATATCGGCATGAAGGATACGATCCGCATAACGGTAGGCAATCGGGTGGAAGACGTTCCCCCCGACCTCAGTCCATTCAAATGGGTAAGCGGATAGGGATCCGTCCGTAAATTGCGCACCCAACCTGTCCTGGGGATGGCGCGCCGGATTTTTAAGGAGGGCATCTGCTTTCCGATTGATGACCGCGTTTGTTTCCTGAAACCACGCTTCCGTAAATTCCGTGCGCGCCTTGAAAACCATCGCGCACAACCCCACCAGCTTGTCATGGTTCGCCTTCATTTCAGCCTCGAGGGCTCCGCCGACGGTCGCGACCCCATGCGGTCCAATTTCTGTGTACCCAGCACCAAAAGCTGGTGAGGCATCGACCAATTCAAAAAATGGAACCCAACTTTTACTCGTATGTTTAATGTCTGCATAGCCACCGCCATAAACGTGCAGCACATAACACCGCAGATAATCGCACTGATGAACTGCGCTCAGCAGCGGAAA
>QQND01000007.1 GCA_003402745.1 Verrucomicrobiota bacterium
AAAACCGCCTCCTTGACCTCCTTGGGAAGCACCTGGGCGTATTGGCAGTGGCAATATAAAATGCGAGGGGAAGACATGCGGGCAGAGATAACTTAGCGAATCGCCAGAGTAGGGTGGGGCTCGGTTTTTTTCAAGGCCCGCGCCATCGCAGCCCCGCCGCCTGCCAGATTAGGGCCGTCCAACGCCGTAATAAACAAATCCCATCCCGCGCATCGTTCCGGGATTTAAGAGATTTCTTCCATCAAAAAGCAGGGGCGTGTGCATGGCAGCCTTTACCGCCGCAAAATCCTGACAAGCAAACTCCTTCCACTCCGTGGCGAGGAGCAACGCCTCCGCTCCCG
Source organism: Verrucomicrobiota bacterium (assembly GCA_003402745.1). GTDB lineage: Bacteria > Verrucomicrobiota > Verrucomicrobiia > Chthoniobacterales > Chthoniobacteraceae > Chth-196. The sequence continues at coordinate 342 of QQND01000007.1, forward strand.
CTACGGCCTCCACCGGGGAACTGGCCAGCCTCACCGTCGGAGCCAAAAGCTTGTACTCCAACGCTTTCCCCATCCCCTTCGGATCGTATGCCGTCACAAGCGCTCCCTCTGCAGCCAGCTTGTTGATCAACTCAATGGCCACGGAATTGCGCACATCGTCCGTATCCGGCTTAAACGAAAGCCCCCAGACGGCGACGCGTTTATCCCTGAGCACCCAAAGCGCCTCTCTCACTTTTTTTAGAAACCGCTCCATTTGCGAGATATTGATGCGCTCCACCTCCTTGAGTAAGTGAAAGGGAACCCCCAATTCCTCGGCAATTGCGATAAAAGCTTTCACGTCTTTGGGAAAACACGACCCCCCATACCCCAGACCCGCATTCAGAAAATTACGGCCGATCCTTTTATCCATCCCGATGCCGTCAGCCACCATTTCCACGTCCGCTCCGCTGGCCTCGCAAATCGCAGAAACTGCGTTTATGTAGGAAATCTTGAGAGAAAGGAACGAATTCGCGGCATGCTTGATCAACTCCGCTGAGTTGACGTCCGTGACGAGAATCGGCGCTTGGAAGGGCTCGTACACCCGTTTCATGAGGTCTGTCGCCCTCTGGGAAGACGAACCAATCACAATACGATCCGGGTGCATCAAGTCCGGCACCGCGCAGCCTTCGCGCAAAAATTCCGGGTTGGAAACCACATCTAATTCAGCGCTGTGATTGTAGCGGCGAATCGTCGCCTCCACTTTTTCGCCCGTTTTCACGGGCACCGTCGACTTGTCCACCACCACGCGGTACTGGCCCGGCTTGAGCACACCTGCAATTTCACGCGCCACCCTCTCAATGTAAGTCAGATCCACACTCCCGTCCGCCTGCGGAGGCGTCGGCACGGCGATGAACACGATCTGGCCATGATCCACACCCTCCGCAATAGAGTTGGTAAACCGCAGCCGCTTTGCCGCCACATTCCTCTGCACAAGCTCCTCCAATCCGGGTTCGTAAATGGGGATCTCGCCCCGCTGAAGCATGTCCACCTTGCGTTGGTCGTTATCCACGCAAACCACGTGATGCCCGACCTCTGCAAAACACGCGCCAGAAACAAGACCGACATAACCGGATCCAATAATGCAAAGTTCCATAAAAGAGTTGAATAGGGGGTTTCTTTTAAATCGCACACGGGCCCGGAAAGCGAGCAGCTCCCACGCGCACGCCTCAAAAAAGAAAAACCGCGCCCACCCCCTCATCCCCCAAAAGGGGACTTCTCTAACGGTTTTTGTTGGAACTGGACGCCCCAGCCATCGCCTCTGGATCAACGTGCAGAGGCAGCCGGAATTTTGGCACGTCTTTGAGAATCAGCGTCAGGAGCACCGCCACGTCGTTCTTGGGCGCCCGTTCCCGCACCACCAAGCTGAAAGATGCCAGCCACGAGCGCAAATCCCGATCCAGGCTGTATCGCTGATACTCCATCTGGCGCGTCTGGAACTCGTAGTTCTCCTCAAAACTCACCGACCAATTGTCGTTCACGCGATAACGAGCGCCCCCGTTGACCAAATTCGAGTTGCTAAAATACGCGTTCCCATTCACGAAACGGTTCCCCACGATAAGCGACAAGTCGCGCGTCACCTGCACGTTTGTGGCAGAGTTGAACTCCGTGAACCCCTGGTCGAGCACCGGCAACTGACTGTCCAAGGTCACCCCCAGCCACGGCAGAGGCGCCCAGCGCAGCCGGTTGAACACGTTGGAATACCCCCCCGTGTCCGCCGACTTCACGCTGGCGTAGTCGGGCTGCTGCACACGCACATCCATAAACGTCTCCAACTCCAGCCAGTTCAGCGTGTCTTGGTCACGCCTTGTCTGCAGCCGATTCCTCACGCCCAGCCGCAAAATGTCCCAGTTCGTGAGCGAATCAATCGTGTTGAACTGCGGGAAGTCGATCGCCGGCAGCTTCGTCGAGCCGCTCAGCGTGTCCATCGGCAGAATCGTCGCCGGACTCCTGGACGTGGAAACCCACGACAAGTTGGCGAAGGGCTGGACAATGTGCCTCAATCCATCCAATCCCCAAGCTCGGTTCTCCACCGTCTCAAACACCTTGGAAAATTTGAAAGAAGTCTCCAGCCCAGCATTGAGAGCGCCCCGGTCCACCGCCCCCCCTGAACCATAAAGCGGATCCCCCAGCTCCAGCTTCGAGTCCAACACGCTCGAGCCGTAGTGCGTGCCGCGTACGCCCACTCGGGGAACCACCGAGAGCCAGCCCCCCAGTACTTTCGGGTAGCTCCACTGGTGAAACGTATCAAGCCGAACGGTGTCGTAGTTTACAAATTCAAACAGAGTGCCTTTTTTCAGAAAATTCCGCCTCATTTTCCCAGCGCTTGTCTCCCCGTCGTAAAAAATACCAGTGTCTAGGAAGGGCTGCCGCTTCGCATCCAACGATAATGCAGGGACCGTTTCGGCACTTTCAAAGTCTTTATTGAACTGCTTCCTCACTTCCGCTGTTAACGTGTAATTCTCCGACCACTTCGTGAGCGCAAACAAACTGTCCGGGTTCGGGTCCCGCTGCATCTCCGCCGGCGAAAAGTCTCTGAGAAAATTAATGTCGCTCAGCTTGTTGAAATTTACCGAAGTATAAACCGTCTCGGACAAAAACGTCCGGTCCTGAACCGAAACCCGGAAGCGGGCCGAATCAATCTGGTCGTTGGCAGAACCCAGATCCTTCGTTCCAGGCGCCTTGTCTGCGACGTAATACGAGCGGAAACGCCCCCAAGATCCGTCGCCCTGACCCAGTTGCGTCATGTCCAGCCCAGCGCCCAGACCCCGCTTGCCCATGTAATCCAACCGCAACCCTCCGTATGTTGTCGCATTCACCGGGATTGCAAACCGCGTCAAAAGAAACGCTCCCCAGATGCTGTTGGATCCCGGGGCGATCGAAAAACTCTGGTCGGAACTCCCAGGCTGGTACAAATACGGCAACCAGAGCACGGGGGTGCGCCCCACATACACCGTGACGTTCTCGTACTCAGTGTGGTCATTGTGGAAAATGCGCACCTTGCGAGCCCGCAAATGGAAGCCTGGATCCGACGTGTTGTCCGTCGTAAACATCCCCCGCGACGCCTCGAAGGCATCCGAACTGAGTGAAACCAAAGCGTGAGCCTGCGCCAAAAAAGGCCCCGCAGCGGTGCGAAATTCAGCACCGGTGATCCGCTTGCTGTCCAAATTGTAAATCGCCCGGTCCCCGGAAAACACTTTTTCGCCCCGAAAAATACGCACCCCACCCGAAACCATGACATCCCGCGTAACAATGTCGCACTGGGCATAATCACAATAGATCGTGGTGTCTCCCACCCCAATGACAACATCGCCTTTTGCGATGGACAAATTACCCTCCCTGCTAATTTCCCTCGACTCAATCTGAATCGGAGCCTTGGACGCCCCCAGTTCCTCGGCGAAAAGGAAATTCGGTGCGCAAACAAAGCACAGGAAGAGCGCAAACAACGCCGCGGTGAAAGGGGTGCGTCGGAAAATCATGGGACAGGCTCCCATATTCAACCACTCCCAGTCCCACTTTCCAACTGCAATAAACAAGCCTTCTCATTTGGAATGCAGTCGCCCAAAACAACCTTTCTCGCAAAATCTTTCTCACGACAACCCACCCCGCTCCCGGAACGCTGTCCCCGAGCCTGCCCCCTGTTCCATCGCACCTCGATCTCGAAAATTCGATCAGAACAGCGGCCGATTTTTGTTTCGGGTGAAAAACCGCCTCCCTAAAAAGGTCACGCGAAACACGGAATGCTCCGCAACACGGAATGCTCCGCAACACAGAATGCTCCGCAACACGGAATGCTCCGCAACACGGAATGCTCCGCAACACAGAATGCTCCGCAACACGGAATGCTCCGGAACAAAAAGGCACGCTGGCAAAGAGTCCTACCAGCACTCAGAGTCCTCTGAGGAGTCTGGTTGGTTGCGGGGGTAGGATTTGAACCTACGACCTTCAGGTTATGAGCCTGACGAGCTACCAGGCTGCTCCACCCCGCGATTACCTGTGTTCGAACTGTGCACGGAGAACCTCCCCTAGGCAACTCTTTCTTTCAGTTTTTAACACCACCCGCCTCTCGCTAGGAGCGCCGATTGCTTTCCCGAGCTCCAAGGCTAGGCACGCTTCGAAGGAGAAAGCTCGCAGAATTTTTCCGAAAAAATAATTTCACCCCGTGTCTGGCCCGATCTATGCTTGCGCCCGCCCCTCTTGCGGGCTAACTCTCAAACCATGCCCAGTCTTTCGCAAATCCAGAATTTGTCTCAACAACAAATTCTGGCACCCCAGCTCCAACAGAGCCTGCTCATTCTGCAGGCTCCGGTGCTTGAACTGCGCAACCTCATCCAGCAGGAAATCCAGACCAACCCCACCCTGGAAGAGGAGTCCCTCGAACCCACCCTCGAGGACCGCAAACGCGAACACGAGGAGTTTCAAGAAGAGTTTGAACGCCTCGCCAAACTCGACGACGAGTGGCGGGACTACATGGCGCAGAGCACCAGCTACTCCAGCCGCACCCCCGAGGAAGAGGAACGCCGCCAGTTTTTTTTCGACTCCATTGTCCGCGAAGAAACCCTCCAGCAGCATCTCCTCGATCAGATCGGGAGCAACGACATCCCCCCGGAGGACCGCAAAGTGGCCGAGCTGCTCATCGGCAACATTGACGACCGCGGCTTCCTCCAAGCCTCCATCGCAGACATCTCCTTCGCCAGCGGGGTGGAGCTCGCCGAGGTCGAACGCGTTCTTGAAACCGTACAAGCCTTCCACCCCGTGGGTGTGGGGGCGAGGGACCTCAGGGATTGCCTGCTGATCCAGCTGAAACGGCTGGGCAAAGAAGCTTCGCTAGAATGGCGCATCGTCGACCGCTTCCTCGATGACCTCGGGAAGCGCCGCTTTCCAGAAATGGCGCGCCGCCTCTCCACCACGCCAGAGCAGGTCCAGCGCGCCGCAAACTTCATCGCCACCCTCGACCCAAGCCCCGGCCAGATCTTCACCCCTGACCCCAACAACTACGTCCTGCCGGACGTCACCGTGGAGTTTTCCGGAGGCGAATGGATGATCTCTCTCAACGGCGACCAGATCCCGCACCTTCGCATCTCCAACACCTACAAAGACCTCATGTCCCAGGAGGGAAGCGCCAACGAGGTCAAGGACTACATCAGGGACAAGATTCGCAGCGGAAAGTTTCTCATCAAAAGCATCCACCAGCGCCAACAGACCATCTCGAACATCGCCACAGAGATCGTCAGCCGCCAGCAAGCCTTTATTGAAGTCGGCCCCAGCGCGCTCAGGCCCATGACGATGGTTCAGGTAGCAGACGCGGTGGGTGTCCACGAAACGACGGTGAGCCGGGCCATTTCAGGCAAATACATGGCTACACCCCACGGCGTGTTTGAGATGAAGTACTTCTTCACTCCAGGGTACAAAACCGCCGACGGCGAGTCCCTCTCCAACACCAGCGTCAAGGGCGAGATTGCAGAGCTTGTGCGCGCGGAAAACCAGCGCAGCCCCCTGAGCGACAAGGAAATCGTAGACACCCTCTCCGCCCGGGGCATTCCCATCGCCAGGCGGACCGTCGCCAAGTACCGCGCCGAGCTCAACATTCTCCCGAGCAACATGCGCAAGCTTTACTAACTGGGCGTTTTCAGTGAGACTGCTGCCTTCAGGCGCGAGTTTTCCCTCCTCCCCCGCTCTCTTTCCAGAGCCGCCAAGGCGCCCGAACAGTCCCACCCGCATCCCCTTCCTGAATCCCTGAAATGCGCGAACAAGCCCCCTTCCCCCTCCCTAAACGGCGGCCCACCCTCGTTCCAAAACCCCAGGGCAAGCGCGGCTTTACTCTGGTAGAAATCGTCGTCGTCCTAGGAATCATCCTCATGATCCTTGGTTTCGCTGCCCCTGCGGTGGTAGGCATGCTCCGAGGCAAAAAAGTCGAACAAGCCCTCGCCGTGGTTTCTGACGTCCTCGAACGCACCCGAATGGAGGCTGTCACCCAAAACACCTACCTCTGGGCGGGCTTCTCAAACGTACCCATGAGCGAAACGCCCAGCGGCCAGGACGAATTATGGATTCTTTCTTTTCGCGGCAAAACCGGTGAAGCGCGCATCCCCGCCGACCCGGCCTCAATTCTTCCCGCCGGCGCCCTCAGACGCGTGGAAGGCATCACCCTGGTGCCAAACACGAGCCTTCCGGAGAGGCTTGCCTCCCTTTTTCCACAGGGGGCCAAGGACTTCATTTTGGAACCCCCGTCCATCAAACCGCTGAATTGGGCGGGTGCAGGCGCCAGCGGAGCCCGCCTCTTTGACAAACTGATCCTCTTCACTCCCCGCGGCGAAGCGCTGCTTGAAACCGGCAGCAACGACACGCCTGTCCCAGACGCGTACCTTTGGCTCGGATTAAGCCGGACCATCAATAAACAGGTCGCCCAGAATGAAAAGGACGCGGCTGCAGTCAGCATTTCAGGGCTTACCGGCCGCGTGCTCTCGGTGAGACCGTAGCCCTGACTCCCGCTTTCAAAGGCTTGGGACGCTCCAGAGCCACCTTCAAAGCTGCCGGCAGACTCTGCGCGCCACACCCTCCAATCGCCCAGTCCACGTCCTCGAGTTTGCGAATCAGGTCGACCACTTCTCTCCGGGCATAAGGGCCGCCCGCCGCCTGGCAAAAATGGGTGCGGCAACTGAAGGGCCGGTTCTCATAAATGAGGCAGGCCCCTGTCTGAGGGTGGAGCAAAGGGCAACTGCCATCCTTCTTTTCGGGCAGTTTGTGCTGCCCCACAGCGCGCATGGCGCGGGCGGCGAGAATCGCTTCGCCCAACGTCAAATAGGGCGTCTTACCTGTCAGCTTAAACTGGCAGCACTCTGTCAGCCGCGTGCAGGCGCGCTCCAAAGGCCGCTTTTCAAGCTCCTGGTACACGGCCTGAACTTCGAGGAGGGCCTGTTCTTCTCCCATGATTTCGCGGCGGGGCTTGGTCATAGGAGCTAACCTTAGCCTGCCTCAGGCCAAACGGAAACACTCACGCTTGCTTAGACCCTTTTTTATCCCGCGCCTCCCCTCCCCTTAACGCTTTACAAACGCCCCGCCCGCTCCGCCCGCCAAGGCCTGGATTTCCGCCACACTGCAGCGGTTCCAGTCGCCGGGAATCGTGTGCTTCCAAACGGCGGCAGCAGTCGCAAAATCAATCGCTGCGTCTGCGGCCATTCCAGAGGCAGAGGCGTACAAAAGCGCTCCTGCAAAACTATCCCCAGAACCAATCCGATCGACAATGGCAAGTTGGTGCTCCCGACTAAACACGGGATGCCCCTCCGAAACACACAGTCCACGCAGCGTTCCCTCGTGCGCTGTAGCCCCGGAACGAATCAGCATGGCCACCTGTCCAACTGCATATTCCTTTGCAAGCCACCCAGCGAGCTCCCCGTAAGCTCCATCGTCCGCCCCCTCCGTGCGCGCACCCAGGATCAGCCGAGCCTCCGTAGCCCCGCAAAACAACAAGTCCGCCCCACGCACAAGCGCGGGCATGACCGCCGCGGCCTCGGCCATGGTCCACAACGCCCCCCGGTAGTTGATGTCGCAGCTGACCTTCACCCCAAGCCTCCTTGCCGCCGCAACAGCCTCGCCACAAACAACCGCCGTATGCTCCCCAAGCGGAGGCGTGATGCCGCTCCAATGAAACCATTCCGCCCCAGAAAGCAGCCTTTCCCAATCAAACTGGCCGGGGCGAACCTCCGAAATTGCCGAATGCGCCCGGTCGTAAGTAATCACACTCGCCCGGGCTCCAAACCCAGGCTCCAAGAAATACAACCCAAGGCGCCCCCCTTCTCTCAAAACCGAAGAAACTTCCACGCCCCGCGCTCGTAACTTTTCCAGACATGCGTCTGCCAGTCGGTTCGCCGGCATCCGACTCACCAGAGAGACCGCCCCGCCAAAGGCTGCATATTGCGCCGCCACGTTGGCCTCCGCCCCAGCAAAATGCAGCTCCAGCTGGTGCGCATCCGAAAGCGGTAAAAACTCCCGGGTCGCCAACCGGGCGAGAACCTCCCCAAAACACACGAGCTTCCCTGGAAAATGAAGTGGTTTCGTCATAGAGTGGTCGGAGTTGCCTCTTCTGAAAACAGCTGCGCCGCCAGCCCCACGGCCTCTGCCGCAAGCGCGGTGATCTCCCCCCACCGTTTTTCCCGTACCAACGTGCGCTCGCAAATCCAGCTTCCACCAACAGCGGGCACACACCCGAGGCGCAGGTAGTCCTGCATGTTCTGCGCGCTCACCCCTCCCAGCGGTACAAACTCGACGCCGGTGTGCCCAAACGGGCTGTTAAGCGCCTGCAACATCGCCGTTCCCCCCGCAGGAACTGCCGGGAAAAACTTCAATAGTCTGCACTCAAGCTGAAGTGCCGCTTCCACATCCGAAGGAGTCATCACGCCAGGAATAAAAAACAGCCCCTGCTCCAAAGCCGCCTTGACCACCGCCGGGTTGATCCCCGGGCTGAGCCCAAACTGCGCCCCAGCCTGAATCACTTCTCCCACTTGCACAGGCGTCAAGATGGTCCCAGCTCCCACCAAAATCTCGGGACACTCGCGGCGAATGTTTGCGATTCCTCCAAGGGCTCCCGGCGTACGCAGCGTGAGCTCCAACACGGGCAGCCCTCCCCTCGCAAGAGCTCGGGCCAAAGGCACCGCGTCTGCGGCATCATCAACAACGGCAACCGGAACAACCCGGTGCCGGATAATACTGAGCTTGATCATAAGTTCGCTTCCCCCCCTTTGCCGCATCCGGTCCGCATCCCCTTCCGCGCCCCCTTAAAAGACAGCCGCACCGCGCCCAAGCGCGCCCCAACCCTCCAGCTTCTTCCAAGAAGCGCCGCCGCACCAACCTTCCCAACGAAAGCGCTGAAAACCAAATTAAACGGGGCGACTGAAACAAGCATAAAACCAAACCCGGGGCTCGTTACTAAATGCTCAGCCGCCGCGCTCGGGCCAGAACCGGCCATTCCTCAGTCACTCTTCCCTGAGAAGCAACCTGGACGGTCCCGTAAAGGGCCACCGTCGGGCAAATGTGCCAAGGAATGCCGTGCAACACACTCCCCACCTGAAACTTCGAAGCATGCACCGTATCAAGAACCAGGTGCTCCTCGTTGTGGGCCACAGCCACCGCACCCTCCAGCGCCGGAAAAAGCACCCGCGGCGGCGCCATTTCGCTAGCAACCGCCTTGTGCCCAAGATCCAAACACAATCGATTTTGACCGGGCCGGCTAATCACACGCGTCAAAAGTGTCGCCGCCGGTAGAAAAGGAAGGTCTCTAAAATTTTTCCCATACCCTGCGTCCCACAAAACGCACGTCCCCGGACTGCACTCAACCCCAGACCGGCGAGCGTGCATCGGAAAGGTCGGGGAGCCCCCGGCAACAATCCGCGGCACCGGAATCCCCGCTGCCCGCAGTTCCGCCCGCATTTTTTCCACAGGCGCGTAGGCAGCCTCGCACGCCTCAGCCCGCTCCTCAGGGTCGCTCTCATGGATGTGGCCGTCATACACGTGGAACCCCCCAGCCCTCAGACCCCGCGTGGCGGACAACACCCGATAAAATCCAGACGCGCCCAGTCCAGGCTTGATGCCCGTCCGCCCCTGACCAACGTCCAAATCCATCAAAACATCGACCGAAGAACCCTCCGAAATCGCAGCCCGCCCGAGCTCATGAACCACACCCAAATCGTCAACCACCGTTGAAAAATGAGTCCGAGGGAATTTCTTGATCAACTTCAAGAGCCTTTTGACATTCGGCCCCACGGGTTGCTGGGCAAGCAAAATGTCAGACCCTCCAGTCTCGGCAACCATCTCCGCCTCGGCAAAAGTCGCGCACTTAAACTTGTGAATCCCCATGCCGATCTGCCTCGCAACCAGCTGGGCCAGCTTGTGAGTTTTGACGTGCGGCCGCAATCGCCCCGTCCCACCAGCGACTTCCACCATGCGCCGGATGTTTTCCGTCACCCGCTCAGAGTGGACCACCAGCGCGGGAGAATTTATTTCGGCCTCATTGGCGAGCCGCATCCAAGCCCATACAGAATTCATGCCAGTTCGAAAATAGCCTCAATCTCCACCGAAATATTGCCTGGCAGCGGTCCCATGCCCACGGCGCTTCGCGCTCCAATCCCGTGCTCCTCCCCAAAAACCTGCGCGAATAACTCGCTGCACCCATTAATGACCTTCGGATGATCATAAAAATCCGGCGCCGAATTCACCATCCCAAGGAGTTTAACGATGCGTCCAACGCGATCCAACGACCCAAAATGCTCCCGCAGCGTCGCTAAAATCGCCAGGCCGACCTGCCTTGCCGCCGCATACCCCTCCTCCAAACTAAGATCCGATCCAACTCGACCTCGAATCAACGAACCGTCCAAGCAAACGGGTCCGTGGCCAGAAACATAGGCAAGCCCCTGAGCCACAATAACCGGCCTGTATACAGCCACCGGTTTGGGAGCCTTCGGAAGTTCAAGTTGGAGTGATAGAAAGCGATTCTCGTGCGTCATCGGATGGGAAAGGGAGGGAAAGGGGGCCCGGCCTGGCCACATCGCTGTGGCATAGCAGTTGAGACCGCTTTCACTTGCCAATCATTACATCCCCACACTGAAAAGGGAAGTCGCCTCAAACGTTTTGCAACAAACACCCCTCGCTTTTGTGGTGAGCACGCACGCAATGACCCTGTCTCGTCCAAAAAAGCGCCTCCGGATTTTATCGCCCACAGTCGGCTTGGCCATCACTAGGCATCTCCCTCGCCCACCCATCCAAAAAGCCGCTACGGGCAAGGTGCCCCGGCGCTGACTGGATGAATAAAAACGTGCACTGGAGACTAGTTTTCACCATGGCCAGCCATTAGCGTTCCGACATCGATTCCACCTCGGCAAGAGATTTACTCTTGAGCTCCCATGAACCGCAACCCACCGCTGCCTTCATCTCACAAGAAGAGCCTCTCGCTACCCGCGATGCGGAACTTTTCCAAGTTACCCGCGGTTTTTCTGCTCGCAGTTGCTGCGTCCGCAGGTTGCCTGGTGCCAGCCACTGCCAAACCGAAAGTTGCCGGCCTCGAATTCTCCATTGGCCAGCCCGCAGACCGACCTGCGGCAAGAGTCAGCATCAGCGAGTTGGGCCAGGGAGCTCAAAAACGCGGATTTCTCCGCGTCGCACTTCTCCCGCTGGCCTCCGTAAAGGGCCTCCAAATCCGTTTCCTCCTTCTGGATCCCAGCTCTCTTTTAGAAATTCCAGAAACGATCAAAGCGCTCACGAGTTTGGACGCCCAAGAATTCCACAACGTCACATTTTTGAGCGCCGCAGATCCAAACCCCCGGCTTACCGTCGAGGAAATCATCCCACAAAAGGACCGCTGGCTACTCAAACACATCACCTGGAGCAATGGCTCCAAAAAAGGCGCCGCCGCGGAATGCCACCTTCTTTTACAAGGCACCGAGATCGGGCAGTTGGTCTCCCAAGATTCCTCGCAATCCATTCCCCCGCTTCAGGATCTGCTGCAAGAAATCAGCCCAAGCTCCAAACCCTGACCGGCCGCCAGGGCGGTTGGTCAGCCGTCTTGACGAGAGCCGAATGCCGAATGCCTTGACCTGCGCTTTCTTGTCACCGCGACCGCCGAACTATTCTTTCCCAAAGAGCCAACTGCCGCAGTTTGGCCGGACCAAACTCGCTGGCGAAGTTTCCACGCCAAACGGCGGAAGGGAGCGCAGAAAGAGAGGTAGCAGGCCCGCGCCGTTCCAACTCGTAGTCCACCGCCGCGACGGCCTCCTCCATTTGAGAAAATTGCGCCATTGCCTTGTCATCGATCAAAACCTCCCAAACCTTACCGCGCCCGCGCCCCCTGAGGACCATTACCTCGCTGACCTTCCCCGGAGACTTTTCAAAATGAAGCCCCAATCCATGGCTCCCCAACGAGAACCACGCGTTGACGGAGATGGCCCGAACTTCCCCATCAACCTCAAGGGTTAGGGGGTTAAACGCGGCCGCCCGATCCTGAATTTCCGGAAGCGTCAGCGCCCCAGCCTCCAGTTCAAACCCGGGTTTGTCCAAAAGAATATCCTGCCACGAGCGTCGAGCCTCCCCTACATCGCCGCCCATGAGATTGAGATGACGCGGCATCCCAAAAAGCGAGGGCAGCGTACATAAACTCAGCGTCGAGAGATCTACAAAATCCAGAATCAGACAGTCCTTCTTTCCTGGAGACAACCGCGTGCCACGGCCCACACATTGAGCATAAAGCCCCTCCGAGCGTGTGGGCCGAGCCATGGCGATACAGGACGTCCCCGGGTCGTCGAAGCCTTCGGTCAACACGGCCACATTGGTCAGCACCTGCGTGCGCCCGTTTCGGAAATCATCAAGCGCCCTGGCCCGAACTTCGGAAGACATTGCTCCGTGTACAATGCCAGCCTGCACCCCCAAAATGTTCAGGGCGTGGCTCAGATTTCGCGCATGATTTACCGTCACGCAAAACGCGATAGTCCGCCGATCACGGGCAAGCTCCTGAATGGAGCGGGCGACGAGTGCGTTTCGCTCCTCAATATCCACCGCAGCAGCTAATTCCTCCTCCCGAAAGTCCAGCCCGCCCGGAGACAAACGCGTGAGATCAGCCGAGGTCGAAATGCGAAACCCACGCAACGGCGCCAAATATCCGTCGTCAATCATCTCATGCAGATGGCGGGAGTAAACAATTCGCTCGAACACCTCGTGAAGCCCCTGGCCGTCGCCCCGCGCTGTTGTGGCGGTAAAGCCCAGGAGCGTGCCGTTCCAATGCTCCCCAAAAACACCGAGTTGCCGAAGCACGCGCAAATTGTCGTCGGCAGCCGCATGGTGGCACTCGTCGTAAATAATCAGACCCACGTCTCGCCCTCTGAGCACGCGGGACAAACGCTCCTCATGCAGCGAACGAATCGAACATACCAATACCTTGGCCTCAGCGCACCCGCGCTCGGCTCCACGCTCGATGGAAACCGCATGTCTGTCCCCCAAAACAGCCTCCAATTTTGAACGCGCCTGACCGATCAATTCCTCCCTGTGGGCCAATACAAGCACCTGCCTGCGGGCAAGCCTCGCAAGCTCAGAAAACACAACCGTCTTTCCCGCGCCAGTCGGCAAACACACAAGCATTCGCCGCACGCCCTCGCGCCGGGCTGCGAGCACCGCATCTATGGCTTCCTGCTGATACCCACGAAGAGTAATGGGAACGGACATAAGCCCAACATCTAAAATGCGTTAAACCGCCATCCGCGGCAACCCAGCGCCTCTTTGCCGGTGCGGCTTTTACAAGCCCAAAAAGACACGGCAGCCTCAGCGCCCTGCCTTGGGTGCCTTGGGTGCCTTGGGTGCCTTGGTGCGCTCGCGCCATAGCCAGATCCCGCCACGCATTCCCAAGTCATTTGAAACCGTACTCACATCCGAGGGGAGCCCCTCGGCCAGTAGCCTGGCATTCCCCCCTCCGATATACAGATGATCAAACGTTGTGAGAGACCGAAGCGAATCAATCGCAATTTGAACCCGCTTTTTCCACCTCTTTTTACCAGCCTCTTCCAAAGCCAGATTTCCCAACTGCTGCTCATACGTCTGGCCTTTCCGAAAAGGATGATGCGCCAATTCGAGGTGCGTCATTAGACGACCGTCCTCAAAAACGCTCGACCCCAGTCCCGTACCGAGCGTGATGACAACCTCGACGCCCTTCCCCTGGATTGCCCCCAAACCCTGCATGTCTGCGTCGTTGAGCACGCGTACCGGCTTTTTAAACTTTGCACTCAATATCCGGTCGATTTCAAAACCCTTCCAGGCTTCCGTCCCCAAGTTGTGGGCGGTAATCACAATCCCCTGCCTCACTACGCCGGGGAAACCCACCGAAACTCGATCGTAGCCGGAAAGCGGTGCAACGAGTTCACTCAATGTCTCCACCATCAGTTCCGGCACGCAGTGCGGCGGCGTCGCAACCCTGACGCGCTCCGTCAGCATCCCTCCATCGCTGTCAAGAACACACGCCTTCAGTCCAGTCCCACCGATATCGATGGCAAGCGTTTTTATCCCGGCGTGGGGCGTTTTCGAGGTACTGCTAACTTTGTTTGTTTTCAGAAATGTTTTATTCATCGGATTAAAAAGGTCGGGGCAGACTCGATGCCTTGTGTTGTTGCGCTGACCGATTTCTTAATGCCAGCACTCGACTCGCCGGGCTGCAATCCATTCAGCGCTTGAATTTATTGGCATGATCGTGGGGACAAAATCCTGTGAAGCAACTGGTATTTCAAACTAGAAGGTCGCTGCAACATCTCTTCCGTACAGCCTGCTTCTGGATCTTTGCACATCACACCGAAATCGCAATCACCCTCCGGGCTGCTTTGCAACCAATAGCCCCCGACTAGTTTGGACCTTTAGCTTTTCCCTCTTCACCATGTACGGTAAAAGCCTCAACTTTTAGCCCACCGGTTAAAAACTCCCCTCCCCCATGCTTTACCCAGAACTTACAGGGCTTGATGACACCGAGACGCCCGCCCTCCTTTTCAGCGTCGAACGGATCAAGGCCAACATTCAACTGATGATCCAAATGGTGGCAGGGGATCCCTCGCGCCTCAGGCCCCACGTAAAAACCCACAAAACCCCGGAAATTATCGCCCTGCAAGTGAGCAAGGAAATCACCCGATTCAAAGCAGCCACGCTCTCGGAAACAGAGCTGTGCGCACGCGAAGAGGCCGTTCAACTCGACCGCAAACTTCATCATTCCCCTTCAGTAAATGTCCGAGGACTTCATGCCTACAACGGGCACCTCTGCCACAAGGACCTCTCCGCCCGTGGCCGCCAGTACACCCCTTGAATCTCAAACCACCCCGAAAAATGGAAAAACCCCGCCTTATCTTTGACGCACATCTTGATATCTCCATGAACGCAATGGAGTACAACCGTGACCAACGCTGGAGTCTTGAGGACATCCGACGGTCCGAAATCAATGCCCCCGACGACCTTCCACATCGAGGCCGCAACACCGTATGTTTCCCAGAACTACGCAAAGGAAGAATCGGCATCATCGTCGCGACGCAGATCGCACGCCACTCCCCAAAGTTTCACAAACTTCCGGGATGGCGCTCTCCAGAACAAGCCTGGGCGCACACTCAGGGACAGCTTTGCTACTACCGGGCCATGGAGGAGCTTGGAGAAATGAAGCAACTCAAAACACGCCAGGAACTTGCCGCACATGCGGAACTCTGGAGGAGCGCAGACGACAACCAGACCCCACACCTCCCCATCGGCTACCTTCTCAGCCTCGAGGGCGCCGACTCCGTTCTAAGCTGGAAGCACCTCGAAAAATCGCGGGCCGACGGCCTCGTCGCACTAGGCCCCGTTCATTACGGCCCAGGCATTTATGGCCACGGAACCGACGACTCGGGTCCGCTCACCGCCAAGGGCCGCGAACTCCTCAAAGAAATAGACCGGCTCGGCATCATTCTCGACGTCACCCATCTGTGTGATGAAAGCTTCGCCGACGCCCTCTCGCGTTTCCAGGGACCAGTCTGGGCCAGCCATCACAATTGCCGCGCACTCGCGTCCTGGAACCGCCAATTAACTGACGCACAAATCCGCCAACTCATCGAGCGCGGGGCAGTCATCGGAATGGCCTTTGATGCGATCATGATGGTCCACCAGTGGCGCCACCTCGCTTCCAAACCCGAGGATTTTGGACTTCGCATCGAAAAAATCTGCGAACACATCGATCACATCTGCCAGCTGGCGGGAAATGCAAACCACGTGGGTATCGGAACCGACTTGGACGGAGGCTTCGGCACGGAGCAGACCCCGTTGGATCTCAACAGCATTGCTGACATCGCTACCCTGCAGCAACTCTTGCAACAGCGCGGCTACACCGCCACGGACGTGGAAGGAATTCTCAGTGGTAATTTCCTCGGGTTTCTACAACGCCATCTCCCCTAGCGAAGTTTTAAAAGCCCACCCCGAGATCCCGCACCGCCTTCTGTGCCTCCTCAATAAATGCCTCCTGTAGCGCAGAAAGAGCTCCCCTCCACAAAATGCCGTAAGGGACCCCCGGAAAATCCGCCAACCGGAAAAGGCGCGTTCCTGCCGGTACCTTTCCCTGCGCCTCCACTAGGATTAACCCCACGCCAAAACCTTCCCGCACATAGCTGCTGACAAGCAACTGCGACTCGAGTTCCAAGCTTGGCAGCCAGTCGATATTTCTGCTTTTGAGCGCCTCCAGAAAAAGTCGCGGCACTCTCCCTCCTGTCGTAATGAGCGGGAAACTCAACAAATTCGACTTCCACAACTCTTCAACTTTGCGCAACGGGCTCGCCTTGGGAACAAGCAGGCCCATGTGTAAATCCAACAACACGAGGCATTCCGTACCCCCGGATTTTTTGTGAACCAAGGGGGCGACCCCCAAATCAATTTCTCCAGCATCCAAGGCGGCTTCGATTTCATCGAGTCCTGCAGAAAGAAGATTGAAACGAAACCCGGGAATCTTCTTTCCAAGATCCTTTAGGATTCGCGGAAGGTAATCACCATGGATCGCTTCAGGCGCGCCGATTCGAAGCACGCGCTCCGTGTTACCACGAATCTTAGACGCCGTAATTTCAAGGGCGCCAAAAAATGGAGCAATAAATTCGTATAAGGTCTGACCTTCAGACGTCAGCCTGAATGGCTTCCTTTCAAACAATTTCCGTCCCAAACTTTGCTCCAACCGCAGAACCTGAGAACTGATCGCAGGTTGTTGGATGCCGTACGGAATCCCACGCGCAGCGGCACTCAATCCGCCATGTTTGGCAACGTAGTAGAACAATTCCAAGTGGTGAACATTCATCCCCCGACTATTGATGAAATCAATCACCACGGAAGTTTTATCAATTATCGCTCGTCCCCAATTTCAGGCAAACTCCCCTCCGTTAAGGCAACCGCTTAAAGCCAAACACGCCGCTGCCTCCTCCCGATGAAAACCTTTTTTAAAATACTCCTTCGGTTTCTTTTTCGATTCGAGGCATTCGGAACAGATTCGCTCAAAACTCCAGGCCCTGTCATCCTCGTGGCCAACCACGTGTCCTGGCTCGACTGGCTTTTCCTTCTGGTCGTCCTCGAAAATGACTGGCGCTTTGTCGTCTCCGGCATCGCGGCCCAAGGCAGCTGGCTGCATCGAAAAATTATGATCAACAGACGCACTTTCGTCATTGATCCAGCCTCCCCTTACGCCGCCAAACACATGGCGCAGTATCTTAAGGCCGGCAACCGTCTGGTTCTTTTCGCCGAGGGGCGGATTACATTTACGGGATCGCTCATGAAACTTTTTGAAGGCACCGGTTTTCTTTTGGCCAAGGTTCCTGCGACCGTCGTCACCTGTTACATCAGGGGCGCCGAACGCCTCAAGTTCTCGCGCCATCCCGGCTGGCGCCGTTGGTTTCCAAAAATCAGCACGCACTTCAGCGCCAGTCTTCAGGCGCCGGTTTATCCCCACCTCAAGTTTGGCGCCGTACGTCAGGCTTACACCGAATGGGTACGCACTAAAATGGTGGAACAACAGTTTCAAACCGAAATGGCATTCGGCCCGGCCACGGTTGTCGAAGCGATCTTCGACGCCGCTCTTAAAACACCGACCTTTCACGTGCTCGAAGACATTTCTCAGAAACCCCTAAGCTACAGGGGCCTCATGATTTCCTGCGAAGTGCTTTCAGCTCAACTGCGCGCGGTACTCCCCCCTGAACCCCTCGTCGTCGGCGTTCTACTTCCAAACATGAACGTCACGCCGATTTGTCTCCTAGCCCTGTGGGCGAACGCGCGGACTCCCGTGATCTTCAACTTTTCCAGCGGTATCCCAACCGTCACCACTTGCGCCAAACTCGCAAGAGTTCAGACCGTCCTGACCTCGCGGGTTTTCGTCGAGAAAGCTCGCTTGGATCTCTGCCCCCTCCAGGAGGCTGGCATGAAGATTCTTTACCTTGAGGACCTGTCGAAAACTGCGGGAATTTCCACCAAACTCGTCGCTGCTTTTAATGCCCGATTTTTTCCAGAGCGCATTCTTCGCATTAAACCCAGTTCAGAAACTGCTGCTGTCGTCCTTTTTACAAGCGGGTCTGAAGGCTCTCCAAAAGGGGTCCCGCTTTCCCACCGCAACCTCCTCTCCAACATCCGACAAATGCTCAGTGTCACTGATATCAACGACACCGACCGGATTTTCAACGCGCTCCCTCTCTTCCACAGCTTTGGTCTCACCGTGGGCATGCTCCTCGGCCTGGTGCGCGGCGCCTCCGTGTTTCTTTATCCATCGCCTTTACATTACCGCATGGTGCCCACCGTCATTTATGACAAGAACTGCACCGTTTTTCTCGCAACAAATACCTTTCTCAATGGCTACGCACGCCGGGCGCACCCGTACGATTTTCGCTCCGTGCGTTACCTATTTGCTGCTGCGGAAAAAATTCAAGCCTCCACCTTCGATACCTGGGCACAAAAATATGGCGTCCGTATCTTAGAAGGCTATGGAGCCACCGAATGCGGCCCCGCCATCAGCACCAACGTGCCACTTGCACCGAAGATGGGATCTGCAGGCCGTTTTTTGCCAGGGATCGAATGGAAGATCGAGCCCATCGAGGGCGTCTCCGAAGGAGGACGTCTCCTTGTTCGCGGCCCGAATGTTATGAGCGGTTATCTCAAACAAGAAACAAAGGCTCCACAGGCCCTCCCGAACGGGTGGTACGACACCGGAGACATAGTCCGCGTGGACCAGGACGGCTTCCTGTTTATTTTGGGCCGTCTGAAACGTTTTGCAAAAGTGAGTGGTGAAATGATCAGCCTCGGTGCCATCGAAGACGCGCTCTCGGGCGCATTCCCTCATCATGGTCCTCGTTGCTTGATCGCAGTGGTCTCAAAACCAGACCCCGACAAAGGAGAAACTTTGATAGCAGTGACAAACACCCCCCAACTCTCCCGGGAGGAACTGCGCACGGCCATCCGAGGCCGGGGATTGACCAACCTCTGGGTGCCCTCCCAAATTCGCTACCTTGGACAAATTCCTGTGCTTGGGAGCGGAAAGATCAACCACCGCGAGATTCTGCGCGTGCTGGCAGAAGATTCCCTGCCTCTATGTCCGCTCGGAACCCAGCCTGGAAAAAGCACATAAAAAACTTCGATGAACAACACCTATACCCCGCTCCCTTCCATGAACACTTCCCCCCGATGGCAAAGAGGCTTTTGGTGCCTCATGGCGACCCAGTTTCAGAACGCCTTCAGCGATAACGCGCTCAAAAACCTGATCATCCTTCTAGTCCTCGCTCGACCCATGTCCCAAGCCGAACGCGATACCAGCGTCATGCTTGCAGGTGCCCTGTTCGCTCTGCCCTTCATCCTCTTCTCGATGTTCGGAGGTTGGCTCGCAGACCGCTTCAGCAAGCAGCAGGTGATGGAACGCGTGAAGACGGCTGAGATCGGAATCATGTTTTTTGCTGCGCTTGCTTTCCTGCTTCACAGTTTGCCGCTGCAGTTGTTGGCGATTCTGTGCATGGGCACTCACAGCGCACTTTTCGGTCCCTCAAAATACGGCATTCTTCCAGAGGTCCTGCCGTTCGAAAAACTCTCCTGGGGAAATGGCGTTCTTGAACTTCTCACTTTCTTGGGAATCATCCTGGGAACCCTTGCGGGCGGGCTTTTTGCAAGTTGGTTCAAAGAGACCCCCGCCGTCTCGGGACTGGTCCTCGCGGCCATCGCCATTGGAGGCTGGATGCTGAGCCGCAGCATCCCAAAAGTACCGCCAGCCAACCCGCAATGCAGTTTCCGGGTCAATCCAATTACAGACCTCTGGAGGCAACTCATGCGGATGCGCGGCGACCGCGACCTCTGGCGGGCAAACCTTGGAAACACCGGCTTTTTTTTCATCGCAGCGCTGGTGCAAATGAATCTCGTCCTCTTTGCCCACGATGTTCTGAAGCTGAGCGAGACAGGCAATGCCTCTCTCAACGCCGCGCTGGCTATAGGCATTGGCGTCGGGAGCGTCCTCGCAGGATACGCCTCCCGGGGAAAGATCGAATACCGACTGGTTCCAGCGGGCGCTTTGGTCATGTTCCTAAGCACTATTCCCATGGGGCTCGCCGCCATCACCACGCCGGCATTCTCAACCGCTCTGGTAGCCTTGGGGCTGGGCGCGGGACTTTTTATCGTCCCCATCACCGCGGTCCTCCAAAGCAGGCCTGCCCCCGAAAACAAAGGTGCGGTTCAGGGCGCAGCGAGCGTCCTGAGTTTTGTAGGCATCCTCGCCTCCACGGGGGTCCAGAGGCTCCTGCGGCTCGTACTTTCCTCCGGGGAGATCTTTTGGGTTTGCGGCGCCGTGGCCCTTTTAGTCGGGACCTACGTGGCCTACAGCCGGCGCGCGGAGTTCACTGCCTGAGCGCTGCCCGTCTCCACGTCCGGGACACGCGGTCCACGCCGGCCTTTCAGCGGCCCTTTTCCCTCCCCGAAGCGGCAGAATCAGAGCCGGTTGGAATAAGCGCCATGGTGAACTGGTGCATCATCCAGGCATCGTCCAAAGCCATGCGCTTGAGCTCGTGCCCCGCTCCCCACGAGTCTGAATAAAGACATTCGCTGGTCTTGGAATTGTAGCCCACGAGCAGCCGCGCATGCCATCCCGAGGCCTGCGGAATTTCGGGTTCCTCCACCAACCCAAGGAGTACCCCCCAAATGAGCGGGTGCCCCCCATCGATGGAAGTCTGGATCGATCTGAAAAATCGGCTCTTCTCCACCTTCATGCCCATCCGCGCCGCGCGCAGTACCTCAGGCCGCATCCCAGACAAAAGATCCTCAAGATCCACGCCCCCACTCAAAGGCCCGACCTGCGCCTTTTGACCGTATTTGAGCACGCGCCGGTTGTATTCCCGCACCAGCGTTTCGAGCTCCCGAATCTCCGGCTGATCCACCATCTTCACCCTAAATTGAAGCCGGAGCCCAGCCGTTTTAAGCCCCTCGATTCCGCCGCTCAACGAAGATCCTCCGCCCTTCGCTCCAGAAAGTTGCGCCAATTCGTTCTGGTCGGCCCTCATCCCGTAAGAACGAAGAATACGTTCTGCAGAAGCGGGAAAGCAGTATCCCTTCTGGCCCTGATCCACCATCGGAATGCCTTCAATCAAGACATCGCCGTTTGGAAGATTTTTAATGCCCGCCCTCGGGTTGAGCAGGGCGCGCGCGGCAGTTCCTCTAACCGGTTCGCCCTTTGACAATACTGGGGATAACTCGAGGCGCAGAAACTCGGGCCGCATTTTAAGACCCTGCGGCGTGATCTCGCGCGACATCGAATATTCCAAACGCCATGTGGTTCGCTGGGATTTCCAGAGCATTCCTTCAGCACGCACCGAACTGGCGGGATCTTTGCCCAAACTCTGTGGTTTTGCTTGGCTCAGCGAATTCACCAAATCAATCGTCCGTCTCAGAAGATCCTCGTAATCTGCCCGCGCAAGAGAGCCCGAATCGCCTCGCGTGTAAAACTGAAGAACGAGCCCGGAGATTTTGTCCGTGGAAAAACGCGCAACGGCTTCAGCCAGTGGAATCCCTCCCAGAGTCAAATCAGCCCCCGCGCTCCGTGCTGATTCCTTTTGCTGGGAGGTCCACTCGAACCCCAAGCCTCGTGCTCTGTCCTCGAAAGACTCCCGTGAAAACTCCCACAGCGCATCCTTCTCCCACAACTTCTCCAAGGGTGCTGCGGACGCGCCACTCACCGCACATCCGAAATAAAGCAAGCGGACTAGGAACCTCCTCATATTCACCGAGAATGTCGGAAAAAAGCTCTCACTGGGAGGACAATCCGCGTCTCCATAAACCCTTAAAAACAGAAGGCTGCCTCTAAAAAAGAGGCTTTTATCCCGGGCTTTCCTGTGCGCACAAAACTCGACTCCGAGAAGCCACTCGCCATATAGGCGCAACATGCACCCCCAGAGTGTCCGAGTCTCTCAAGGCCCAACACCCACCGGACATTTTGCGAATGTCGCCGTCGATTCAGCGTTCTGCAGTCCCATTTTACCCAGCCTGCGGTGACGGCTCGTATGCGGGAGCCGCGGCACACGATCTTTTCAGGTCACGGGGCAAAAACCCTGACCATGTCAAACACAGGCAAGACGGCGGCTAAAATAATGGTGCCTACCACCAGCGAAATCCCCACGGTAACCCCGGCCTCGAGGGTCGGTTTTAAGCGGTCCACGAGGAGGTTCAAATCGTGGTCCATTCTCTGGGTAAGGGGGGTGAGGATCTTTGAAATCGCGCCGCTTTTTTCACCAAAATTGAGCATCCCAACCACGTCCTCCCCAAGAATGAGACCGAGAGGCGCCAGCGCATTGGCAAAGGGCCGGCCGGCATTGATGCGCAAGCAGGCTTCCGCAATGCATTCCCTGTAAAAAATATTCCAGGATATTTCCCTGCAATATTGCAGCGCCTGGAGCATCGGGATGTTCGCCGCCAGCAACTGCGAAAACGTACGGCAAAAACTGCAACTCAGGTTTTTTTTAAACACGGCCCCCAGAACCGGAATCAAAAAAAGTCTCTTGTGGATTCCAGCAGTTCCCCGAATCAAAAAAGGAACGGCCCAAACAAACCAGGAACAGACGGCAAGCCCGCAGCTTGAAACAACGGGGTGCTGCCCCACCCAACGTGACAGCCCCAGCAACTGCTGCGTGATCCAAGGCAGGGGCACGTTGGAACTCGCAAATATCCCCTCGAATCTGGGCAGTGTAAACCCAAGCAAAACGACAAGAACGAGCACGAGAACCACACCCACAATCTTGGGATAAAGCAGAAGAGATCCGATGCGTTGGCTCATTTCCATGGAACGGCGCAGCGAAACATTAATCTGTTGGAGTGACTCCGCCATGATCCCAGCTTCTTCGCCCGCCCCGATGAGCGCCCTTTCCGTCCCGTCAAAAATCTCCGGCCACCGGGAAATCGCATGTGAAAACGACACTCCGTTAAAAACCTCGCCGCGGGTGGATTCCAGCGCAGTTTTGAACTTGCCCTTGGGCATCGAAACCAAAGCAATATCCAGCGCCCGCGTGAGAGGCATCCCCGAAAAAAATGCGGTTTCCAACTGCTCCAAAAAGAGGAGTTTCTCCGCATCCTTGCCCCTCCCGCGAATGGCCTGTGGGGCCCCATCAGCGGCCTCCAAATCCAGCACCAAGACCTCTGCGCTCAGCAGTTCCCGCTCTAGGCTGGCCGCGCTGCTAGCCGACGCGCTCTTCCACACATAAGAGCCAGTCTGAGCTGCCGTAAGATACCGATATTCGGGCATAAAAATCAACTGAGCGCAGAACTTCCTAGGGAAAGAGCCACCGAGAGCGGAACCCTTCCGGTACTGGCCGCCTGGACGGCCTGCTGCAGCAGGGTACGCCCGCCCTGTGACACCTGCGCCTCGCGAAGCGCCGCCAAGGGACTGCGCTTGAGAATCAGCTTATGCACGCTCGAATCGGTATGAAAACCCTCCGCAACCACCATTCTTCCAATCGCTCCCCGGCCGCGACATTGGCTGCAACCAGCGCCCTCCTTTACTTTCGGTGAGCCTCCGAACCAATCCGGATTCACTCCAAGCCCTCTCAAGACCTTGTCCTCAGGAATTTCAACCGCTTCCTCACAGTGCGGACAAAGTTTCGGAAGAAGATGCTGGGCCACCACTCCGGAAAGCGTGTCAGCAAGCATATACGGCTCGATACCCAGACCAAACAGTCGCGCCGGGGCCGCGCACGCCTGGTGAGTGTGCAGGGTGGTCAGCACGATATGCCCCGTCTCCGCCGCCTTGAGAACCTGCTCCGCCGTCTCCGGAGTACGAGTTTCTCCAATATGAATATAATCGGGATCTGCGCGCAGCGCCCCCGCAAGATAGGAGGCGTAAGAGAGGCCCCGGTTCACATTCGTCTGTTTGATTCCGGGAAGAAAACGTTCCACAGGATCCTCGCAACTCAGCACCTCGTATTTGTCGGTGGCGATGGTGGAAAGCAGCGAATACAGGGTGGTGGATTTCCCGGAACCCGTTGGCCCCACCACAAGACCCATGCCATACGAGCCGTCAATCACGCGCTGAAGAATACTCGCCTCGTGGCTCAAGAGCCCCAGCTCGCTCAGAGAAGGAAACCGATCCTTGCGTCTGGCAAACCGGAGCGTGGCTGAATCTCCATGAATGGTCGGCATGATCGTGACCCGCACCTCAACCTCACCCACGTTGGTCACATCGATCACAAATTTGCCCATCTGAGGCTCTGTCTGCCGCTGCAGATCAAGCTCCGCAAGCACCTTGATCCTGGCCAGAATAGGCTCGCTAAAAGACACGGGAATGGTTTCCGGATAGGCGTGCTTCCAATCGTCCAGACGGTACTCCACATGCAGCATTTTCTCGCCCCGTGCTATGTGCAAGTCGCTCGCATTATTGCGCACCGCATGCAGCAGAAGCGCCTGAAGCACCGTGACCGCTGGGGCGCCGTCCTCGGAGATCGAACGCTGATGGATCGCCCGGAAATCAATGCGTTCGATCGCTTCCCTCTCAAACGCACCCCCACCCTGCCTCAGCAACCGGGTTGCAAGCTGGTTCACGTTCACTTCAAACGCGGTTGACGCAGACACCGTGCGCTGAATGCTTTCAGCATCAGCCAGCACATAGCCGATGGAATAGCCGGAAGGAAGTAGCGCCGCCATTTCCGTGCGACTCACCAAATCGGGAAGCCTCTCTACGGCAAGCGTCAACCACGTCCCTTTGATCTGATAAAGCGGCAGCACTTCGAACTTTCGCTGAAATCCGGCAGGCACAAGTTCGGCCAGTTCCTGAGACACCTCATAGCCCTCCAAATCCATCGTCGGCACGGCCTCAAATGCAATTTCTGAAGTGAAAGCCGCGGCTTGGTCCACCGCACTTTCAGAGTTTTGGCGCTGCAAGACAAACGCGTTATAGAGTTCAAACTCCCACGGCAAACACCCCACAACACTGATACGCCCAACTCCGTACACCCTCGAAAGCTCCTTCATCGCCCTTGGACTCGGAGCCAGCAAGGGGGTGTGACAAACACACGTCAAAACTCCCGCTTTCATCCACAGAGGAAGAAAAAACTCCCCCACTGCCCCGGGATGCACAAGCCGACCCCGGGCCGGAAAATCGGCCGGATTCAACACCACCGGACCGATCTCGACACGCCCCTCCACTTCCCGCTCCGAAAGAAGCTGCCCCACCAGAGCCTCGGAAGACCGGCGCGTCTCCCCGGCCACGTACTCTAAAAACGAGCCGGGCGACAAGCGCCACATTTCGTCAGGAATAAAGTGTTCCAGCACCCGATGAACGGTATGAACAAGCACCGAGCAGTCCACCCACGGGGAACGCCGCATGTCGTTTTTCCACTCATTGGTCGCTTGATAAATCATGGGGATAAAAAGGGGCCCCGCCCGCATCGAGGGCGAGGCCCGAAAGCACAACGCGGAACGTCTAGTTTCCAAAAGCTGCAATGCTCCGAGACGTACCACTGTCTAAAATGGTGCCAACGCTCAGGCTGCTTTTCCCTGTTCCCTTGAGGAGGTCCGCAGCCACTGGTACCTTGCCGCTTTGCGCAAGATAGGGGCCCAAGTTCGTCAACTTCACAGGGTCCGTATAGGTATTGAAGGAAGACGATCCGGCAACGATCCCTCCTGCCGTCTGGTATTGCTTCAGAATGTATTGGTCTTTGGCCTTCTCAATGGCCCCAATGACCGCCTTCTGTTTGCTAGACTGCGCGTTTTTGACGGCCTCCAGATACCGTGGCAAGGCAAAGGCAGAGAGGATTCCGATAATCACCACGACCACCAGCAACTCCACCAGGGAGAAACCTTCATTGGATGCAATACCGCTTTGAGAATTGTTTTTTTTCATAGTTACTGTTTTTTAAATCTTCCGCGTTTTTTAGTTGAGAGACGCTGCCTGACCTGCTTCCGCCGCCACTGTCACCCTGGCAGTCCCAGAGATTGTGGTGTACGCCGCCGTGGTGATTTTCCCTGGATCAAGCACGCTTTTCCCAGTCCCCTCCAACAGAGAGGCGCTAGTGGGCTCAACACCGTTCAACCGGAGATACGGTTTAACGACGGCAAACCGGTCTGGAGCCGTTTTCTGGTTAAACTCCTGAATTTCAGCGATGGTTCGAGATTCGTCGGCGGCATACAGATCCTTGGAACTCTCCACGGCGTTGATGACAGTGGTCTGCTTGGCTGTTTTTCCATCGTTAATTACCGTGCTGTACCGGCTCACCGCCAATGCCGATATAATGCTAATGATCGCGATTGAGGCGATGAGTTCAATCAGCGTGAAGCCGCTTTGGGCGGCCTGTTTTTTAAAGGTGAGATTTACTTTCATGCTTGGTTTTTCGTTTTTTGTTTTGGGTTTACTGCACTGAAAAATCGCCTTCCACGTCCCTCCCTAATTTTTAAAATGCAGGACACCAACTTCGAGCGCTTCTCTAGCGACTTGGTTTCGGCGGCGTATCGACTGCGGCATCTTCCACCGCAGCGTACCGGTGTCATTTCTCGTACGGCTTATTAAGGGGAACTGCGGGCTGCGGGAATGCCGTGGGAAATGCCAACTCTAGATCGATTTGGAGTGGCAAAGCGGATGTATGAAACGGTTTGCCCGTTGTCTTGAGCGACAGCCACGTGCAACGCATCAATGGGGTATTTGTCTCCTGCTGGTTCAGCGCGGGAAGCAGAACGTGATATTCCAAATCCCCACTTGAGATCTTAATACGCACAGAATCATCCCCCTGCACGGAGCGCGAATCCTCCGGGCCCAGTTCTCCAAGAGCTGTCAAATCAGGTTCCTCCTGGTCGTCCCTGAGCAGCCCCCCAAGCACCAAATCAGCAGCCTCCTCCAACGTCTTGAATTTTGCGGAGGCATTTCCCGTTTGGACTTCACCTTCGTGATTCACGGCCTCCATCTCCCCGAGCAGGTGCGCTTCCTTGCGATTGGCGTTTCTCGCATTCAGAAGAAAGTCGCACTCATAGCCTGCAGCCAAAACGGCCGGAATAAACACTGCAAAACAGCGAATCCAAGGCAGACTTTGCTTGAAAGGTTCCCCCCTCCATTTTCCGAGAGCCTGCTTCATTTCGACTTTCTTTTATTTGAAGAATTCACGGCTTGCCGAAGTACCAAACCAAATGGAACGGTGCCCTCCGGAGCGCCCGCGGAAAGGAGTTTCGAGACGCGAGGCGCGGAGACCGTCCATTCTGGAAAAAGGGGTTCCACGGCGCGTTGCCAGGCCTCGTGTTCCGGAGCTTTTGCAAAACCCCGCACCTCCACTTCAAAACGGTCGGGATCCCTCGGGCGCAAGGCTCTGTTGTGAACGGTGATTTCGGTAAAGCAGATGCCGTCTGAAACGGAATGTTCCAGTTTAGAGAGAATCTCGGTCACCGCCATCCTGTGGTCGCGCACTTCGCTCCATCGCTGGGCTTCTTCAATTTTTCGGCGGAGTTCACTGAGAGGCTCTGCCCTCGCGGCCAGCTGGTTTTGCACCTCCAGCGCCTCGAGTTTTCTCTGCTTAAAAACAGCCTCCGTGTTTTTTTCCGCAAGCAGCAGCAGTCCCACTGGAACCTGGATCAGAACCAGGCTCAGCACGCTGTAAACAACCCAATGATACGCCCTGTGTGTGCGCAAGACCGTCTGGCGCTTGTGCTCTTTTGAAACAAAAAGACCGCTCATAACCTCGCGCTTGAAAAAGCGTGCTGAAGCACCGCAGCCTCCGCCCCGGGGCTCGCAAGGCTGGATCCCGGCTGCGGCCCAAACACGCGATGCGGGTTCTTAAAGCGCTCCAAAAATGCCTCTGTCTCCGCGCCCGAAAGCTCCCCCGGGTAAATGCACAGAGGCGCAGCGGGAATTTGCAGTTCCCGCCGGATCTCCTCTACCAAGGGTTCCACCAAAGAGCCAAAGAGCCATTCCGTGGCTGGCAGCTTGGTCAAAAGGTGCAATTTTTCTCCCAAAAAAAGGGCGAGATAACTGTTTTTTTTTCCCGGCAAAAGCGCAAATGCAGGCGTGCGCTGGCGGCACCAGTGGAGAATGGCCAGCAGGCTCGGCCAAACACTCAAAAGCATCCCATCCACAGACTCCACCCACTTTTCCGCCCACCAACAAACCCTCTGCGGAAGCCCTACCACCACCACCGAGGAGGGCAGCGGTCCGGAAGCGGGAAGCGGTTCCAGTTCCGGAGATAAAATCTCCCATGAAAACGAATCAGGCAGCGTCGGCGTGGGCAGCAAGGTTTCCATGGGCAGGCTGCAAAGTTCGGCAATGGAACGCACAGACAGGTTCTTAGTCTGCACCAGCGAAAAGATGGCCTCTGGGTGTTCCACAACGAAAACAAACCGGCCGTCCCTACCGACCCGGTTTGGCCGGAGGACGCTGTCCCTAAACGGCGTGCTTTTGCCATGCGCGGTGAGTAGCAACGGGGCGCCCGGGGTGGCCTCCAATTCTCTCGGAGACACAGCGCGCCTCTGGCTGGAGAAATAGGCCGAAAGCCGATCTTCTCTGACCCACAGGGCTGCTCCGGCCGGCGGGGTTATCCTGAGGGCGTTGCGGAGGAGGGACCGGAAGGGAAATCCGACAAATGCATGCGAGAAGCTCATATAGGAGGTGGAACTACTATTAAGGATCGGCGTTGTGCTGATGTTTGGATGCATGCCCCGGCCGACATTTATCTATTCCCTGCTTCTTCCGTGGCCGGCGGACGTTACAGGCCCGAATCGTGAACCCCATCCTTCTCCACACCTGAACCTTGTGCATTAAGCGAGCAGGCACACCCGGCGAACGCCTCGGTGAGATTCATATAGACCCCCCCAGACGGACAGCTCGGCATCCCATGCTTCAGGTAGGGGAGTAGCTGCCCCGCTGAAGTGAGCGTTTGACCTGGGTGATCCAAAGAAAATGCATCTTTTGCGCTCTCCAGCAGTAGCAGATTTGCAGCGCACCGCCTGCCCCGGGCTTTTTCAAAGGACGACAGGACCGAGGGAGCGGCAAGGGTGTAGAGGAGTCCAAGCAGCGCCACGACCACAGTCAGTTCTAAAAGTGTATAGCCTTGGTTCCCATGTTTTGTGGTCTGAAGGAACCGGGGGAGACAGCGTAGAGTGTTGCATTTCATGGCGCTTTATTTGATTTCCAGGCGCTGAATTGAAACACCAACACTTGTGGACTCAGCGGCGGCGTCCAAACTCCAGACGCATATTCTGCCTTGGGCAGCAGCCGCGCAGGAAAAAGCACGGGCGGCATTTGTTGACCGCCCAGAGCCACAATCCCTCCCTCCACGAGGGTCCGGTTGCCCCCGGCCTCAACGGCATTTTCGGGAGTGTCCGCCCCTGAAAAAATGACGGCATGAATCACTGCACCGGAGGGAACTGAGGACTCAGATTTTTTTCTAACGACATGCCCGCTTCGGGCGAAACTCTGGATTTCCGCTCCACAAATGATCTCCAAGCATACCACGGAATCTGCGCCTCTCGCCTCGGGCACACTCACCGCACACACCCCTGAGTTGCTCCCGGCTGGAAAATACGCATTCAAGACACCCCACTCCCCTCCGGGGGACCCGGCCTTCAAGGGCGCGGTGAGGGCCTGCTGCTCGACCTCGGCGCTAACGAAGCGCTTTAGACGCACCACGGCCCGCCCCTCAACCGGGCTCAATTCCGTGTAACTTTTCTCGAAAGCGACCCATTGCCGGCCGGCCGCAGCCTGTACCCCGAATTGAGACAGCAGAATCCCCAGCGCAAATAAGGCTCCCTGAAGTCTGCACAATTCCAGGCTCCATCTTTTCAGCGTCATGCTCATGCCTGATGAATCGGACCTCAGGCGTGCCTAGTGGTAAAAAACTGAAGAGCGCATCGGGCCCCCCCTCATTTGCAGATTCAGACACATCCATACGGCCGAACCCTCTAGGGAAGACGAATCTTAATGTGCTAGATATGCGCGACCCCAATATATTCCACCCCGCCTCCCGCTGCTCTGCAGGGCGACTTTTCCTCCTTCTGGCCGCCTTTTTTTCCGGCGCATTGAACCTGCCTCTGCTTTCGGAAACGTCTGAGCCAAAACTACTTTTGTTTCCGTTTTTGGATCGTTTGGAAATTTCGCGGCCCAAGGTTTTTGTCTACGAACGCTCTCAGCGGGATCCTTTCGTGGACGCCTCGGTGAAACTGACTCTGCTTTCCCAAAACAACGCCACAGCGCCGCATTCTGAAGAACTCGGCCTGAATCAGTTCACCCAGGAGCTTCATTCCGAGCTGTTGCAATGCCACAGGATCACCGGGGTCGTGGCGGGCGAAAGCGACGGAGTCGTCCTCATCGGGCGGCGAATTTTACGCCCCGGCGACAGCCTGGCCCTGCCTCTTGGGGAGGAGCTTTTGAAGAAAATGCAGGTGGCTGAACACACGCAGCATCTTGGGCTGGGCGATATTTTGGGCGAGAGCGTATTGCCGCTGGAGATTGTCTGGATCAGCCCCGAAGGGATCGGTCTTTCCCACATGCTCTTGGAGGAGGCACTCACGCTCCCCTTTTTGAAAAACTCCCCGCCAACAGCACCTGCAGAATCCACCTCCCTCCCCAAATGAAATCCCGCATCCTCGCCTCAAACCTCTCCCTTTTTTGGATCTACAGCCTTGGGGCTGCCGTCCAGGGCGCAGACGAGCCGCTGCCTTCCTTTGCGCTTCCTGCGGAAGCCGCAAGACGCTTCACCGATGGAATCCGCCAGTTGGGCGGTCTTTTGCCAGTCGCTCAAGCCGCGCCACAGACGCCCGCAGCCCAGCCGGGAGCTGTGATTGATTTCGAGGAAGGCTCTCCTCTAGGACGCGTGCTCCGGATGTTGGCCAACCAGGCCGGAATCAACTATCTGGAGCCGCAGTTTGACCCCGCCGAAACCGTGGCCATCAGCCTCCGTGGGGTGAGCGCGCGGGAGGCGTTCCAACGCATCGCCGAATCCCGTGGTTACAAGCTTCAGGATCGCAACGGGGTGGTCGAACTGGTGCGGGGCGAAAAACAGCGGGAGACTGGCTCCCTCACCCGGGCCTACGTCCTTCGGCATGTCGATGCAAGACTGGCGCTACCAAGCATTGCCAACCTGCTCGGGATTCGAGACGTAAAGCCTCCCGCCAAGAGCTCGTCCGCCTTTCCTGAACCCGCCAGCACTGGAAGCACCTCCTTTTCCCAGGGCGGCGGCTCCGACTCCTCGGGGAGCTCTTCCTCGGCAGGAGGCGGCTCTTCCATGCTGCCTAAGGACGGCCGCTTCGTGCCAGGGCTTCCCATGGATACTCCCCTCTGGACAGGCGGTCACAACGCCGCCGAGCAAAACTCGGTCTACCTTGACCGCATCACCAACGCTTTGGTGGTGCGTGCCAACGAAAAACAGCACGAGGAAGTCGCGAGGTACATGGCCAAGATTGATCTGAGCGAGCCGCAGATTGAAATCACAGCCCGCGTCATTGAAATCGACGCCGGAAAAATGCGCGATCTCGGGCTCGACTGGGCCGTGGGGTACACCAATAAATCGGGGCGCCTGGGAGGGACCGCCAGCGTCAAAAACGGCGCCCTTACGAGTACCCTTAAAAAAACCGGGGCGTTATCGGGCACCCAGGCAATCCTCGAAGGCTGGCAAGTGGAGGTTCTTCTGCGCGCCTCCGAGGGCTCCGCGCGGAGTTCCCTAGTCACCGATGCAAGAGTCGTCACGCGCTCAGGCATCCCGGCCGTCGTCAACAACATGGTGGAGGAGCGCATTGAAATCTTCACCTCCAGTGGAAATTCGTTCCAGAACGCCAACACTGGAGTCTCCTCCGTCCCAGCCGGTTCTGTCCAGTCAGGCACCCAAATATTTCAAACCGGCGTGGTTCTCGATGTTTTGCCGCGTGTCCTGGAAGACGGCCGCATCGACCTCAACATCAACCCCACCGTGCTCACACGAATTGGCGAAACCACCGGGGCTTCAGGCCAAAAGCTGCCGATCATTGTGCGCCGCTCCACCACAACCTCAGTCATGGTGCGCGACGGATTCACAGTGGGCATCGGCGGGCTCATGCAGATGGACGACTCCCGCACCCGTAATCAAGTGCCGATCGTAGGTAAAATCCCGCTGGTAGGGGCCTTGTTTCGCTCCTCCGGGGAGCAGCGAAAGAAAAGCAACCTCGTGATCCTAGTGACGCCGCGCATCCTCAAGGACGACTCCTTTATGGGTGCCCCAACCCTCCCCGAAGCCCGAAATGCAGCCGAACAGGCCTCGGCAGAACTCTTGAATCCAACACCATGGATCTCAGAAAAAGGAAAATAGCCGGCACCTCCTTTGTGGAGGTCTTGCTCGCTCTCGGAATTTCCTGTCTCGCTGCAAGCGGTGCCCTCGCCATGCTTGCCTGCGCGGATTATCAGTTTGCCAAGTCCCGCGTTCAAAGCCTTCTGGGAGGCCAGGTCCGATATTTTCAGGAGATGCTGGCCGGCATGCCCTACGCAGCACTGACGGGCTATCTTCAGACGGGAAGGAGCTCGGGGGACTTTTCTATGGAGGGGTTTTTCCTGGAAGAGACGCCTCCCCAGTTTCCTTGGAAACTCGACGTCCACCTTGAACGGGCCGACACAAACACCGCATCCGAGGTGACCACAGTAAAAATGAATTTCACCTGGCAGGAACCGGCCCCCGGATTCCCCCGCACGCAAAACCTGAACCGAACGCTTTCCGGCCCTGCGTTTGAGCGAGCCAGATTTTAAGGCCATGCATCGCGGCAACAAAAGAGGGGCCGGCGCGGAAGGATTCACGCTCGTTGAAATCCTACTCACCATTTTTCTCTTTTCCACCGCCATCGTGTTAGCCGTGGAACTTTTCGTTTCCATCACGGCCCGAATCGCTCTGGTCTCCCGGGCGCAGCGCGACGCTTACGGCCCACAGCGCGTGGTCTCGGCCTTCACTGCGGCCTTGAACCGGGCCACGCACTGCGCAGTTTATCCTGACAGGGCCGCCTTCGAGAATTTTCCCTCACTGGGAGGCACCGAAGGAGATTTTGCCGTGGTCTGGTTGGAACACGATACGCTACTGGCGTTTGAGCTGGCCAAAAGCGAGCTGCGAATCCTCGAAAACCCAAACACGCCCGCCTTTAAACAACGGCTTTTTGCCACAGGCATCGAAGCGCCCGAGGCGCTGTGCACCCTCCAAAACGGCAGCCTGCTTCTACACTTCAACGCAAACATCGGGGCCACCCAAACCAACTTCCGTGCCTCCTCCCGAGCAGCCTCCGCCCGATGAGGCCCCAACCCGCACGCCGCAATGAAGGCGCCGCTTTGGTCCTGGCCATCAGCGTGCTCTTGCTTTTGACGCTTTCCCTTGCGGGGCTTCTCTCGGTTGCTTTGGCCCAGCGCGAAAATATCCAAAAATCGCTTTTCCGCGATTTTGCAGAAATGGAGGCCCGGGCTCTTCTCTTAAATCTAAAGACTGCGGTGGCCGCGCAGATCACGCAAACCGGCGGGTTTAACCTGAGCCGCTGGAACCCCGGGCCCTCGGAGACCTCCCTAGGCGCCCCAGAAGAAACCTCCGCCGCATTGTTTCAAAGGAGTCTCCGCTGGACTGGTTCCGCGTCTGGTGCCGCCCACCCGGAACTGCGCGCAAATGCAACGTCTTCGACCAATGCAAGCCTGCTGCAGGGGCTTGCCTATAAGCCAGTGGCGACATTCACCCTCACAGGCCGCTGGGAACCGGCGACTTCCTCCACCAGAAATATCCGGGCGCAAACGCCATGGGAAGTGGCCACCTCTATATCGGTAGTCCAAGTCCCCCTCTCCTCCTTCACCTTCTACGCTTCTGCGATGCAGACCGTGCTTGGCGGCGCTCAAAACAACCTCGGCCGCGTCCACGCCGAAGGGGATCTCGTTGTGGCCGCCCCCGTCGACGCTGTCGCTCCGCTGAGCGCTTCCGGAGCGCTTCTCACCCATCCAGGAGGGGCGCTTGTGCTCCAAAAAGGAAACCTTCCCGAGACCCGCGCTTTCGGCAGCTCCATGACCGCTGCGGATTACCAGTCCCAGGGTTATGGGTGGGTTTTTGAGCGTGCTTCTCATCCGGTTTTGCTGGTCCGTCCCGTGACAACCGCCGAACTTTTCTGCAAATCGCCCCTGGCAGCCCCGAACAAAGAAAGTCAGCGCCTCAAACCGAGATGCGATGTTCGGATTCTGCATGGCCTGGATGCCTCTGGAAAAGACGTCTTCACTCTGGATTGGAGTGCTGGTTTTACCCCTTCAAATGACTTTTTAAAGGCGCTCCAACGCACCGGCACCGCGCTGGAGTTGGACATTTCGAAATTGCCGGCGACTGGGAGCTGGCCCTCCAAAATATGGCTTGAGACCAACCATCCCGAGATCAGCGTAGTTCTGGTCAAAAACGCCCAGAGTCTCCGGGGCGACTTGTCCCTAGCGACCGGGTTGCTCCTCCAAGTTTCCGGCTCCTTTAACACGGTGCCCCCCGTTAAAAAAGCCTCCTTGATGACTCTAGGCAGGGTCATTTCAGTGCCCTAGCTGGCCTCTGGCAGTCCACTCGGGAAAGGACCGCACTGCCTTCCCTCTCAGGACGAAACCTTCTTGCTTTCTGAATCTCACAAAACCTAGCCTCCTCAACATTCATGGCAACAGCGCAAGTTAATCCTCACCCAGCTCCGCAGGGACTTCCCTTGCTTGAAGGGCATACTTCAAAACCATGACACCGCAGTCCTCAGCCTGGGATGTTGTCATCATCGGCGCTGCCATCTCCGGAGCCTCAACAGCGTGTCTGCTCCTCAGGCGCCATCCTGGGCTTCGGATCCTGATTATTGAAAAGAACTCGGCCTTCAAGCGACGTGTGGGCGAGTCCACCGTGGAGGTGAGTGCGCATTTTCTAGGCCGGGTGTTGGGTCTCACAGGGCATCTTCTTGAAAAACACCTGGTCAAACAGGGGCTGCGTTTCTGGTTTAAAAACGCCCAAACCACGGCCCTGGATGAATGCAGCGAAATCGGCCCTGGTTACAACGTCCGCTTTCCCGGGTACCAAGTGGACCGTTCCGTCTTGGACGAGGAAGTCCTTGCTCGCGCCGTCGCAGCGGGAGCTGTCTTGCGGCGGCCGCTGCAAGTGCGTTCAGTGGAACTGGTCGAGGGCGGTTTGCAACGCGTGGAATGGTCGGATGAAGACGGGGGCACCGGCACCGAAACCGCCCGCTGGCTGGTGGACGCCTCGGGGGTGGCCGCCGTTCTGGCTCGGAAACACCAGTGGCTTTCCTCCAATACGGAACACCCCATCGCCGCCGTCTGGAGTCGGTGGAGCGGCGTCAAAAACTGGGACTCTCTCGAGCTGGCCGACAAGTTTCCAGCCTGGTCGAAACGCACCAAAGCGGTCCGATTTACCGCCACTAATCACCTGGTAGGCCGGGGCTGGTGGGCTTGGTTCATTCCGCTCAAAGGGGGTGATGTGAGCATCGGGGTGGTCTTCGACCAGCGTCTCGTGGAATTGCCCTCGGGCGAGCGACTGGGGGAGCGCCTTAAAGCCATGTTGTTCGAACACCCCGCTGCCAGGGAACTTCTGGAACAGGCCGTCTGGCACCCGGGCGACGTCCACTTCCGGCGTAATCTCGCCTACCGTTCAAGCACCCATGCGGGCGATGGCTTTGTTCTGGTGGGCGACGCCGCCGGTTTCATCGATCCATTTTATTCCCCGGGCCTGGACTGGATCAGCTACACCTCCAGCGCAGCCGCTGCCCTCGTGGACGACTGCCTTAAACAAACTGCAGGACCGGAGCGCATCGCCAAACACAACCAGCTTTTCACCACAAGCTACGACCGCTGGTTCCGCGCCATCTACAAGGACAAATACTTTTACATGGGCGATTACGAACTCATGAGTTTGGCGTTCCGGCTCGACCTGGGGCTGTACTACATGGGAGTCGTTTCCCAGCCCTTCAAACACGGGGCGGTTGCCCTGGAGACGCCCTCCTTCGCAGGACCCGGTACCTTCCTGCCCGCGCAAATCATCGCCTTTTACAACCGCCGCCTAGCAGCCATCGCACAAGACCGCTGGCAACGGGGCGTGTGGGGCCGCCACAATGCGGGCCGCCTCTTCAGTTTCCGCAGTTATGAACTGAACGCCATGCTCGGACTTCGAGTGCTCCTCGCCTTCGGCGCCTACCTCTGGTTAGAGCTGCGCGAGGGCTGGCGGACCTGGGCTAAGGCCCCCTCTCTCGTCGACGAACAGCCAATCCACCCCAGCCGCCACACCCGGCCCGTCCTGCCAGCTTTTCATTCCACCCCCCTCCCCTCCGAAAGCTGACCCTGTACTCCTTCAGGTTCGCTCCCAAAATTTCACCCCATGTCTGACACACCCCACGATCCCTCCCCGGAACCCGCACCTGCGGCATCGCCGACCCCGGAAACGGTCACTGCGCCCGTCTTCGCTCCCACCGGGCTCCCGCCCAAACCGGCCAGCCCGCCTCCAAGCAACCCGCTCGCAAAGTTTCCTTCCGCCGTGCGGGCCGCCCAAGCGCATTTTCTGGCCACCGGAGATGTCAACTCCCTGGACTCCGTCGTCCTAGCTGTTGTCCTCGATCATCAGCCCAGCGTCGCCAGAAAACCCGAGGCCGAACCGCCCGCAGATTCTGCGCGGCTCATCGAAGATCTTGGCTTCGACTCACTCGCACTCGCAGAAATCGTTTTTTTCCTCGAAGATCTTTATAAACTGACGATTACAAACGAAGAGCTCAAAAACGTGACCACCATGGGCGAGATCCGTGCTTTCGTGAGAGCCAAGGTCGCCGAAGCCGCGCAGCCTCCAACGGCCCCTGCTTCCCCAACGGCTCCTGAATCCCCCAAGGTGGGCGACACCACCTCCGCCTAACCCTCCCTCCCGTGTCACGCGAAGTTCTCATCACAGGCATCGGTTTCATTACCTGCATCGGCTCCAACGCCCCCAGTGTCGCCCGCAGCCTGCAAGATGGCACCCACGGCTTGGTGCCTTGGGATTTTTGCGGCAATCCCATCGTCCCCGTCAAGGTGGCCGCTCCGGTGCCCGGCTTTACCGTCGATTCCCCCAGTTGGCGGGACTGGACCTGGCCTACAGAGTACGACATTCCCCGAGAAACCCTGCGAGGGCTCGCCCCCCATGGAGTTTACGCTTATTGCGCCATGGAACAGGCCCTCGCCGACGCCGGTCTGGCCAGATCCGAGCTTACTGATGGGGGCACGGGGCTATTTTGCGCCTCTGCAGGCTCGGCTTTTATCCTCCACCACAATCTCTCTCAGGCGCATGCCTGCCGCTTTGAGCGAGGCAACCCCATGGGGATCGTGTCCTCCATAGCCGGCACTCTCAACTTCAACTTGGCGGCACACTATGGAATCACGGGGGCGGTGACAGGATTTGTTTCCGCGTGCGCCTCCTCAAGCCATGCCCTGGGCTATGCAACCGATGAGATCCGGTTAGGGCGGCAGGAGCGGATGCTCGTGGTGGGAGCCGAAGAACTCAACGCCGACACCATTCTTCCTTTCGCCCCGATGCGGGCACTTTCCGCCAGTACCGACCCGGCAACAGCCTCTCGGCCTTTTGACGTGAACCGGGACGGTTTTGTCGGGACAGGGGGCTCTGTGGTCCTCGTGCTCGAGGAAGGTTCGGTGGCGCGACGCCGCAAAGCGCGCCCTTACGCGGAAATCCTGGGCTGGGGCCAAGCCTCGGACGGCCACAGCGTGGCCACCTCGCACCCCGACGGCGCAGGCCTGCATGCTGCCATTCTCCGTGCTCTTCGCGACGCCAATCTCGAGCCGGAACAAATCGATTACATCAATGCTCACGCAACCTCCACACCGATCGGAGACCGAGCGGAAGCACTGGCCTTAAAAGCCGCCTTCACCTCAGTGGGTGCGTTTCCTTTGGTGAGCTCTACCAAGGGCCTCACAGGCCACGGACTTTCCATGGCGGGCGCCATGGAGCTTGGGTTCTGCGCCCTCGCTCTGCGCGACGGCTTCATTCCCGGCAACCCGCACTTGCGCGTACCCGACCCCGTGTGCGAGGGCTTAAATTTGCCCCAGGCCAGCCTCCGTACAAAAGCGACCCACGTGCTGAACAACAGCAGCGGCTTCGGAGGAAGTAACGTCTGCCACGTCCTGCGGCGCATGCCTGAATCTCCCGCTTCCTAAGTTCGCGGCCCGACCCATTCCGGGGTCGGCCAGGGTCGTATTCGCCTCGGGCGCTCATGTCTTCCTCTCCTACAAAACTGTTTCAACCCCGTACGGGCCCCTGCCGTCCTTGGCGCAACCCCGACAGTTCCCAAAGGGAAGACAACTCTATTTCAAGAAGGGGAACCGGCTCATGATGCGGGCGAGTTGGCTGCGGTTTGCGTACTATTTTTCCTGGCTCCTCTTTGGCTTGGGGGGGCTGGCGATCAACCTTGCCTACGCCCCTTTACTGCTGATTGGAAACCGCGGAAAAATGGGCCGCCACGCCCGCAGGGGGATGCGTTGGATGCTTGATTTGTGGCTGCGCTGGATGGGGTTTTCAGGAATTGTGCGAGTCACTTGGAAGGGCTTCGAGGGTCCCCTTCCGGGCGGGGTTCTCTACGTCGCCAACCACCCCACCCTCGTTGACGCCCCCTTCCTCCTCGCCCGCCTTCCAGATGCAGTCTGCATCTTAAAACCCTCCTTGATGCGCAATCCACTCATCGGCCCGGCGGTGCATCTCTGCGGCTACGTGTCCGGCGACAAGGGCGTCGACCTGATCCGCGACGCCGCCCACCGTGTGAGCGAAGGCCAGTCCCTGCTGATTTTCCCGGAAGGCACGCGCACCCTCTCCGATGGAGCGCTCCATCCCCTTCGGCCGGGTTTCGCACTCATCGCGCAGCTTGCCAAAGCCCCGGTAAGGATCATCCGCGTGCGCTCAAGCCCGCACATGGCGCGCAAGGACTGGCCGTGGTGGCAACTGCCGCCGGTGCCCGGCTGGTTTGAATTCACGCTGGAGGAATTGATCCCCGCAGACCGCCTCGGGCCGCCCGCCGCCCTCACCCAGCAGGTGGGCGCTTGGCTGAGCGTACCGCCCGCCGCCCATTTTCTCCCGCCACCCCCGCCACCGCTTTACCCTCTCCTTGCCGCGCGTTTGCGCACCTTTTGGCTGGCGAAGCCTCTCGGTATGACAGCCGGCATGAGTGCCTTTTTCCTCGTCTACTTCGCCATTCTAAAACACCCCCAGTTCCCCGTCTTCACCATGCCTCTGACGGCCCCGGACCACTGGGTTCCTTTTCAACCTGGAGCGCTCTTACTCTACGTTTCCCTCTGGCTTTACGTGCCCCTGCTTCCTGCTCTTTTAGACAAACCACGGGACCTCCTGCGCTACGCTCTGGCTGCGTTCACCATGGCCGTCTTTGGCCTGTGCTGCTTTCTTGTGTGGCCCACCGCGACTCCCACCCCCGCCCTTGACTGGGCCCAATACCCCTCGATGGCTTTCCTGAAATCCCTAGACGCCGCCGGGAACGCCTGCCCCTCCTTGCACGTGGCCTTTGCCGTGTTCACCGCGGCCGGTTTCCAGCGGCTCCTCCGGGAAATCCAGGCGGGAAGCCTGCTCCTCCTCGTAAACCTGTTCTGGAGCTTTGGGATAGCATACTCCACCATGGCGACCCGGCAACACGTGGCACTCGACGTTCTAGCAGGAACGCTTCTCGGACTTTTATTTGCGGCTTTTACCTTCAAAAAGACACCCCCAGCCCCTACCACTCCTCCAGAGCCCCAGCCCCTGTCACCGCTCTGATCCGCGCGGCAAGTGCGTCCCTCTCCCCAGTCGCCACCAGCGGCCCCGACACCATCGCAGCTGCCGCCCTCCCCGCCGCCTCCCCCGTGGCCAGCGCCGTTCCAATCACCCGAATCGCCGCGTGGGCTTCGTGGGTGCAGGAAAGGCAACGCCCGGCCGCCCACAAGTTCGAAACCTCCCTGGACAACAACGCCCGCAGCGGCACCTGCACACTTTTACCCCTCTCCGGATACCGCAACCGGGGACCGGTGGCCGTCTCCCGCATTTCAATAGGCCAGGCGGACACACACACTGCATCGGAAAAAGTGGCCCCTTCCAGCACATCCTCGGCGCTCAGAACGTACTCCCCCACCAGCCTCGCGCCCTCCCGGATCCCCAGCCGGGCGGGCCATTCCCAGATTTCCGCCCCCTCGAATCCACGGATCTCCCGCCTCAAAAAGCCCGTGAATTCCTCCGCCAGTGCGCAGGCTTCCCGGTGGACCCCGGCCAGCAAAAATTCGTTCAACGGATCGTATTCTCCCCCCCGGGCGTCCAAGTCCAAAGTCACCCGAACCTGGTCCCCCTCACACGTAGGACGCACCGCGGCACCCGCAAGCGCCGGACTCAAGGCTCCCTCCCGGATGGCGCTTCGAAGGGCCCCCACCAGCCGCAACCTCCGTTCTTCCTCCATCACGTCCGGCGCAACTTGTGCGAGCCCGAAAATAAAGGCCGGCCTCTGCATTTGAGCACCAGGGACCTGCTCCGTTGCAGCGCCGGCGGCTCTGGCAAGTGCCGCATCCCCTGAGGCGTCCACAAACACCCGGCCCTCCACGGACTCCTCCGAGCCGCAAAGCGTGACCCGCTCCAGAATACCGTCCCGCACAAAAGCCGACTCCACCCGCGCCTCCCTCCACACCGTCAAACGCGGCTCGCAAGCAGTGAGCTGTAGGCAGGTTCGAGCGAACGCCGCCGGTTCCTGCAAGAGGACATCCAGGCGCCCCATGCGCAACGGGCCCCGGGCTCCACCGGCTGCAACCAATTGGCGGGCAAACTCCAAAGCAAAGCCTCCGTTGGCAAGTCGCGGCCTGCCCCCCTCGGAAATCTCAAAAAGTCCACAGATGCTGTGCACAAGAGCCTGCGCCACGTTGCCTCCGAGCCTGGAGGCCCGCTCCAAAAGCAGCGTGCTGCAGCCGGCTCTCGCCGCCCCAAGCGCTGCGGCTACTCCCGCAGAGCCGCCTCCGACAACCACGACATCAAACTTTTTCATTTCAGCATAATGCCGGCTTTGCCACCGGCTAGATTCCGAGCTTTGCTAGACATCACCGCTCTAAGCAAATGATCTTTCCTCCCTACCGCAGCTTCTTCTGCTAAAAGACCAGTCTTCTTGAGACCTGTCCAAACCATGGATACCACCCGCCCCCGATCTCAGCGTGCGCAAAAGCCGGCCCGGCCCGCTGCGCTTTTGACTCCGGCAGCGCCCGGCCCGCAGCCGACTCCGCTCTAACCCCCTCCATGGAACAGCCGCCCACGCCTTGCGCCTCCCACTGCGTCATCATTCCCAGTTACAATTCGGGAGCGCTGCTCGCCCCGACCCTACACGCGACCCTGGCCCAATGGGCTCCCATCTTTCTGGTAGTGGACGGCTCCACCGACGCCAGTGACCGCTGCGCAGCCGCTTTGATTGAGTCGGGAGCGCCCTTAGAAGTACTGCGTCTGGAGAAAAACCAGGGCAAGGGCGGCGCCGTACTCGAGGCCCTCAAACTCGCCAGCTCCAGGGGCCTTACCCACGCGGTAATCTTTGACTCCGACGGCCAGCACGAAGCTGCGGACATCCCGCGGATGATCGCCCTCTCCAAAAAACATCCCGAAGCCATGATCTTGGGCGTGCCCATCTTCTCTGCGGATGCCCCCGCCCTGAGGGTCAAGGGCCGTTGCTTTGGCAATTGGTGGACCAACTTCGAAACCCTCTGGGGAGGCATTGAAGACTCCCTCTTCGGCTTCCGCCTCTATCCCGTCGCCGAATCCATCGCCGTCCTCTCCGCAATCAAAGGCGGGCGCCGCTTTGATTTCGAAACCCAGCTCGCCGTGCGTTTGTACTGGAGGGGCGTCCCCACCCTCAGTTTCCCTTCCAAGGTGACCTATCCGGAGAAAACCAGCGGCGGGGTCTCCCACTTCAAATACGTGAGGGACAACGTCCTTTTATTTTGGACACACTTCAAACTCAGCCTCTTCGCCGTTTGTATCCTTCCACGCCTCTTTAGGCTGCGACTCAAAAACCGGGCCTACCGCGCATGACCCTCCCAGCTCCGCATCTGCGCCGAGCGGCCACCCAGCTTGCCAGCGGCACCCTGGTCGCCTCCTCCCTCCTCAGTGCCTGCAACGGCGCCCCCGCGACCGCGCTTCCCCTGGCACTTAGCGCCGCCGGAATTTTTCTTGCCCCCACGCTCCTCAAAAACTGCGCCTGGTACGGCCCGGTCCGCAAATCCTTTGCCACCCCGAACCGGGAAGTCTGGCTGACCATTGACGATGGGCCTGAGCCGCAGCAAACCCCTTACATCCTCGATGTCCTCGGGCACCACCGGGTCAAGGCCACCTTTTTCGCCATTGGCCGCAAGATCCTTCAGGCCCCAGAGCTGGCGAGGCGCATTGTAAGCGAGGGGCATTCCCTTCAAAACCACACGTTTCTGCATCCCGAACGTTCCTTCTGGGCGGCGGGCCCGGGCCGCGCTCACCGCGAATTAGAACGCTGCAGCCGCGCCATTTTCGAGGCAACGGGGGCCACGGCCACGCAATTTCGAGCCCCAGTCGGCTTCGCCAACCCCTTCGTGCACGCGGCCGCGGCCGCGCAAAAACTGACTTTCATCGGTTGGTCCAGCACCGGTTGTGATGGCGTCGCACACCACCCGGAGTCGGTGCTCGCAAAAATAATGACCTCCTTGCGGCCCGGAGGGATCATCTTATGCCACGACAGTCAACTCCGGTGCATGGCTCCAAAAAGCCGTGCGACCCTGCTGGACAGCCTCCTTTCGCGCCTGAAATCGGAGGGCTACGGATGCTGCTTCCCTATCAACCGGAACGACTCCCCTATCCAGGCCCGCCGAACCGCATGATATTCTGTCAATCCACGCGCCAAAACCTTTCCATCCTGCCGCCAAAGTTTACTATCCCCGTCCCATTTCCCTGCATTTCCACACCCCATGGATTCCACAAAAGAAGTTTCGATTGACCTGCTCAAAGGACTGCTCGTTGAAAACACGATGATCAAAGTTGATCCTGAAACGATCAATGAAGAGACCATTTTGTTTGGTGAAGAAGGCATCGGCCTGGATTCCCTCGACGCTCTCCAAATGATTGTCGCCGTTGAAAAACGCTACGGCATTGAGATCAAAGATCCGACGATGGCCAGAGATGCACTCCAAAGCTTGGGCGTGCTCCGCGACTGGATCCAAACTCGATTGACCTCGACCTCCGTTTCCTAGGTTTCGCGCGCAGATGGCTGCTTTCGTCCTGGTGTTGGTTGTCGGCCTGATCTTGGGCGGTCGCCTGCTTTTGCTACGCCGGCAGGGCGACTATAAAAACGCCGCCTTCTACAAGGTCCTCTACACTCCTGTAGGTTTCCAACTGGCGATCTTTGGACGCAGGCTGTTTGGCCGCTGGATCAGCGAGCGTTTTTGCGAAGTCTCGGGCCTTGCCTACGCCCTCACACACGCAAGCACCCTGGCCGCCATCCAGCGCAACATGGCACTGCTGGACCCCTCAAAAGCCACGAGGAGCCATGCCATCCGCAACTGCATCACCCAGGGGTACAACTTTCTGGAATTCGCGGAACTGTGGCTCAAAAAAAAGGGCGAAATCCAAGGAATGATCGGCGAACAATCCGGCTTGGAGGAGTTCGCAAAAGCCCAGGCCCTCGGCAAAGGCTGTATTCTCGTGACGGGCCATCTCGGCTTTTTTGAACTCGGCGGCCCTCTGCTGGCGGAACTCGGCTTTCCCATGGTGACCCTCACCCTGCCCGAGCCCTCCGAAGCCCTCACCCAATGGCGCTCGGAATTCCGGCTGCGCTGGGGAGTGCGCACCCTCGTTGTAGGCGGCGATGCCTTTTCGGCCGTGGAAATCACCAGAGAACTCAGGAGCGGAACTTTTGTCGCTCTCCTGGCAGACCGCCCCTTCAATGAACATTCCGTGCCGGTCCCCCTGCCCCATGGGGAGATTTTGTTTTCTACTGCTCCTGTGATGGTTTCGCTGCTCTCGGGCGCACCCATCATCCCTGTGGGCCTGACCCTGCAACCGGATGGAAAACACAGAGTCGAGGCCCGGCCCATGATCACCCCAAAATGGCTCCCCGAAGGAAGAGAGGCCTCCCTGCTGCACTTCACCCAAAAACTCGCCCAAGAACTCACTCCGATGTTTGTGAGGGCCCCCGAACAGTGGCACCATTTTTCGGACATTGCCGTACCCCGTCCATGAACACCTCAAAGGCAAACACCCCGCACGGTCCCGGATTCCGCTTCATCGACCACTTTGAACTGGCGCAAGAGGGGCAGCGCGGCAGCGCGGAGTTTCATTTGCACCCCGACCTGTGGTTTTTCCGGGATCATTTTCCCGGGAATCCGCTCATGCCGGCCGCCCTCCTCTTGGAGAGCGCCGCCCAGGCTGCCGGGATTCTTTGGATGTCTCTCTCCGGACCGGCCGCCGAGATTCCCACCACGCCCCTCTTCGTCGCAGGCGTGGATTCCCTGCGTGTCCTCGGACCGGCCTATCCTGGAGATACATTGCGGACCTCGGTGGAACTTTTAAAAGAGTTCGGCACGTTGGCACAGTTTCAGGTGGAAACAGCAACCGAAGCAGGAGTCATCTTCCGCAGCCGCCTGACGCTGAGCCGCCAACTGAAAGGCTAAGGCTCAACGGCACGGCCCA
Source organism: Verrucomicrobiota bacterium (assembly GCA_003402745.1). Lineage (GTDB taxonomy): Bacteria > Verrucomicrobiota > Verrucomicrobiia > Chthoniobacterales > Chthoniobacteraceae > Chth-196. The sequence goes on from QQND01000007.1 coordinate 44,993, forward strand.
AAATTCGAAATTTCCCATGCCTTCGCTTTCACCAGAACGTCTCGTCATCACAGGCTGGGGTTGTGTCTCCGCCTTGGGCGAAGACGCCGACTCAACTTGGCCCAGGCTCATCCGAGGGGAACACGTCCGCGGACCAATTACCTGTTTCCCCGTGGAAGGCTGCCGCGTGACGGAAGGGGCTGAGGCGCCGCTCCCCCCCGTAAACTGGCTGACCCCCAAGCAAAAGCGCCGGCTGGGGCGAGCTTCTAGGCTGGCCCTGCCTGCGGCCAGGGAGGCGCTCGAACACGCCGGACTTCTTACCGCTGACAGCCAGTGCACCCTGTCTGAGCTGGAGCTGAGCCTCAGCACCACCGCCTGCAGCATGGAGCGCATCGAGGCCTTTGTACGCCAGATCTGGGTGCCCCCGGCCTCGCACGGAAACAAAACCCAGTCCTTGCGGGTGGCCACCTACCAATCTCAACAACAGATCAAAGACCTCCAAACCCACCTCAACTTCAGCGGCTCTTCGACCATCCTCTCCAATGCCTGCGCCGGCGGCGCCAACGCCATCGGCCACGCCTCAGACCTCATCCGTTCAGGGATGGCGGACATCGTCCTCACCGGAGGCTACGATCCGCTCTGCGAACTCGTTTTCTGCGGCTTCGACAGCCTCCAATCCCTCGCCCCGGATCTTTGCCGGCCTTTTGACCTTCACAGAAACGGCCTCATGCTCGGCGAAGGCGCCGGGTTTCTTGTGCTCGAAAGCGAATCCCACGCCGCGCGCAGGGGCGCCCCCATCCGCGGCATCCTTGCCGGGTACGGACACAGCACAGACACCTTCCACCTCACCCAGCCCGCCTCGGACGGCGCCCCCCTCGAGCGGGCGATGCGCGCGGCGCTCGCGCGCGCCGGCCTCAGCCCCCGGGACGTCGGCTACATCAACGCCCACGGAACCGGCACCCCCTTTAACGACAGAGCGGAGGCGAGCGCATTCAACCGCGTCTTCGGAGAGGATTTGTCGGGCCTCAAACTCAGCTCCACCAAGGCGGCCATCGGTCACACCCTGGGCGCCGCAGGAAGCCTCGAAGCCATCTTCTGCCTCCAATCCCTGCAGACCGGCCAAATCCCACCCCAACTCCACACCACAAACCCCGAACCCCTCGTCGCCTCCCTCCTAGCCAAGCCCGGCGACACGCTCGCCAAAAAGGCCGCCCTGAGTGTCAACCTCGGCTTCGGAGGCTCAAACGCGGCCCTCCTTTTCACAACCCCATGAGCCAAGACCTTTCCATCCTCTCCTGGGGGGTCGTCTCGCCAGGAGGAACAGGCGTTGCTTCCCTCTCCAATCCGGCAGCCTGGCCCAAAACTCTCGTCCCCGAAAACGCCCACCCAGGCCGGGAGCATCCCGTGGCCTACGTCGCCCCAGAAACCCTGCCGGACCGGTGGCGCTTGCGCCCCAGATTCCGCCGGGCCAGCCCCCTCTCGCATTTCATGGTGGAGGCCGCAGCCCAAGCCTTGGAGGCACAACCAGGAATCGACCGCTCCCGCTTGGGGATGATCTGCGCCACAAGCGTCGGCTGCTCCCTCTACTCTGTGCGTTTCTACCGCCAGTTTCAAAAGGAAGGACGCCGCTTTGCCAGTCCCCTTCTTTTTCCGGAAACGGTCACCAACAGCCCTCTCAGCCACCTCGCCTCCGAATTAAATACAGGCGGCCCCGTTTACTCCCAAATCGGCGACAAATCCTGCTGGAGCAACGCCCTGCGCACCGCCGCTTGCTGGCTCAAAAACGGAGATGCCGACTCCGTTCTCGTCCTCGGCGCCGAAGAGTTCGAACCCCACGAACTGGACGCCTTCCGCGCCATGCGCTGGCTCGACAGACCCTACACCCGCCCCTTCGCGGAAGGCGCGGGCGCCGTCTTGCTCGCCAGTGGGTCCCATCCGAACGCACCAAAACTTACCCAAATCGCAGACGGCTTTTGTTTCCACTCCCTCAGCGCAGGCGTGCAGACCGCCCAAAAATGCCTCGGTAAGTTCCCCCCGGAAATTCCAGTGTGCGACTCCGCCACCGGCTGGATAGAGACCGTGGCCCAAAAGACCCACGCGACCCGCCCCGGCTTCGGCCCCCTCCCAAACCTGGCGCACGAAGCCTACTGCGCTTCCTGCTCCTGGGACACCATCCGCGCCGCAGCATACCTGAGCACCCATCCCTCCGAGGCCCTCGTCGTTCCCTACTGGGGACTCGCCCTCCAAGTCGGAGCCGCTCTTCTTTCCGGCTCACAATTCTGCCCCCCCCCGGGAGGATCACAGCCGCTCTAACGGCGCACCTTGCCACTCGCCGTTTTTTCCAACCGCTCCACAACCACAAAGCGCACCGGAACCTTGTATTGCGCCAGCGATTTCCGGCAGTGCTGGGCCAGTTCCGCCGGACGCACTTCTTCAACCCCAAACCCCTCTTCAAGAACGATATCAGCCACCACAAAGGTTCCCCAGCGCTCGTTCTCCTCCCCCCGCACACGCGCCTCGGCGACCCCGGGATGCCGCAACAGAACCTCCTCGATTTCTTCCGGAAAACATTTCATCCCGCCGATGTTCAAAACAGATTTCAAGCGGCCCAACAGTTCGATGCTTCCAAAGGCGTCGCGCCGCGCAATGTCGCCGGTGTGAAACCAGCCTTCGCGCAATACACAAGCCCTCGGCTGCCAAGGAGTCAGGTACGCGTCAAACATCCCGGGGCCGCGCAGGCACAACTCCCCCTCGTTGGCGGCAGCTCCGTTTTTATCAAGCAGCACCAGCTCGAAATCGTCAGGCCGTCCCAAGGCGGTCGGAGCCTCCAGGGCCCCCTCCAGGTTGAGCAGGGGCAGCCCAGCCTCAATGATTCCAAATCCCTGGGTCAGCGGGATTCCGAACCGCTCATAAAACCGCCTCGCGATTTCACCAGTGAGAGCGGCCGCCGTGGACACGGCAAGCCTGAGCGTGTCCCAACAACGCGCTGAGGACTCACTAGCCAGCAGCCGGAAATGATAGGGCGCACCATACATCACCGTCGCCCCCCAGCGTTTTGCACTGCCCAAAAGCGCCTCAGCAAGATGCGAATCCTCCAAAATCACACCGGCGCCCGCATTCAGATACAATAGAATGGACACCGCAAAGTGATGCGCCATCGGCAGCGTCCAAAGCACCCGGTCCGCGGCGCTCACCCCCAGACGGCGGTTGGCCGATTGGATCCGCTCCAGCAAAGACGCGTGCGACAACACCACGCCCTTACTCGCGCCCGTTGTCCCCGAGGAAAACCGAATCAACGCCGGGGCAAGCGCCGCAAAATCCGCCTCCGAAAAACCAGGGTCCGTGGCGGGCTCCAAAAGGCATAGGCTGCAGGATTCTTCACCCTGAAACCGCATCCGCAACTCGCGCGCGCCGCCCGCGGGGGACCAGGAAAGGCCTCCTGCGCCCACCACGGCGTGCAGCGCGGTGCGCCTCACGAGGCTCTCTCGCTCACACTCTGCAAGCTCCTGTGGCACGGGAACAAGACAGCCACCTCCCAGAAGAATACCAAGCGCCCAAACCACGTGTGCAACGCCGTTGGGGCAGTACAAACCGATCCTCGCCACCGGTTGCGCTCCGCAATCAAATGCACCCGCGCTTCGCAGTTGCTCGCAGGCCTCCCGCGCGCTCGAGGCCAGCCAGGCGTAGGACCAGCACTCCTCCCCCAAGAAAAGGGCCGGCGCCTCGGGGCGGGCCGCCGCCTGAGCCAAGAACCCGGCCAGTATGTTTCCCGTCATTCGCAACCTCCCAGCAGATCCTCCCGCAACCGGGCGCACATCAGCTCCACTTCACTCTCCGACAATACCCCGTCCCGCCAAGAAAGCGTGGCGGTCAGGCAACGGTTGCGTTCACTGAAAAAAATCCCCGACCCGGGCGGCTGCGAAACCGTGGGGATATGCCAGCCATCGCTGATTTGCGCCCCGCAAAACATCTGAGTTTCAGGCATGAATTGGCCCGTGTGGGAGTGGAAAAAAGAGGTGATGGACCCCTTGGTTTGCCGCCTCAAAAGATGGATATAAAATCTGCTCGGGAACCTCAAAAACCAATGAAGCATGATCAAAAAAGCTGATTCCACCTTGTGCCTGGCCATCAACCCGAACTGCGAGTGGATCGACTTTGCAGCAGTTTCCAGATTCCCAACCTCCTCATGCGTGAGCGCAAAATAAAACTGGGACATCTGATTCTGAAAAATCGGGTGCTTCGCGCCCCGCCGCCGCCCCTGCACGGGAGCCGCGGCGTGGTAGTTCATCCCAGACTCACCCCGCCCAGCAAAAACCGCCGCATGCGCCCGGGCGACGACTGCAAAAAAATAGGGAAGTTGAAAAATCCCGCCCGTGAGGTGGTCGGCCCGGGCCCGGATTTTTTCACTCTGGAACTCGTCAAAATGAAGCGTCTTAAACCGGGCCTCTCCGGCTTCCGCCGCAACGCGCCCAAGTGACTTGAATGCGAGCAACTTGAGGACATTGTAGCGCTCCACAAAAGGCCGCACTTTTTGCCTGCGCTCCTCCATCGTCTTGGGAAGCTCAAAGGCCGCCCCCCAAGATTCCTGTACGCAGGGCGCCTCCAGCGGGTGCTCGGCAAGTCGCGCAATTTCATACAGCGCCAGCTCAATCCCCCTCCCGTCCAAAAGCAGATGAAGCCATTTAACAACCACAAAAACCCCGCCAGGTCTTGGGATAACTTCAAACCGCAGGGCCTCCGAAGAAACCGTGCACAGCAACTCCCGGCAAATAGCCTCCACCGAGCCCCCCTCGGGACGCTCGTACACCCCCACCGCTTCCCCCGAAAATGGCCCCGTGGCACGCCATTCAGGAATGCCAAACCAATGTCGGCGCCGCACCCGCGCATGCAGCAAGGGATGCGACTGCGAAAACCGGGTGGCTGCCGAGCGCAGCGCCTCCACAGAAAAAGCTCCTGTGAGTTTGAGCACGCTCAGCCCCACATGCCGCCCCTGGCCGGCACGGCCCATCATCCCCTCCAGCCCGAGGAGAAAACCATCGCACCCCACCAAGGGCACGCTGAAACACCGCGTTTCCCGCTCCGAAGTCATTCGCAGGAATATCCCAACCGCACCACCAACGCGGCGAGCGCAGTGACGGAAGCAAAGTTGTCGCGCGTCACATCGGCATCTCCAATGACAACCCCCAGCCGCTCCTCGATTTGAATGATGAGCTGCATAATCCCCATCGACTCCAGCCCCGCATTAAAGAGATCCTCTTCCGCACTCAAATTGCGCCCAAAATCTACAAGATGCCCCTCCACCAAACCCATGAGTTCAGTCTTTAACTTCTGATTAGCTATCGGGGGCACCATAGTCTTTTGCTATCTAGCCTGAAGATTTGAGTGGCTCCTCTCCGGCAAGTCACGCTGAATTCGCTCGGTCCACCAGCTCTCCCTCTTTTTCTTTCTACCCTTTATGCGCCGCGCCGCCCTTCTCCTGTCGCCCCTGCTTGCGGTCTCCGCCCTCGCACAGGATCCGGTGGACCTGGCCCCCTTGAAAAACTGGCTCTCCCTCCAAAAAGGCCTCCGCAGCGTGGAGGCCGACTTCGTCCAATCCCGTTCTCTGCGCACCCTGCGAAAACCGATCACCGCTCCGGGAAAACTCTGGTTCACCTCCAACGGGGATCTTCACTGGGAATTAGGGGCACCGCCCAAGACGGTTTTCCTCAGAAACAGGGAGGGCTCCTTTTTGATACAACCTGTTAAAAAACGATTTCAAACGCTCAACGTCGGCCCGGATGCGCCTGCCGGAGCGCAGGGATTTCAAATGCCGGAGTTTCCACTGGCCGCCGACCTGGGGGAATTCACCAAACGCTTCGAGGTCCTCAAAGTCGAGCCACAGCCTGCGCACTGCGACGCGGAAGTGCTTCCACGCGATGTGCAGGCAAGAAAATACGTGCAGGTCCTGCGCCTTCGTTTTGATCCCAAAAATGGCCAACTGCACTTCTTTGAAGTGGTGGGCAAGGATGGCTCCAGCCTGAAGACCGAGTTCTCCAACGTCCGAACCAACCAAAAAATCGACCCCTCCGTATTCACCTTTGATCTGAATGGATATCGCTCCGACTCCGAAAAATAGTAGCCGCCGCACCCTGCAAGCCTGCGTGGCAGCCGCCTGCCTCGTACTCACGCTTCTGGGCCTTTCACGGATATCCTTCGACGTCGATATCCTCAAAATGCTCCCCCAAGACCTGCCCCAGGTGCGCGGGTTGGGGCTTTTTCTCAAAAATTTCTCACAGTCCGACCAACTCATCCTCACCGTAGAGACCGAATCCCCGGAAGCCGCCGACCAAATCACCGACGCCATCGCCCAGCGCCTCCAGTCGCGGCCCGAACTCACACGCCTCGTCGTCTCCTCTTCTCCCTGGGAATCCAGCCCAGCCGATCTAGGCGAGCTCGCCGCCTACCTCTCCTTCAACAGTTCCAAGGAAACCTTCGCCGCCCTTCACGCGCGCCTCGCCCCCGCTCAACGCGCCACAACCCTCGCCGCCACCCTCGAACGCATCGGGGACTCCATCTCCCCACAGGAAGTCACCCTCGCCAGCTACGACCCCTTCGGCCTCGTCCCCTCCCTGTCCGAGAGCGGCCTTTTATCCCGCTCCCAATCCTCTGAATTTAGCTCCGCAGACGGCACTTTCCGCGTGCTTTACGTCTACGCCCCGCACCCCCTCAAAAACTATAAGGCAGCCATCGCCTGGATCACCGCCATCAAGCAGGCCGTTCAGGAATGGCGCTGCCTGCCCGGCGTCACTCTAGGATTCACCGGTGAACCCTCCTTTGTGGCGGATATTTCAGGCGCCATGGAGTGGGACATGTCCAGCTCCTCGTTTGTCACGCTCGTGCTCATTGCCCTCGTGTTTCTCGCCTGTTACCGCCGCGCCACGCCTCTGTTCGGACTCCAATTGATGCTGGCCCTCATTTTTGTGCTCACCCTCGGGGCCGCCGGCCTTTTCCTCAAACAACTCACCGTCATCGGCGTCGGCTGCGCTGCCATCATGATCGGCCTGAGCGTGGATTACGGGTACTTCATCTTCCAACGCTCCCTCCAACATTCCGGCACCGTTTCGGAACTTCGTGCCCAATGCTGGCAGTACATTGCCTGGACCGCGGGAACGACAGCTGCCGCGTTTTTCTCCCTCAATCTCAGCAGCCTTCCTGGCCTCTCGCAGCTTGGCAATTTGGTAGGCTTCGGCGTGGTCATCGGCGCGGCTGTCATGCTGACACTGTTTGCCCCTCTGGCTCTAGCCTACCGGCGCAAAACCACTCTGCAAAAAACATCCGGCATCGAACGGCTCCTGTGTTCTCCCTCTTTTGCAAAGTCGGGGTTCGCCCTGACTCTGGCCCTCACAACCTTCCTTTTGGGAGCGCTTTGCACCAAGGGATTTCCCAAAATGGAGTTCTCTCCGGGCTACCTGCGTCCGCGCCACAGTGATGCCTACACCGCTCTTGAAAGGCTTTCCGCCAAACTCATGGACACCGGCGACCTCCTTCATTTGATCGTGGAAGGCAACTCCGAACGCGAAGTCTGGGAACGCCTCCAAAAAGTAGACCGCTTCCTCTCCAACGCCAAGACCCAGGGCCAGGTGGCTTCCTTCCTGACGCCGTTGCTTTTTTGGCCCAACCCCGACGCCCAAGAAGCGAACCTCGCCATCGCCGGCGAGCTGGCCCGCGAAAAGGAGCACCTGCGCGAGGCAGTTCTTGATGCCGGCTTTACCGAGCAAGCCTTCGGTCTCACAGAGCAGGTCCTGGCCCAATGGCAAAAATGGGCCCTCCGCCCCGATCCCTCCCTTTCCCTGTGGCCGGAGAGTCCAAGCAGCCAGTGGATTCTTGGCAAAATCAGCAGCCGCTCCCCGGGCCGTTTTTTGGCAGCCGGCGCCATCACGCCCACCCCCGGCATGGAGGACGCATTGATCGAATCTCTAAAACTGCCCGGCACTTTCATCGTGGGCTGGCCTCAACTGGGGAAAGCGCTGCAAAAAGTCGTTCCTAGGGAAATTGTTGCCATCATCTGCACCTTGAGCGTTCTCGTCCTCCTGCTCCTCGCCTTCGCCCTGCGCAGCACCCGCGCGCTCCTCTGCTTCGTACTCACCACCGCCCTAGTCTTCACCTGCCTGGCGGGCGTGATGTCCCTCCTGGGAATGACTTGGAACATTTTCAATCTCGCCGCCCTGCTCCTCCTCCTCGGCACCGGGACGGACTACAGCATCCTCATCCTTCTTTCCCTCAGACGTAATGGCGGCGACCTTCCCGCGACTCAGAAGGAGCTTTTCCTGGTGATCGGCCTGTGTGCTTCCTCCGCGGCCGCGGGCTTCGGAACCATTGGCTGGGCCAACCACCTCGGCCTTGCCGTCCTGGGACAAACCTGCGCCATCGGCTTGGGCCTGGACGCCCTCATTTCCCTCTTCCTCCTGCCCCCCGCTTGGAAGGCCCTCCAGCGCCTTTCTCCCCCGCGACTCGGATAGACTCCAATCCACCCCCCTAAAAACTGCGCCCCACCCCCAGGGTGAAGCCCAAGGCGTTGAGCCCCGGGTTAGGGTTCGTCTGGCCCCCATTGGAAAGGTGCTGGAACAGGGCGCTGCCCCGCAACGTCCAGCGCTGCGTCAATTCCGCAGAGACCCCAAGCTGCCCGTACCAGTTGAAGGTGAAATCCTGCCCCTCGCCCCCCGTCACACCCTGTGCGTCCAGAACACCCACTCCGCCTCCCGCAGATCCAAACACCGACCACGTCGCCCGCGGATTCCACCATTCTATCGAAGGCGCCGCAGCCACCCCTAGATAACGGTTCTCGCATCCGGTCTCCATCCAGTTCGCCATCAACGTATATTTGTTCCGCAAAGTAAGGGCCGAGCCGTCCGAAAAATGAAACCCAAACACCTCTGAGGAACGCCGCGACACAAAAAACGGAACTATGCGATAATTGAAGGCCGTATCGCCCCCCACCTTCCACAACATCCCCGTTTCCACATCCACAGCCTGCTCTAACCAAGGCTTCAACTTTTCGGCAGGGGATCCAGCAAAACTGGAGCTGCAAACCAACAGCGCTACAAAGTTAAGGGGAGAACAAAAACGCATCCTTACAGGCTAAATCTTTCGTGAGATGAATGGCCAGCGGGGATTCTCTACGCGAAAAAAACCGCGAGCCGTCTGCCTTCAAGAGCGCCTGCTCACAGCGAGTTGTTCTGTCTATTCCCAAAGTTGCTGCATAAATTCCCAAATCCCATGCCCGCCCAAGGTCTCAAGCCCCAGCCCCAAGCTGCCGCAGCGACGCACCGCTCTTTTTAAATGGAGAAACCACGCATCTGGCTTCAGCGCAAAATATTGAACCCTCTTCTCTCGGAACTCCGCCAGGGGGCGACGCCGGAAGGCATGGCAGCCTCAGCAGCAGTAGCCGCCATCCTCGCCATCATCCCGATTTTCGGAATCACCACGGCTTTATGCTTCCTTGCGGGTCGCCTGTTCCGACTCAACCACGTGGTCATGCAAGGCGTAAACTGTCTGATGTACCCGCTCCAGTTGCTGTTGATCCTCCCCTTTCTACGCATCGGTGAAACGCTCGCGCGCGCGGAAAGACTCGCCCTATCTCCAGCCTCACTTGCCGTGGAGTTTTCAAAGTCCCCATGGAACTTCTTTGAAAAATTTGGCAAAGCGATCGCCCTATCCAGCTTGGGCTGGGCCCTGTGCGCCCCCCTCGCTCTCTGGGCGCTCAATGCCTTCTTGCGCTTCATCTTCCGCAAAACCGCCGCCCGACTCCAATAGAGCGCGTCAGTCCGTTGGAGAGGAACTTTCGCACAACACGCAGGGAGCCTCCTCCTTGCCTTTTTGGGAGCAGCTTATGAGCCGCGCCCAATCTGCCAGCGAGCGCCGCACTGGCGCGGCGAATCTACAAATACCCACATCCCTAACGCGGGGCGAATCCGAGTCTTTCTAGAGCTCCACTCGGAATCGCTTCCCGCATGACAGACGAAGACCTTCACCAACCCAACGACAAGCTACTCAAGGCCACATTTTCCATTCCGGGAAATGCATGCGCCTTTTTCCAGCATCACCTCCCAAGAGAAATCGCAGCGTGCATCGTCTGGGATTCACTCACGCTCGAACCGTCCTCCTTCGTTGATCCCCAGTTCGCCGCCTCTGAAAGCGACCTGCTTTTCCACGTTAAATTTCAGGACTCGGAAACTTTGCTCTACCTGCTCTTTGAACATCAAAGTACGGAAGACCCTCGAATGGCCCTGCGTCTACTCGCGTACGTCGTTCGGATTTGGGAACGCTTTAGCGCGACCCATCCTGCGCCAGCGAAACTTCCGCCGATATTTCCAATCGTTCTCGCACAGGGGCGAAGGCCCTGGAAGACCACCACCCGCCTAGAGGATATCATCGAGCTTAAAGCGTCTCTTTCGCATTTATTGCGTCCTTGGCAGCCCTCCTTTGTTTACCAATTGATGGAATTGGTCCGAACACCGTATGAAGCGCTCGGAGGGACGCCCGAGGGGATTCTGGCATTACGCGCCTTGAAGGCTGAGCCCGTGGAAGAACTGCTCTCCCCTCCTGTTTGGGATACAAATTTGCTGAGCTCCATTTCTAAAGCTGCGCTCGAGCGACTGATGCGATACATTTTCAACGGTGAAGTAAACAAAACCGCGTTTATGGAACGCATCACTCAACTCCAAGCCGCACCGCTGCAATCTGAGACAATGACACTCGCTGATCAATTCAGGGAAGAAGGCAAAAAGGAGGGCCTCTCACAGGGCCTCTCACAGGGCCTCTCACAGGGCCTCTCACAGGGCCTAAATCTTGGCCGTGAGGAGGGCCGTCTTTATGCCATGCGCGATTTCATCCTCCGCACGCTGGAGCTCAAATATGGGGCTTTCCCGCAGGAACAGGGTGGACTTGGTCTAACCCCTCAGAAACGGGGTCGCGTCCCTCAGGGAATTTGTGAAGCCCTCGATCTTATCAGCGACGTGCCAAGACTGGAAACATTGCTAGAAAACGCGTTGCGTTCCTCCTCCTTGGAGGATTTCGCTCAAACGCTCTCCCCTTCAGCCCGACCCTAGGAAAAGTCGTCCCCTCTCCCCGCTCCCCTCCGCTCCACGCCCACTCCGCTCCACGCCCACTCCAGAATCCCGAGAGAAGTCCTCCACGCGGTGACGCACCGGCGCCTCGAGGGACGCTTGAGGATGCGCAGTCCGGTGAGTTCAAAAGTGCCAGCCCCCCGCCGGGGGTGGGCTCACTGAACACTTATGTTTTTTCATTAGCCATTGATTCCCTTCCAGTTCACGCTCTTTTTTTGATCGTACGCCAACCCCCGTGGCCCCATGTCCCCGTTGCCCCTCCCCGCCAGCCAGCCCGCCCGCCAAACTCTTCCCCAAAAGTCGCGCTTTGGTAGAGCCGTGTTTTTGCTGACCTCCCTTCTGACTGCGAGCGGCGGGTTCTGCGTTTCCGAACTATCCCCAGCAGCAAAGACTCCCGAGAGCCCAACCGCCCAACTCACCTTTGAGCGAAACATCCGGCCCCTGCTCAAACAACATTGCGTCCACTGCCACGGCGAGGGTGAAAAACTCAAGGCGGGCCTGGACGTCCGGCTCCGGCGCTTTCTCGTAACCCCTCACGGGGACGACGGCGACCTAGCCATCGTGCCCGGCAAACCCGAAGAGAGCGAAATGCTGCGCCTCGTCCGCGAAGGGGAGATGCCTCCCAAGGGGAAAAAGCTGTCCCCCGAAGAAGTCGAATTGCTGGAAAAATGGATCGCACAGGGCGCGCCCACCGCCCGCCCCGAGCCCCAGTCCGTCCCCAAGGTTTACCTCACCGAGGAAGACCGGGAGTTTTGGGCGTTTCAACCCCTGAAACGCACCACCCCGCCCAGTCCCAAGAATGCCGCTGCAGGAACATCCCCCATCGACCGCTTCATTCTTGCCACGCTGGAGCTAAAGAATCTCACCCTCAATCCGGAGGCCCCCAAGGCAACTCTCCTCAGAAGATTAATGCTGGATTTGACCGGACTCCCTCCCTCCCCCGGAGAAGTCGCAGCCTTCGAGGCGGACACCGCGCCCGACGCCTACGCACGTCTGGTGGAAAGGCTCCTAGCCTCACCGCACTACGGCGAACGCTGGGGCCGCCATTGGCTGGACATCGCGGGTTATTCGGACAGCGACGGATACAGCGAAACCGACACCCCCAGGCCTTGGGCCTATCATTACCGCGACTACGTCATCCGCGCCATGAACGCGGACAAACCCCTGGACCGTTTTATTCAGGAACAACTCGCAGGGGACGAACTGGTGAAAGGCCCCCTCAAAAACATGGCGCCCGAAACGATAGAGACCCTGGCCGCCACCGGGTTTTTACGCATGGTCCCTGACGGTACGGCGACGGCGCCAGCAGCGGAGCAGGTCACCGCCCGGAACGCCGTCGTCGCGGAAGAGCTCAAAGTCGTTTCCACCGCGCTCCTCGGAATGAGCGTCGGCTGCGCCCAATGCCACGACCATAAACACGACCCCATCCCACAGCGCGACTACTACCAACTGCGCGCCATTTTTGAACCCGGCCTTGATCCCGTCAACTGGCGGCTGCCTGCGGCCCGGATGTTGTCCTTAATGACCGACGAGGAACGGGAAAAAAACGCAGTCGTCGAAACCGAGGCGAAAGTCATTGATGACCGCCGCAAGAAACGGGAGGACGAATTGATCGAACTGGTTTTGAGCTGGGAACTGGCAAAACGCCCGGAGGAACTCCGCGACGCGCTGAACACCGCCTACCGCACGGAAGTCAAAAAACGCACCCCGGAACAGCTCAGCCTTCTTAAGGAACACCCGACCATCAACCAGCTCAACCCCGGCTCCCTTTACCTCTACGACCGCACCTACAACACCAAACACGAGGCCGAACTAAAACAGATTGCCGCCGAGGCAACCGAAATCCGCACCCGCAAGACGGTTGAAAAATTCCTTCCCGTTTTCAACGAAACTGCCGCCTCCGTCAAAACGCCTCCTTCCACCGCGATCTTCCACAGGGGCGACCCAAAAAACCCAAAGGAAACCGTGGAAGCCGCCGATCTCACCATCCTCGCCAGCTTCCAAACCGCCCCGTTTGGACAAGGCAAAGGAAGCGCCCTCTCTACCGGCCGAAGGAGGGATTTTGCCAGGCACCTGACTTCGGGCAAACATCCGCTTCTCACACGGGTCCTCGTCAACCGGGTTTGGCACCACCACTTTGGACGCGGCATCGTCGCCAGCGTTGCGGACTTCGGCCATCAGGGCGAGCGGCCCTCGCACCCCGAACTCCTAGACTGGCTGGCCACCGAACTGGTTGCAAAAAAATGGAGCCTCAAAGAACTGCACCGCAGCATCCTTAACTCCGCCGTCTACAAACAGTCCTCCACTCGCACCGCCGAAAAGGACGCCGTCGACCCGGACAACCTCCTGCTCGCCCGCGCCCCCATCCGGCGCATGGACGCAGAAACGCTGCGGGACGCGATGCTGCAGGTGAGTGGAAAGCTCAACCCCAAAATGTTCGGCGCCCCTGTCCCTGTCATGCTCGACACCGACGGCCAGGTCATCGTCGGGGTCGATACCACCGACACTGCCGGCCGGCCCACCGGAAAAGTGGTGCCGCTCAATGGAGAGGAATTCCGGCGCAGCGTTTACGTGCAAATGCGCCGGACCCGGCCGCTGGCGATGTTGGAAACCTTCGATCTGCCAAAGATGGAGCCCAACTGCGAATTGCGCTCCGCTTCCACGGTGGCCCCGCAGTCTTTGACTCTGATGAACAGCGAATTTGCCCTCAGCCAGGCGAGCTGGGTTGCCGAGCGCGTGCTCAGGGAAAGTGGAATGCAACCCGAGGCCCAAATCCGCAGGGCCTGGCAACTCGCTCTCGGCACCGACCCTTCGCCCGAGGAAGTCCAAAAAGCGGCGCAATTTTTAAAACAACAAACGACAACCCTCCAGGCCGCGCTCGGGAATCCCGCGCCAACTGCCGCCGCCGTCCCGCAAAAACCGGCCGCCGGGGCAAAGGTGCCTCCCACACCTTCTCAGGCCGCCCTTGCCACGTTGTGCCAGGCGCTTCTGAACTCCAACGCCTTTCTCTACATCGACTAACATGCAAACCAACGGCTGTCTTTCGCGCCGGCACTTCCTCTCCAAAGGTGGCTTTTGCCTGAGCTCCCTCGGCGCACTGGCGCTCCTCCAAAAGGACGGGCTTCTGGCAAAACCCATCGACCTGATTCCCCAACATTTCGACACCCTGCCCAAGCCTCCCGCAGCGCGTCCGAAAGCCCGGGCGATGATTTCGCTCTTCATGCAGGGGGGACCGAGCCAGATCGATTTGTTTGATCCAAAGCCAGAACTGGACAAACGCAATGGGCAAAAATTCAGCGGCGACATCAAATTCGACGACTCCGCCAACGCCAGCACCACGCTAATGGCGAGCCCTTGGAAGTTTAAACAACACGGCCAAAGCGGTACGGCCGTCAGCGAATTGCTTCCCTATTTTGCGCAAATCGTCGACGACGTCACCCTGATCCGGGGTATGCAGACGGGAGTTAGCAACCACGGCCAGGGCATTTACGCCATGCAAACAGGCGGCATCCTTGCAGGCCGCCCCACCCTCGGAAGCTGGCTCACCTACGCGCTGGGTTCGGAAACCAGCGATCTCCCCGCCTACGTCGCGCTCACAGATCCCCGCGGCCTGCCCGTGCTCGGCGTCAGTAACTGGACCCAAGGTTGGCTGCCCTCCATCTACCAAGGCACCGCCGTGCGTTCCCAAGAGCCGCGCATGGCAAACCTCGACCCAGCCCCATACCTGCGGGGCGAAGCACAGTCGCGCTACCTCGACTTTCTCGGCGGCCTCAACGCTGACCACCTCCAAAAACATCCCGGCGAAAGTGACCTGGAAGCCCGCATCTCAAGCTACGCTCTCGCCGGAAAACTCCAAATCGCCGCAAAGGAAGCCCTCGATATCTCCGGCGAAACCGAGGCCACCAAAAAACTGTACGGCATCGATGACCCCGCCACCGCCGAATTCGGTACGCGCTGCCTCATCGCTCGCCGCCTAGTGGAAAGAGGCGTTCGCTTCGTCCAACTCTTCACAGGCAACCAGACCTGGGACCACCACAAGGGAATCCTCGCCGGACTCCCCGCCGCCTGCAAATACGTGGACAAGGGTTCCGCCGCGCTCGTCATCGACCTCAAGGCGCGTGGACTCTTGGACTCCACCGTCGTCCATTGGGGCGGTGAAATGGGCCGCCTTCCCGTCGTCGAATACCCCGGCAGTAAGGACGTCGCCGGACGCGACCACAACACCTACGGCTTTTCAATGTGGATGGCGGGCGGCGGCTTCAAGGCGGGCACCACCTATGGAGAAACCGACGAGTTCGGCCACAAAGCCGTCAAAGATATCGTCTCCCACCACGACTATCACGCCACGCTCCTGCATCTCTTTGGACTCGACCATGAAAAGGTCGTCTTCCGGCGCAACGGCACCCCCATGTCCCTCACCGACAACAAAGGCGGCCGAGTGGTCAGCGAGCTTCTTGTCTAAAACACACCGTCCAGAGAGAGGCGCACCGCGCCCCGACCCGGAAATGCACGAGCCTTTCTCCTAGAAACGGCAATGGAGGAACGAACCGCGACTCGACGAGGGCAGCGGGAAGGTAAATTTTGTGCTCAGCAAGAGACGAACTTAGCCTGCGAAAAGCGCCTGAGCGCTCGGAGGGAGTTCTCCAAGCCACTTTCCGCCCAGCCAACGGCGTAACACATAGGTCAACAGCACTCCCCAGCGTTGTTCCCGAGTCCATTCCTCTGCAATGGCTTCAAACTGATGTAAAAACCTGTTGACCTTCAGGATGCCTTCTTGAATCACATCAGATTTATCATGCTGCAAACTCACTCTCACGGTGCGTTGTCCAGCATGCTTGAGCAACCGCGCAGTTCCTCCAAGCAGAGCTGGCCGACTGGTAATCGCCTCCCTATGCCGATTTGCATCATGCATTCTCACGTACATGTGCCACC
>QQND01000008.1 GCA_003402745.1 Verrucomicrobiota bacterium
ACGATGCCGCTTAATTAAGCAGCAAGAGCTAGATCTTCGTAATCGTTAGCGTTTATTTTGTTTGCCCAGAGATTTTAACGAGGCCAACCAGGCTTCCTCGGCATGCGATCGGTGTCTCCAACTTTCAGTCGAAACCAGTACGCCCCCATTTTTAGGGCTGCCCTTGCAACCCCAATCACTGAGTTGGTTCAGTCTAGCACGGGATTCCCCGTTAACAAGGGACGGAAGGGTTTATTTTTGAACTGGAGCCGCTGCTGCGGCCGGCTTGGGCTGCGCGGGGGCCTTTGGATCCAAGTTCGCCAAGAGTTCTTCCTCGCTCACCCTGGAGTTCACACCTGCTGCCGGAACCTCCGCCTTGGCCGTCCAAAGGATTGCGTTGAGCACCAGTTTGCGCTGTTCATCGTTTCCCCAGCCCCTGTGGAAATGGCCGCCAGTGAAGCCAAAGCCCCGCCCACCGTCCTCGCGATCCACCGCCCAGGCCACATGCTGGGGTTTTTTCTCCTCCAGCACATCACGCTTTTGATCTGGGTTACCTCCATGGGAGCTCTCACCTCGGGTGGTGGTGGATTCTGGGGGTAGGTCCGTGAGAATGGGGGTCACGCGCTGCATGCCCGGGCGGAAGCGCATATGGTAGTACCATTCGTCGTTGGTGCTGAACGGCATCACTCCATTGCTGATGGGGTGTTTTGGGAGTTCCTTGAAGTTGGCGTCCCAGTGGGGGTTCACCGACCAAAACTGCTCAAAATAGCCGCCCAACCACTGCAGGAATTCCTGGGAGCCTGCGCCGTTGGAACTTCTGGCCGGAGGGGGCGTTTGTTTGAGCGGTTTGCCGTCCGAGCCAATCTCTGGCTCGGGCCAGCCGACTTTGTTGAAGGCGGGTTCCACTGCGTAGTGCAGGCAGACGAAACCGCAGCCACGTTTCATCTGGGCATCCAGTTCCGCAAGGTGGGGTAGAGCGGGGTGGCCGGTGCCCCCGTCAGAATAGATGACGATGCTGTCGGCCTTGTTGAGGAGGGCTTCTTCAGGCCACTGGCCGTTGAGGCTGAATTGAACGTCGACCTTGTCCGCTGCACCTTCCTTCAGGCACTTGGCCAGCAGTTGGACGCCAGCATTGTGTTCATGCTGGCCAGGCCCGTGGCTGGGTTTTCCTGCTATGAGAAGGATCTGGCGTTTGGCGTCCGCAGCGTGGGCAAAAGCTCCGAAAAGAGAGAGCGCTAAGGTAGCGCAGAGGGCTGGGTGAGGGTGCATCGATGTTATTTTGTGATGGGGGGTAAAAGGGAGGGCCACAAAGGCGGTGCTTCGTGGCCCTGATGATTTTATAGAAGAGTCGGACTACTTGTCCGAGGTCAGTGTGATGTCCTTGAACTCGACGACCATGGGTGCTCCCGCGTGCATTTGGAGGGCGATGACACCTTCCTTCGCGCCGCGTGAGTCTTCATCGGTAACGTCAATGGTTTTCTTCCCGTTGATGAAGTGTTGGAGATGGTTGCCCTTGGCGATGACAACGTAATCGTTCCAGTCTTCGATGTGGATCGAGTCTTGGATTTCCTGGGAGACACCGACGGAGCCAGTGACTTCCTTTACGATCTTATTGGGATCTTGGGGGTCGGTTTTTACCACCACCTGCTGGCCGCGTTGGGCTAGAATACCGCGACCCTTTTCTTCGTAAAGAATGCCGCTGTATGTTTTACCCGATTCAAAATCGGCCTGGTAGCCGGAAATGATTGGTCCGTCCGCGCCAGTGGTCTCGACTTTACTGCGGTACTGGATTCCGGAATTGCCCCATTCAGAGGTGATTCGGAATTTGGCGTGGAGTTCGAAATCACCGGGGGTTCCGTCCTTCCAAACAAGGAAGGTGTTGTGGCGGAGGGTGCTTTTTTTGGCGTTGCCGGGACTGGGCTGTGTTTCGCCGCGGATGACCCCGTGCTTGACGGACCAGAGCTCGGTATTTCCTTCCCAGCCGGAGAGGTCGTTGCCGTTGAAAAGTGCTTTTTCGCCGGCGAAGGCGGAGCCGGTGAGCGCAACGAGGGCAAGGAGTGAGATATGTTTATTCATAGGGAGACGTGTGCCTCTGGATTACTTGCGGCGGGCAGTTTTCTTAGCGGGTTTGGAAGTCCCGAGTGGTTTCACGGATTTGAGGGCTTTTGCTGGCTGGGCCTTTGGATGCGTGGCGGCTTTGGCGGCTGGTTTTGATTTGCGGGCTGAGGTGCCGAACAGGCGGTGCATGTTGGCGAGTCCCTTCACCGCGATGTCGTCGCGTTTCGGCTCCATTTTGCGCCAGATCGCGGCGGCGGCTGCGATGACTTTGACGTCCTGGGTGAAGGATTCGATGACGACGTCCTGGTCATAGCCGATTTCGCGCAGGGCTTTGACGATTGGCGCCCAGTCCAAAGAGTCGTTGCCTGGAGTGCCTCGATCGGTGCCGCAGGCGTGGAAGTGGCCGAGATGTTTTCCGGCTTTGCGGATAGCGGCGGCTTGGTTTTTTTCCTCAATATTCATGTGGAACGTATCGAGGTGGAGTTTTACGTTTTTTGCTCCGACAGCCTTGATGAGTTTAAGTCCCTGATCGCAGGTGTTGAGAAAGTCGGTTTCAAAGCGGTTGAGGGGTTCCACTACCAGTTCGACGCCTTTATCGGCGGCGTGCTTTGCGAGGGCTTTGAGATTTTTGACCACTGCAGCGAACTCCTTTTTTTGATCCACGGGGGAGACGGGGCCACGTTTTCCGACAACGGAGTAGAGCGGGCCGATGATGCGGGGGCAGCCCATAGCCGCTGCCTGGTCGATCAACGTACGGATGTATTGAAAGCCTGTTTTTTGTTCTGCTGTCGTTCCTCTGAGATCGCGACCGGGGCCCATGCAAGCGCAGACGGAACCGATGGCGATGCCAGCGGCTTCGGCGGCTGATTTGAGAACGGCGGGGTCGACGTGTTCGGGAGCTTCAACGGGAATTTCAACGGTATCGAAGCCCCATGATTTGAATTTTTTAAAGAGTTTGACGCTTTCCGTTTTGAAGGGGGAAACGAACAGGAAGGAGTTGATGCCGAAACGCATTTTAGGAAGAAGGAAGTAGGGTTTTGATTGGGGGTGAGGGTCGTGATACAGACGGAAAGTCTGCTGCGATTGATTTCTTTTGGGTGCAGGGCAACCAAGGGTCAAGCTTGCTGCTATGCAGATTTTTTGAAACCCGGCCAGCGAGAGCGTGGTGAGTGGGGGCGAGCGCGCGAAAGAGCAAGGTTTGCGCGCTCATTCTGGGGCGGGGAGAACTGGGAGGAAAGAGCGTTAGGGAGCTTTAAGCGTTACCCACCTTTGTCCACAGGGCGTTGTGTTTGCTCGAGTTGACGACGGCTTCGATGAAGGCCATCCCGCGGACTCCGTCTTCAATTTTTGGGTAGTCTAGAACCAGAGGGTCGGGTTGCACCCCGGCGATGGTGGCTCTGATGTGGTTGGCAAAGTTGCGGTAGACGTTGGCGAAGGCTTCCAGATACCCCTCGGGATGGGAGGCGGGCGTGCGCGAATTGGCGGCAGCGGCGGTGCCGAGGTAGCCGTTTGAGGTGCGCAAGACTTCCGTTGGTTTGTCCTGCCACTTCAGGAGCAGGGTGTTGGGTTCCTTTTGGTGCCACTCCAGCCCGCCCTTTTCTCCATAGACGCGGATGTTCAGGTTGTTTTCTTCGCCCACGCTGATTTGCGAGCAATGGAGGACGCCTTTTGCACCGCCTTCGAATCGCAGGAGAATATTTGCATCGTCGTCGAGCAGGCGTCCTTCCACGAAGGACGTGAGGTCTGCGGCGAGTTCGTGGATTTTGAGTCCTGTAATGTATTCGGCGAGATTTTCGGCGTGGGTGCCGATATCTCCAACGCAGCCTGCAGCGCCCGAGCGTGCGGGGTCGGTGCGCCAGGCGGCCTGTTTTTGGCCGCTTTCCTCGAGTTTTGTAGCGAGCCAACCTTGCGGGTACTCGACGACGACTTTGCGGATTTTTCCGAGAGCCCCAGCGTGAACCAGATCTCTGGCGTGTTTTACCAGAGGGTAGCCCGTGTAGTTGTGCGTGAGTCCGTAAAGCTGGCCGGTTTTCGTGACGATTTGAGAAAGCTCTTTCGCTTCTGCGAGGCTGAAAGTAGCGGGTTTGTCGGAGAGCACGTGGAACCCATTTTCAAGAGCGAGCTTCGCGGGTGCGAAGTGCATGTGGTTGGGGGTCACGATGGAGACAAAGTCCATGCGCTGGTCTGCAGGGAGGTTTTTTTCCTCGCGGATCATTGCCTCAAAAGAGCCATAGCAGCGCGCTGGGTTGAGAAAGAAATCCTCTCCCGAGGCCTTTGACTTCTGAGGATCCGAGGAGAACGCGCCGCAGACCAGTTCGATCTGTCCATCCATGTTTGCAGCGATTCGGTGGACAGCGCCGATGAAGGCACCCCGTCCCCCGCCAACCATTCCGTAACGTATTTTGCGGCTCATAAAGAGATGAGTTTGATGGAATGCGGAGAAATATTGAAGAAATAAACAGCGACGGGTTTGCTGGGTAATTCGGGCTGCGGTTCCGAACGGGGACGCGATCCGCAGTGTTAGGCTCACGAGGAGCGCGGCCATAGTTGTCGGCGGGGCGATGAAAACGGGTTGGAGAGGGGGGGCGGCGCTTCTTTACCGCGGTTATGGGTTGAGTGAGGCGCGGTGGCCGAGTGAGCACAATGCGGCGCCGGCTACGTCCGCGTGCAAATAATTTGATAATAGCCTGTTCAGCTAGGCAGCGTGGAATGGCTCATCTCTCCTGGGTTTTACAAGGGAAGTAAATTCCGATCTCCAGTTCAGGTTTGTGTGAAAGACGCAGATTGCCTGCAGCTCTACCCTTTCACGCTATACATCACTTCGTGATGGGCTCGAAAAAATGCGCCGATTTCGGCGCGCCCCCCCTTTTTCTGAGGCGCCGCGCCTAGAACTCGTCGGCTCCGGTTTGCTCGTCGGCGATGGCTCGGGTGAGCGCCTCTTCGAACATTCGGAACCGCTGGGCGACAAAAAGGGGATCTTTTTGCTCCTCCAGATCCAGGTAGGTTTCCATAAATTCCTCCAAGGATAACTCTTCGTACTGGTCGATTGGAATATTTACGAGTTCCTGCCGGAATGCCAGTCGGTGGGTTGCCTCAAAACAACACATGGCCATTTCGAAATCCACGTCATCAAACTCCTCCCCAAAAAGTTCGGCAATCCGGGTGCTGGAATCGCATTGAACTAGGGAATCACTCAGGTAGTGGATGATGTCGATTAGTGAGGAAATGTAGTAGCTGCTCATGAAGAGGATTCTGCCGGGAACCGCCGCAATTGGCGCATTTCAAGGATGAGGCCGGTCTCTGGGGAAAAGGTGTCGAGGACGTTTTTCAAGGGCTGGCGGCGGGGCGGCGTCTCGCCTGAGTTAGGTGGATGTCGAGAGAGAAGGGGGGAGCAAAAATAGGACGGTTCTGCGGCGTATGCGGTCTTTCAGTCCTCGAGTCGGGAGGTTTTTAACGCTTTGCGGATTCGAGGAATTCGAGGAACTTGGCGTTTGCTGCTTGGACGACGGCTTTCGGGCCCGTCATTTTGACGAAGACGCTTCCGTCCGCATCTTCGACGATGGCCCCTAGGAGGGCATAATTGTCCATGGCTGCCGTCGGTTGGCCGGGCATGCCGGAGGAGAAGGTGCCTACGGTGGAAACGAGGGTTGTTTTGCGAGCGCCAATGGTTTTGGTCTCCACTTTCTCCGCGGCCGGATTGCTTTGAAACTGCCGTAACCAGCGCTGTACGTTTGAATCTAAATCTCCTCCGCCGGAGGGACCAAAGTGAAAGAAGGTGATATCGGCGTTTTTGCCTGCCTCGGTGCCTGGAACCGAGAGTTGTGCCTTTCGCATGGGGGAGGATACTGGCACCCAGGTCCAGTCCGCCGGGCGTTTGAAGTTGAGGGCCCCCACGGCAAAGGTATCTGGAGCCTGCTGCGCCTGCGAGGGAAGGGCGG
This sequence comes from Verrucomicrobiota bacterium, assembly GCA_003402745.1. Taxonomy (GTDB): domain Bacteria; phylum Verrucomicrobiota; class Verrucomicrobiia; order Chthoniobacterales; family Chthoniobacteraceae; genus Chth-196. Next base: position 5,976 of record QQND01000008.1, read on the forward strand.
AGGCGACTAGGGCGAAGACTGGCAGTAGGCGGCGAAGGTGCATTTTCATAGAAGGAAATCAAATTTTAAACGAGGCTGGAGTCCCTGTTATAAGCGCGGATTTCAGCGGCCGCAAGCCGCGGAAAGTAATGCCTGCGGCCGCGGCTCCAGGGGTGGCCGCAGGGGTGGCAATATCACGGGCTGAGAAAGTGTTGCACGATGCTTTCGACGGTGGAGCGGGCGAGGTTTTTGGGCAGGATTTTTTCCAAGCGCTGCCGGCATACCGAGGGTAGTGCGTCTAGGAGGGCGAGGTGGATGTCCGCCGGCGCGGAGAGACTCCAGGACTCGGGTTTTTCACGGAAGAGGACGGCGGTGGCGGCGTGCGCGAGGTCCTCGACGGCCTGGCGGTCGGCCGCGATTTTCCAGTGCGTTTCTGAAGGGGAGGACGGCAGGCGCCGTGGTTGTCCGCCGGCGGAGGCCGCTGCAGAATAGGCGCCGGCCATGTCCGAGAGTTGCTCCACGAGGTGTTGGCGGGGATGGACAAAGGCGAGGTCTTCCACCCAGCGGATGCTTGGGCGGCGCTGGATGCTTGCGGGGCGTTTAAGGCTTGTGGCGGGAAGCTGCTGGTGGGGGGCAGGTTGGATCCAGCCGGCGCGCAGGGCACCTCTGTCTGTGACCACAATAAAGTGCGGGGAATGAATGTGCATGGCTTTTAAAAAAGTCAGATTTAAAGAGTCGAATTTAAAGAGTCGGATTTAGAGGAGCTGACAGGGTCGATAGGTCAGGGCTGGGGAGAGGGAGCGCTAGTCAGGATTCGCTACGGAAGCTGGAGGTAGAGAGTTTGGAAAATCTGGCGGGGGGGAGTATTTTACGCACCGGGCGGGGAGCGATTCAGACGGGGGATGGAGAGGAAGCGGAGGGCGCTTTTTTTGGCCTTTTGTGTGGGAGGAAGATTTCGGCTCGTCGAGGCGGATGGTTTTGCCGCAATCTAAGGGGGTGTTTGGCTCAACTTTTGCCGTTTGATGAATCGTTTTATTTCTAAATTCGGGGCCGCATACTGGTTGGTGTTGGTTTTCCTTGCAGGTGGACGTTGCCGCTTGGTTGCAGCTCCCGCCCGGCTCGAGCCTGAAATGAGCTGGCTGGAAAATGATCGAGTCATTGTGGGCATTGATTTGAAAATGGGGGGCTCGATTACTTCAGTGAGGGGCAAGCCAGACGGGCGAGAACTCGTCAACAACTACGACCACGGGCGGCAGGTTCAGATGTCTTTTTACAGCGGGCCTGTTCCCTTTGTTCCCAATGGGTTGCAGCCCCACCCTGCGTGGCGTGCGCTTGGATGGAACCCGGTGCAATCGGGGGATTGGGCGGGTAATGCGTCGAAGGTTTTGGAGCATCGCAACACGGGCTCTGAGATGTATACTAAGGCGGTTCCCCTGCAGTGGCCCTTGGAGGGGGTGGAGAGTGAGTGCGAAATGGAGAGCTGGATCAGGTTGGAGGCGCAGTCGATCCAGGTGCGTTGTCGGGTGACGAACCGGCGCGCAGACCGGATTTTTTATCCAGCGAAACATCAGGAGATTCCTGCAGTCTATACGAACGGCGAGTTCCGGCGCGTGGTGACTTATTCGGGGGACCGGCCGTTCACTGGAGGGGCTTTAAACGAGTGGCTCGATCCTGGCCCGCCGTGGAAAACGTTTTCTGCGACAGAACGTTGGGCGGCCTTGGTGGACTCCAAAAACTGGGGGTTGGGAGTCTGGCAGCCGGCGACGACGTATTGGAAGCAGGGCGAGGTTCCTGGCGAGGTGGGTAAACAGGGGCAGCGGGACAACGCGACGGGGTACTTGGCTCCAGTGGCGTTGGAGCATTTGGATTATAATATCACCTACGAGTATGAATTCCGGTTGGTACCGGGTTCGGTGGAGGAGATTCGGGCGTTGGTGCGGGAGTGGGAACGCGGGCGTGAGTTGCCTCAATATCGATTTGAAAAGGGCCGGGTGGGTTGGACGCTGCGAGGCGGAATTGATGGGGGGGTGCCGCTTCCGGGCATGTGGCGGGTGCAGGCGCAGACAGGCACGGTTTTTTTAGAGGGACCGGCGAGTTTTTGGCGGGCGGATGCTGCTGGGACGCTCAAGATCAGCGCTTTGTTGAAGGCGCAGTCGGGGCGTTTGCGGGTGGCGTGGAAGGGGATCCGGCCGGAGGAGCCGGAGGGGAGTGCGGTTTTTGAAGTTCCTGTGGGAGGTGTTCGGAAGGAGCACTCTTTTGTGCTGAAGGGACAGCCTGGTTATAAAGGCGGTTTGCAGCGTCTGATGCTTCGTTTTGAGGCGCTTAAGCCTGGGGAAATTCTCGAGGTGGAATCCATCAGGCTGGAGCCCTGAGAAACTCTTGGAGCGTGAGGAGGGGGTTCCACAGCCTCCCTGATTTGGGGGGGATTGGGGAACTTGGTGCTTGGTCGCCGGCGCTTAGCCTTAGGCGCCGGTCAGTTGGAGGGAGGGGTCCTGTTGGATGAGCGCATCCAGAGTCGGCCAGCCTTCGAAGTCGAGGGATTGGAAGGTGTTGAGGTAGACTGCGAGCAGCAGCGAGTCGTAGCGTGGGCGTAGGGAGTCGATGACACGCACGAGTTCAGGGAGAGAGGGGGCGGCGGGAAGGATTTCAACGGTGCCGTTGTCATCATGGGCGATACCGAATCCATCTAGGAATTCGCACAGGAGGGTTTTGTGGGCGCCCACCAGCCACAATTGGAGCACGTGGGCGGCGGTGTCATCGTTGATGCGTTTGCGAAGTTGGTCGACGAGCCAAGCGTGTTGTTCGGCCCTGGGTTTTTTTTCGAGGAAGACAGGCCGTAGTTTTCTGGATTTGGCAAGGGTGTCGAGCGTGGCCCTGTAGAGAGGCTTCTGGTGTTCGTGAAGAAAAGCGAAGATGCCCTGGGCCATGGAAGAAGGCATTTTCAAGAAAATTTCGTGGGGAGTGAGCATACGTTTATGGGAAGCAGATTAAAAGCAGTGGAGAAAAGCGGAAGCGGAATCTGCAGGAGTGCGTGGATTGGAGCATAAGGTCTTTTGACGCTGAGGGCTCTTTCGTGGAGGATTGCGCTATGAAAGCAGAAGCAGCCAGAGAATCCATTCATGCGTTGACGCTGCCCCGGCTTCGGGAGCTTTTGGCAGAAGCAGGGCATCCGGCGTACCGAGGGGCGCAGGTGCTGGAGTGGGTGTATGAGAAGCGGGTGGACGATTTTGAGGTAATGACGAACCTACCGGCGGGCTTTCGGCTTTGGTTGAACGAACGATTTGTGTTTCACGTTTTGGAGCCGGTTCGAGTGCAGGGCGCAGAGGACACCACAAGAAAGTATTTGTTCCGGCTTGGAGACGGTGCGTTGGTTGAGTCGGTTTTGATACCGGCTTCGCCAGCCTTGTACGGGGAGGCGTCCGACCGGCGCACGCTCTGTGTTTCCACCCAGGTGGGGTGCGCGTATGGGTGCAAGTTTTGCGCCAGCGGTTTGGACGGGTGGAGTCGTAATTTGACTGCTGGGGAGATTGTGGGGCAGATTTTGCGCATTGAGAAGCTCAGCGGTGAACGGGTCAGTAATCTTGTTTTTATGGGGATGGGAGAGCCTTTGTCTAACTTCAAGAACCTGTTAATTGCGCTTGAGATTTTGAACGCTCCTTGGGGGGTTGGGATTGGGGCGAGGCGGATTACGATTTCCACGAGCGGGCTGGCGCCACAAATCCGGGAGCTTGCCGAGCAGCCGATGCAGGTGCGTCTGGCGGTCTCTTTGCACGGAGCCCGGGATGAGGTGCGGCAGACGATTATGCCGGTGAACCGGAAATACCCACTGGCCGAGCTGCTTGCTGCCTGCGAGTACTATGTGGGAATCAAAAAACAGCGTATTACATTTGAGTATATTTTGATTCGTGATGTGAATGACAGCATTGAAGATGCAGAGGCACTGGTGCTGGCCGCGCAGCGTGTGGACGCCAAGGTGAACTGCATTCCATACAACGTCGTGGAAGGGCTTGATTGGATCCGCCCTGAGGAGGAGCGGCAGGACGCGTTTATGGCGGTCCTCAAACGGGCCAAGGTCAATGCAACGATCCGGCGTGAGAAGGGGCACGACATCGCTGCAGCGTGCGGCCAGCTGAGGCGGCAGACGCTTCCTGAGGTGGCGGCGAGCTCTTAAATCGTCTTATTTTTAAAGGACGGAAGCAAAAACTCAAAAAAAGCGATTTACACGACGCGGTACCTCTGGTGAGAAAGGAAGACATGGCGGACGAGCACGAGCAGCCGGAGAAGGTGTGGGACGAGTACGACTGGGAGCGGTTTCTTCGGGAGCAGGATCTGCGCACGGAGCGCTATCTGGAGCTTTTGGAGAAATTCGCAGATCATCCAGAACGGGATGCGTTAATTGCTAGGGAGATGGGCTGGGTGGACTTGGATGGCGATGAGGAGGGGCTTTGGGAGGATTTTGAGGAAGAGGATGTTGATGAGGAATTCAGGCAGGGGGAATGGGAGGGTTTGGAGGAGGCCGCAGACCAGGCTGAGGTTCACCCTCTGTACCAGGCGTCTTTTGAGCTAACGATCTGGCTGGAAGAGGCCTTGGAGGCCCGAGGGAGGAATGCAGCGTCGCACCCAGCGGCAATCGAGCTTTCGCATCAGGCGAGCATTATGGGGGGTAAGTTGGCGGCGGCGTTGAGCGACCCGGGGAGCGCTGAGCTTGGGATGACGATCGCGTATTTGAAGCGGGCCTTGCGCGCAGTGAACTTGGGATTGAATGCGTACGCTGAATTGCGCCGGGAAAAAGTGTTTGGGCGCACGCGAGACCGCCGGCTAAGAGAGCAGCTGTTCGAGGTGCGTGATGCGATCGTCAGCCTTATGGGGGAAGTGCGGGCTGAGTGGCGCAGAAGGCACGTTTGAAAAGAGTCCTAATTTGGGGAGGGGCGGTTTTTGCCGGTGCCTGGGGTTTTTTTCTGGGGGTAGTGATGATAGCAGAAGAGGGTTACTGCCAGAGGGTTCTGTCTAGGGTTCTGTAGCTGATGGCTTCTTGGACGTGGATTGGGGCGATTTGAGCGGAGGCTTCCAGGTCGGCAATCGTGCGGGCGACTTTGAGGATTCTGTCATAGGCGCGGGCACTGAGGTTAAGGTTCTGCATGGCGGATTGTAGAAGCGAGGCGCATTCGGAGCTCAGCGTGCAGTGTTCTCGGATTTCGCGCGGGCGCATGCGAGCATTGTTGCGGCTGCCGCCTGCGAGTCGTGTGGTTTGGAGGGTTCTTGAATTTTGGACGCGGGCGCGGATTTGGGAGGAAGCCTCGCCGGGCTCGCCTCTTGACATTTCTGAGAAGGAAACGGCGGGGACTTCTAGGTGGAGGTCGATACGGTCGAGGAGGGGGCCTGAGATGCGCTGGCGGTAGCGCTGGACTTGCATGGTTGAGCATCGGCACGCGCGTTTTCTATCGCCGTAGAAACCGCAGGGACAGGGGTTGAGCGCGGCTACAAGCACGAAGTCGGCGGGGAAGGTGAGGCTGCCGGCGGCGCGGGCGATGGTTACCAGTCCATCTTCGAGGGGCTGGCGGAGCACTTCGAGGGTGGAGCGGCGGAATTCGGGAAGTTCGTCTAGGAAGAGAACGCCATTGTGGGCGAGGCTGACTTCCCCTGGGCTGGGGGTGGAGGAGCCTCCCAGGAGGCCGGCGTCGGAGATGGTGTGATGGGGAGAACGGAAGGGGCGGCACGCGACGAAGGCAGGGTTTTTGCCTGTGAGCAGGCCGCAGGTGCTGTGGATTTTGGTAGTTTCAATGGCCTCGCTCAAAGACATCGGCGGCATGAGGGAGGGTATGCGTTTGGCGAGCATCGACTTTCCGGAACCCGGGGGGCCGAGCATTAGCAAATTGTGGCCCCCGCTGACGGCGATTTCGATGGCACGTTTTGCATGGTATTGACCTCGGACATCCGCAAAATCTTCGGCTTCAGAATAGGCGCTGGCTTGGTGCAAGAGTGCGGCGGCAGTATGAGGGGTCGCTTGGATTCGTGTTTCGCCTCGCAGGAACTGGACGGTTTCGCTGAGGGTTCTGACTCCGAAGACTTCGATGCCGTCGACGAGGGCGGCTTCCGGGGCATTGGCGGCAGGAAGCAGGATGGCAGTTCGATGCTGTTTTCGAGCAGCCAGAGCGATGGAGAGGGCGCCTTTGATGGGTCTGACCGTGCCGTCGAGGGCGAGTTCTCCGGCGATGCAGTAGGTGGAAAGATCTGGCAGTGGGGTTTCCTCGCAGGCGCCCACCAAGCCTAGGGCGATGGGCAGGTCGAAGGCCGGTCCCTCCTTGCGCACGTTCGCGGGGGCAAGGTTGATGGTGGTGCGGCCCCGGGGCCAGTGAAGCATGCTGTTAACGACGGCGGTTGTGACGCGGTCCCGGCTTTCTCGGACTGCGGTGTCTGGCAGTCCGACTATCACAATGGCGGGCACGCCGCTGGCGGAATTGACCTCGATTTCCACCTCCAAGCCTTCAACGCCCTGTAGCGTTGCGGAGAACACTTTTGCCAGCATGCTCCTGAATCGGGGCGGCAGGTGGCCATCAGCGTGGGGGAACGGAGGAAGATGTTTTAAACGGGCAAAAACCTAGCTCCGGCTCCCTGGAGGCCGAGTCGTGAGGGGCGCGCGGGTTGGACGGTTACTTCGCGCGTTTTTTTTGCCCGATAAAGGCTTTTGCTTCGGAAACGCCGACCGGCGCGCCGGTCACTGGATAATCCAAGGTGTCGTTGGTAGGAGAAAAGCCCTGGCCGTCGACATCAACCCAGATGGGGTTGTGGTAGGCGAAAGGATGGATGGAGGATTGCGAGCTGGAACCATATCCAGTTTCTAGGGTGTAGTTTTCACCGCAGGCGACGACGATGAGGTGGGCGTCTGCTTTCACTGGAACCTCGATGGTTTGATCGAATTTGATCACGCCGTCTTTGAAGAAAGCTGGGTGTGTGGCCCGCGTGAAATTCAGGGTCGGGAGGGAGCGTCCGTTGACGAGGATTTGGACGCGGTCGATGTCGATCCAGTCCGTGCATTGGACTTTGATGTTCAGGGCGACGGGCTTGCCATTGGATAAGAGGGTGGCTCCCGGGCCTTCACCGTTTGGAGTTGTTACCTGGAGGAAGGGGCCTGTGGTGAGGTAGGACCTACCTTCCTTGGCGGCCTTGATGTTTTCTCGCCAGTCTATTTTTGCGGGATCATCCGAGGCGGAGGGGAGGTACATGCGCCAGCCTCCGACGCCGTTTCCGAAGACGGAATGGGCGTCACAAACTGCGACTGCGGTGGTTCGCCTGCCTTGATTGAGCATTTGGAGCCATAAAAACTCTCGGTTCCAGGTGACTGTTTCAGCACCGGCGGTGTTGCGGGTGACGCGGAAAGGGGCGTTTTCGAGGAGGAAGGAGCCCTGTCCGTTTTGGGTTTCGTAGCCGTTGATCAACTGGACTAGGCCGGCGTAGCCGCCCTCGGCGTCGCCTGTGCCGCGGGTGGCAAAGAAGTTTGCCAACAAATCGGGATGGTTGATTTGGACCCAGCGGTCGGGGGAGGGGTTCTGCCACTCTCTGAGGGTGAGCGCGGTGATCCTTGGGTCTGCATTCCAGATTGGAGCGCCGTTGTCCTGGGTGTAGGGAACGGGTTCGAAGGGGAAGGCGTTAAAGTGCGCCTTTGTCCCGGTTAATTCGAGGCCAACTACGGTCTTCAGAAAGGGGGTGAGTCCGAGTCTTTCGATTTCGGGGCGCCAGTCGTAGATGCGGTTGTGCTCTGTGGTGGGGGCAAATTCGATGTGTTCTGCTGCGAGGTTAATGAGACGGTCGGCGGTTCCGCAGACGTTGTCCCCGCTGGGAGTGGAGTGGTTGTGGTAGTCGGCGCTCACCCAGCCGCGGGTGTCTACCAGGCGTTTGAGGACTCCGGAAAGGAGCGCGTTTTTACCCGGAACGACGGCAATTTCTTGCTCAATATGGCTGAATTCGATGCCTCGAGTGACGATAACCCGGTAGTTACCTGGGAGGATTTCGACGGAAAAGAGGCCCGTTTCGCTATGGTACTGGTCGCGGCAGCCGTGGGCGCGCTGTTCGGGGCCAAGGTTGAGCGGTTCGGTGCCTGGACGGGCGAGAAACTGGGCCTTGCAGGGAATGGAGCCGCCTTGTTCGTCGCGGATATCGAAGGAGATGGAGCCTGCTGCTTTGAGCTGTAGGGTGACGGCGGTAGTTTCTCTGGGTTTACACTCCACCTCATGTTCGCTCTCGGGGCGGCCTGGTGCGGAGGTTGTGAGCTTGTATTTGCCGGGAGGAAGGGTGAGTTGGACGGCTCCGGAGGGGTTCACGTAAGCGATACCCGCGAGGCGGCCATTGCTGTCGGGTTGGTTGGAGGCCGGTTTGCCTGTTGGGGCGGCAGGGGGCGTGACGGCGAAGAGCGGACGCAGCCAGATTTCAGCATTGGGGACTGGGTTTCCAGCTTCGTCTAGGACGAGGCAGGCAATTTTGGCGTCAACGCCCTGGCGCAGGCACACATGGCTGACCGCTTCGGCAGGGGAGCTGCCGACGGCCAGGAAGCAGGTATAGGTAACGGACTGGCCTGGGGCAAGTTCTGTGGATACAAGGCCCAGTAAACCCGCCGGGTCTTCGAGGGGGCCCACCGCATATCCGCAGCGGTCCGCTGGGTCGACGGCGTCAGCCCAGCGGATGCCTCCTGGAGCGACGCCTGTTTTGAGAAAGTTTGTCCACCGATCCTGGCAGAGCGTTTTAAGAGGTTTATCGGTCTCATTACGAAGGGTGGTGGTGATTTGGACACCGGGCCAGCCGTCTTTGATGGTGTAGACATGTTTACGGGAGACCCCGCCCGCGGTTTCTGCGCTGACAGCAGTTTCTATGGAGGCGGCGTGGGGTTCTTGCGTTGAGCCGTCCGGTGCCGGGGTGGGTTCAGCGATGCGAACCCAGGAGACGGCGCCCTGCTGTGCGGCCGGGGAGAAGATGGTGATTTGGTCGTTGTTTGAACCGCGCAGGGTGAGGTCGTAAAGGCAGCCCGGAGTGATGCCATCTGCTCCGTAAAAAGTGGACATATTGGCGCGGCGCAGGGGGAGATTCCCACTGATGACGGCTTCGACAAGGTCGTTGCGAAGCACAAAGTCCCCGATGATTCCGTCCGCTTCTTTGCCTTTGGGCAGGAGATGGGTTGTTGCTGAGGAGACTTCCAAGGCCTCTGGTCTGGCGCTCAGGGATTGGAGAAAACAGCCCGAGGAAAACACGCAGAGAATTTGAAGAACACGGGAGAAAGAGAAGGGGGTCATGGGATTTGATAAACGATGGAGCCCGCTCTGGGGGGGGGGGAGGGAGGCAGGTTGCGATTGTTTGTGACGTTCCAGGGGTGGGTGTTTTGAGCGCGAAGCTCTTTTAAGCGCTTGTTTGGTAGGTAGAAGGGCAGTTTGCCTTGCGTTTGGAGTTGAGCTAAATGCGGCGCAGCAGGCGCACGAGTTCTCGGCCTTCGCGGCCGGGATAGGTGGCACGAGGAAGCCATTGCCTCTCGAGTTCAAAGGTGCCGGAAAAATACCGGTCCAAATCTCCGGGAGAGACGCCGAAGGGGGGGCCTTGTTCGGGATCCTCCATGTCTGGATTTAGAAAAAAGAGGGCGAGCAATGTTCCCCTAGGGCGAAGGGCGTCTCGGGCTGCTTGAACGTATTTTGGGCGGTCTGCGGGGGGGATGGCACAGAAGCAGGTATGCTCCCAAATCCAGTCGAAGTGGCCCTTGAAACGCTCGGGGAGTTTAAAGAAATCCCCTTGTAAAAAGGAGGTGTTTTTGGGTGTGCCGTGAGCCTTTGCTTCGTGCACTGCGCTGGGAGCGAGGTCTATCCCGAGTACCTCCATGGCTCCAGCGTTGGCAATGGCGCGGACGTCATGGCCGAGGCCGCAGCCTGGGACAAGGACGTTGCCCTGGAGGAGTCCCTCGGCGAGGCTGCTCGCTAATTCGGGGGCCGGCGCAGCTTTGTCCCAAGGGGTGTTTCCTGATTTGTAGCATTCTTCCCAGTTCATCGGTGAATTTTCATGTGGCCGGTTTCTAATACGGCTTTTTAGGGGTTGGTTTGTGGAGCTGGAGGGTTGCCTCGAGAGCCTTTTCCCAGAGGTCGGTGAACTCTTTTACTTTTTTCGCTTGGGTTGCTGCGAGATCGGTGGATTCGCCCCTGTCTTTTTCAAGAATGTTGGGTTTTGCAGTCCGCGCGCTTGCTTTCGTGGAAGAGGCTGCAGGCGACGATCTAGTTAGAAAAGCAGAAGGAAGCGGCAGGGCGAGAGCTGTGGATAAAAGAGCGGAGCGCGGGGCTTTTTCATTTCAGGAAGGAAGCTGCGCGTGTGGTGCGGGTACGTCAGGGCGTCAACCCAGTGTAGGGGTCAAAACGGCGCAGGGAAAGCACGCCGAGAGCAAAAAAGAGGAACCGGCGGCGGCCCCCCGTCGTTGCTCCAAAGGCATTCGCCTCAGATGGCTGGGACGCCGCGTCGGGGGAGGAGATCGCTGAAGTCACTGGGCAGCACTTCCAGGATTTTTTCCAGTTCGCCCTCGCAGAGGAACCCGTCGATGGTGGTAAATACTTGGCGCGTGAGGGCGAGGGGATCGAGGCTGCGCCCGCTGACGATTTTTTGTCTGATTCTTTCGAGAAACTCTTCCCTCGAGAGGGTGATAGGGACCTCGGAGGGCCGGTAGCCCTCGTAAAAAATGCCTCGGATCAGGAGGGGGAGCTGAGCGGAAAAGTGGGCGGCTTCCTGGGCGGGGAGCCGGTCGCGGAGGGTTTGCAGCACGGCTCGGAGCGACTGATAGGCGGTGTGCCGATCGGTGTATGAATCAAGCGCGATGGCGTCTATCCACTGGTGGGTTTTTTGGAGGGTATTGTCGAGGACTTCGAGATGTTGAGCGCTCATGGTTACCCTTCGCTACGGAAGCAACACGCAGAGAGTTTGCAAAAAACGGTTTTGAGAGCGTTTTTTTTCGTTACAGCGCTTCACACTACGGCGTGTTCCCCACAAACTGCCGGATCAATCCGATGCCCCAACGGGGGGGGGTGATGTGGGATCGTCCTGATAGGGTTCGGTTTCTTCGATGCAATTTCACCGTGGCGCTACCGATGTCTGGAGAGATCAGCTCTTTTTTCGACGGTGAGAATGAACGCAGGAACGTGAGGGCGCCTTCGTCTGCTGGTTCTTCAAATCTTGATGCTGCGGCTTTTTTTGAAGGGGGGGTGGTCAGCTGGCATCTTTAGAACAGCAGGGCTTCCAGAGTGCCTAACGCCTTTAAATAGACCCGGTGGCGTGTTCCGGGCATCATCTCTTCGGTAAGCAGGCTGATGACGTCATTGTGGCCTGCGGGAAAATTTCTGTGGGTGGTGCCGGCCGGAGATTTGATGGTGGAAAGGAGCAGGCTGGAGCCTGACTCGCGCTGGAGGGAGAAACTGGAGTGCTCGGAATGAAGGGACATTGCGCTGATCCCCCCGCTGGCGGTTTGGACAAGTTTGCACTGGATTTCGGCGCCGCTTGGAGCGCGGAAGCGAGGCTCGGAGGGGTTGGTGTGGCTGACCACCCAGGAGAGCTGGGAGGCGAACCAGCTGGCTAGGAGGAGGGCGGTGAGCTTGGATTCGGGTGCGTGGTGGATGTTGAGGTGGTGGATGGAACCGACTTCAGCGAGGAGAGAAGGGTCGTCAAAACTCAAGGCAGCGGCCTGTCTGAGGTTGAGGGTGCGTGTCCAGTTGAGATCTGCGAGGGCCATTCTCGAGCTGAAGTGGGAGCGGATGCTCGAGAGGCGGCGGAGAGCTTCCTGAGGGTTGTTCCAGTCTAGGCTGTCGATGATGAGCCTGTCGACGCGCTGCCAGAGGGGGGAGTCTGTGTTTTTTGGGAGCTCTCCCTGCCACCAGAGGTTGAGGGGGAGGTCATAGTCTAGGTTCGCCATGAGGACGTTGGCGACGGCGGCTTGGGAGAGGCCTTCGGCAAGAAGTGTGATTTGCTCGCTGCAAATTTCGTGGGCGCCCGCCTTGTTGATGTGGCAGTGTGCTTGTACCCAGGCGGATGTTTTCTGAGTGGTTGCTGAGGGGGCGTCCCCTAGGAGGATGGCCCTGCAGGCGTGGTTGCGGACGAATTTAGAAATGAGTTCGGTGTTGGAAGCGAGTTGCTGGGTGCCCTGGCAGTAGACGACGAGGTTGAGGAGGCAGGCCCGGGTTCTCTGTTCTGGGGTATTCCAGAGAGAATTAAGCGTGCTGGTGATCTGGGATAGCTCGACTTGGAGTCCGAGGGAAGAGGGATCGAATGCCATGGAGAGGGCGTGTTAAAGTCGGCGCCAGGCGCGTCCGTCGGAGGCGAGGAGGTCGTCGGCCTCCTTTGGGCCCCAAGATCCGGCGGGATAAGAAGCCATGGCGGGCGGGTTTTGGCTTTTGTGCCAGGCGTCTTCGATGCAGTCGATGAAGGTCCATGCGGCGTCGACTTCGTCCCGCCGAGCGAAAAGGGTGGCGTCTCCGGCCATGGCATCGAGGAGGAGGCGCTCGTAGGCCTCGGGGCTGGGTTTGCCGAAGCTGGTTTTGTAGTGGAAGTCCATTTTGACCGGTTCGATGGCCAACTGGGCGCCTGGACGTTTGGATTGGATTCTCAAAGAGATGCCCTCGTCGGGCTGGATGCGGAGGACGAGAACATTCGGGCCGAGGCCGGCTTGTTGGGCGTTGAAGAGGACCCCGGGGGTGTCTTTGAAGTAAATGGCGATTTCGGTCCCGTGTTTGGGCATGCGTTTGCCCACGCGGACGTAAAAAGGGACGCCGTCCCAGCGCCAGTTGTCTACAAAGGCGCGAAATGCGACGTAGGTTTCGGTTTCGGAATTGGGACTGACCCTGTCTTCGGACCGGTAGGCTGGAACTTCTTTGCCTGAAACGGCGCCGGCCGCGTACTGAGCGCGGATGACGTTGGCGGCGACCTGTTCCGGGGTGTACTTGCGCAGGGCGCGGACGACTTTGAGTTTTTCGTCGCGGACGCTGTCGGCGCTGAGGTCCGTGGGGGGTTCCATTGCGATGAGGCAGAGGATCTGGGTCAGGTGGTTTTGACACATGTCCCTGAGTGCGCCAGAGGATTCGTAATAGGGGCCGCGGGCTTCGACGCCCATGGGTTCGGCTGCTGTTATTTGGATATGATCGATGTAGCGGTGGTTCCAAAGGGGCTCGAAGATCGAATTTGCGAAGCGCAAAACCATGATGTTCTGAGCGGTTTCCTTACCGAGATAATGGTCGATACGATAGGTGTCTTCTTCCGCGAAAACATGGCTGACCTTTTCGTTGAGGTCGTGGGCAGAGGAGCGGTCGTGGCCGAAGGGTTTTTCGACGATGACCCGAGCCCAGGAGCCATCCCGGGTTTTGTTGAGGCCATATTCAGCGAGTTTTCCTAGTATGCCCTCAAACTCACTGGGGCCGACGCTGAGGTAAAACAGTCGGTTGCCGGCTGTGCCGCTGGCTGCGTCGAGTTTGTCAAGTTTTTCAGCGAGGAGACGGTAGCCTTCCCCATTGCTGAACTCACTTTGGTGATAATGAACCCGGCTTGAGAAGTCGTTCCAAATGTCGTCAGCGCGGCCGGAGCGGGAAAACTTTCCGAGGGCTTCGCCAAGTTCGGACCTGAAGGTTTCGTCGGATTTGGGTCTGCGAGCGAAGCCGGTGATATTGGTGGTGGCGGGCAGGTCTCCGTCGACTTGGAGATTGTAGAGAGCAGGGACAAGTTTTCGGTAGGTCAGGTCACCGGAAGCGCCAAAAATGACGACATTGCAGGGGCGGGGAAGGGGGCGGTTGGAAAGGCCTTCCTTGAGGGGGTTGATAGTCGGCGAAGATGAGGCGTTCACGTTTTTGGAGTGGTATCGGAGGTTTGCCAGTGGGGCAACGGGAATCAGAGGATGAGGGGCGGGCGGAATGCTTATGGCGTTGGTAAAATCGCCAAGAGGGTGGTTGTTGAACGCGCCAAAATGGCGTTGTGGAAGCCCCGGTTGTTTGAAGCGAGTTTGCCGGCTTTGTTTAGCTGGGAAGAGGGAATCGGCGTGTGAGTTGGCGGACGGTGTCCCTAAGGGAATGGAGGGCGGTGGTATTATCCGCCACGGCGAGGGCGCTGTGGATAAGATCGGCGATCTCCATCATTTCTTCCTCCTTCATTCCGCGAGTGGTGACCGCTGGGGTACCGATCCGGATGCCGCCGCCGAGGGTGATTTTTTCGGTATCGAAGGGAATGCCGTTTTTGTTGACGGTGATTCCTGCATGGTCAAGGGCTTCCTGGGCCAGTTTGCCATTGAGCTGTTTTGGGCGGAGGTCGACGAGCATGACGTGGTTGTCTGTACCTCCTGAGACGATGCGATAGCCGTGGTGGGCAAGGCGTGCGGCGAGGGCTTTTGCGTTGCTGACGACCTGGGCGGAGTAGGTTTTAAATTCGGGCCGGAGTGCTTCTAGGAAACAGACGGCCTTTGCCGCGATGACGTGTTCCAGAGGGCCGCCCTGGCAGCCGGGAAAGACTTGGGAATCGACGGCTTTGGCGTATTTCGACTTGCAAAGAATGAGGCCGCTTCTGGGGCCGCGGAGGCTTTTGTGAGTGGTGGTGGTGACGAAGTCGGCCATGGGAACCGGAGAGGGGTGGGCGCCGCCGGCGACAAGACCGGCGATATGAGCCATGTCGACGAAGAGATAAGCGCCGACGGAATCGGCGATGGCGCGCATGCGTTCGAAGTCGATAATCCTGGAGTAGGCGCTGGCGCCTGCCGTGATCATTTTGGGTTTCACCTCCAAGGCGGTTTTAGCGAGGGCGTCGTAGTCGATGCGTTCGTTTTCCTGGGAGACGCCATAATGAACGATTTCAAACAAGCGGCCGGAGAAGTTGGCCTTGTTTCCGTGGGTGAGATGGCCGCCATGGTTGAGGTCCATGGTCAGGAGTCGGTCTCCGGTCTGAAGGACGGAGAAATAAACGGCCATGTTGGCCTGAGAGCCAGAGTGCGGCTGAACGTTGGCGTGTTCAGCGCCGAAGAGTTCCTTGGCACGGTCAATAGCGAGTTGTTCGATGACATCCACGTTTTCGCATCCGCCGTACCAGCGGCGGCCGGGGTAACCTTCTGCGTATTTGTTGGTGAGGCAGGACCCCTGAGCCTCCATTACGGCACGGGAGGTGAAATTTTCAGAGGCAATCAATTCGATGTTTTCGAACTGCCTAAGGGCTTCCAGTTGGATGGAAGCGAAGATTTGGGGGTCCGTTTCCGAGAGCGCGGCGTTGGAGGCGGCGCCGGTTCCGAGGTGTTCGAGTTTTTCGACGCGGCGTTCATGGCGGCCTCCTTCGAATGCGGTGGTGAGGAAGGCGTCCAAGATGCGAGCGGCGGCGGCGGGATCGACGTGGTTTGCGCCCAGGCAGAGAACGTTTGCGTTGTTATGGCGGCGGGAGAGACGGGCGTCGTCGGCGGTGCTCACGAGTGCTGCGCGCACGTGGGGGAAGCGGTTTGCTGCGATGCTCATGCCGATTCCGCTAGTGCACATGAGGATGCCGAAATCGGCCTCGTGGGCGCTGACGGCGGTGCTGACGGCCTGTGCAAAGTCAGGATAATCAACGCTATCGGTTCCTGTGGTGCCGAAATCGGTGACGGCGTGGCCCTTGCGGGAGAGGAAGTCGTGGACGGATTTTTTGAGTTCGAGTGCGCCGTGGTCGGAGCCGAGGGCGATGCGCAGGGTGCGGGTTTGGAGTTCGGAGGCGGAGGGCGCGGGCAGGGTGGAGGAGTCACTCATGGGTTTGGAGTCAATGAATTGTAGCAGCGAGGGAATCGCCTGAAGAAGGGTTTCGCGGGTTTGGACGTAAACAGGGAGGCCCTGTCCGAATGGGTCGGGCACTTGCAGGGGGAGGGAGGAGTCGAATTCGCAAACTAGATGAGTTTTGCGGGCGGCGGCGGGAAAGTCGTCTTCGAGTGCGTTTCGGTGCCCGGGAGTCATGCAGAAGATGTGAGTCGCCCAGCTGACAAGGGAGTCGGACAGTTGCCTGGACCGGTGCTTGGACATTGCAATGCCAAGCTGTTGGCAGGCGGAGACGGAATTGGGGCTTGCCGGTTGATTCGGCGCCGCATGGACGCCTGCGGAGGTGACCTCAATGTCGCGCCTGCCGTTGGAGGCGTGCCGAAGTAGCGCCTCAGCCATGGGGCTGCGGCACGTATTTCCTGTACAAACAAAGAGGATGCGTTTGGCCGCCTTGAGACTCATGGATAAGTTGAAGAGCTTAGCGTGAGCGGAGCTGGAAAGTCAACGCGGGCGCGGGACCAGCGGAGTGTGTGGAATTGCCGGGTTCAGGGGGACAAAAGGGTTATCGGAGTCTGGGGCGGCGAGGGGGTATGGGGGGTGGGTCTCTGAAAGGGGAGGAACAGGGGTTGCCGAGGGGAGCGGGGTGATTTATAATCCGAACAGCTTTATGCTTATGCGTCTCCTTATGCGTTGCTTTTTCTTCACTTTTGTCGGGCTGTCTCTGAGCAGCTGTGTTTCTCCGAAGTTTGAGAGGGCTTGGCGGGGCGCGGCGGGTGAGCCGGTGGTTCAAAAATGGGAGGGAGTCTGGAAAAGCGAGCAGCATGGGGCGGGGGGGCGTTTGCGGGCGCTCACAGGGGTGCCCAAGGGAGGGCACATAGGGGTGCCCAAGGGAGGGCACATAGGGGTGCCCAAGGGAGGGCACATAGGGGTGCCCAAGGTAGGGCACTTGGACGTGTTTTTTGAGGCGCGCTGGCACGGATTTACGACGGCTTACCCCGTGGTTTTGAATGTGGAGAAAAAGCGGGGGCTGTTTTTGATCAGCGGCGAGCATGACTTGAAGTCATGCATTGGCGGAGGCCCTTACTCGTATTCCGGAACGATGACGGGGGATCTGTTTTTCGCCCGCTACAGTTCGCGTTACGATTCCGGGACTTTCAGTATGAAGCCAGCCGTTGGAAAGTGAGTTACGCTAGAACTGGACTCAGGCATGGGGGAGGGCGGCAGCAACCCGCGGGCTGCTAAAACGTCTGGCTCGCAGTCCGAAGGGGAGTTCCCAGAGAAGTCGCTCACGATTCCTTTTTCTCGTTACTTTCCGGGCTGGCTTTGAAGGAGCGTCTGGCGCCGTCGACAAGGAGGCCGACTCCGGTGCCCACGGCGAGACCGAAAGGGCCAAATAATAGGGAAAGGGCTGCGACGCGGATGGCGATGGAGGTAGGGGGGATTTCGACGCCTCGGAGCCGTGGACTTGCGACGGTGAAAACCATGTAGACTTCTGCGAGGAGCAGTCCTGCGAGGGCGAATTTCTTGACCAAAGAAGGTTGTTTCGTTTCCACAAAGGGTTGTTTTCCGAAGCGGGTGGGAGGTATGAGATTTGAAAAAGGCTTTGGTCCCCCGCCGCAGGGCGGTCCAAGGGATTGATTTCTGGGGGTGTTGGTGAGGGCCTTGTATGCCTCGGTGTGAGAAATCGAGCGAACAATCAAGCCTCGAACGAGCCAGACAAGTCTGCCCCCTCCTGAGCTGTTTTGCAACCACTCACGACTTGCGGGCTCGTCCGAGAGGCTGTTGGGCGTGTGCTTCGTGAAAATGCCGTGGTTGTCCGGGGGAGCGCGCTGTCTGAACGCTGTAGGGCCCTGCAAAGAAGGGGGGTATGACTTGGGTGTGGTCCGTGTTCGGGTATTTTCCCATCCAAAAGCAGCATTCACCTCGATTCAGTATGTATGATTGTCTCTCTGTCATTTGCTGATTCCTTAGTGCTTCTTCTGCTGGTGGTGAAGAAAGTTGTAACCACTAGTTTCTCGGTTCCGCTGCTGGCGTGCTTTTTAGTTTTGGGTTTCGCTCTTCATCATGTTTTGGAGGCCAGGTGTACGGCCGACAGGTCCGGTCCGTCCAGTTAGGGCGGAGAAGTTGGTCAGGTTCGGGTGATGCTGCCGTTACTGATGTCAAATCTTGAATAAAACTGGTCGTTTTCTCCCAGGTGCTGAGCTTTTTGAATCATCCACAACCCTAAAAGAGATGGTATTAGTGGTTTGAGACTGGGTAGGAGTGAGGCAAAAGGGGAGGGGTTTCAAATGTTTGCCTGCCGCGAGAATTGGGGCAGACTAAGGGTGCATGGAAACTCGAGAAAACAGGGTGTCGGTCAGTTTTTCGCGCGGGATTTTTTTGACGCGTTTTGGGTCGCCCTTGGAAGTGGTAGAGGAAAGAGCGGTGATGGTGCCGCAGCCATGTGTTGGGGAGGTTTTGATCGGGGTGGAGTTGGCTCCGATCAATCCGGCGGATCTGAATGTGCTGGAGGGGAAATATGGGACTTTGCCCGCGCTGCCTTGCGTGCCGGGAATTGAAGGCGTGGGACGCGTGTTAGAGGTTGGCGCAGGGCTTGGGGTTGCTGGTGAGGAACTCGAGGGTAAACGGGTTCTTCTTCCTCATGGGTTTGGTTCCTGGCGCAGCCACGGAACGGCACTGGCTTCGGAACTTGTGGTGGTGCCCGAGGCTGTTCCGGTGGAACAGGCTTCAATGCTTCGCATTAATCCTGCCACCGCTCTGGTTTTGTTAGAGCACTTTGTGGAATTGAAGCCGGGGGAGTGGATTGTGCAGAATGCCGCGAACTCGGGGGTGGGCCGTTCCGTGATTCAGATTGCGCGGGCCTGCGGGTGGCGAACAATTAACGTGGTGCGCCGCGCTGGGCTTGGGGAAGAACTGCGTGCGATTGGAGCGGATGCGGTACTGGAGTCGAGCGAGGACTTGGGAGCGCGAATCGCTGGGATCACAGGCGGAGTTCCGCCGCGTTTGGGACTGAATGCGGTGGGGGGTGAAAGTGCCTTGGCGCTGGCCAAAACGTTGGCGGAAAGCGGGGTTCTCGTCACCTACGGTGCCATGGGGCTCCAGCCCGTCCGGATTCCCAATGGGCTGCTTATTTTCAAGGATTTGGCGATGCGCGGTTTATGGATTAGCCGCTGGTACAAAAACGCAACGCTCAGCCAGCGGTACAATCTGTTTGAGAGGCTCTTCCATTGGGCGTCCACGGGCGTGCTGCACACGCCGGTGGAGGCGATTTATTCCTTGGAGAATAGCCGTGAAGCAATTGCCCACGCCATGCGCGATGGGCGCGGTGGGAAGGTGCTTTTTAAAGGATGAGTGGGGGATGAAATTTTTCTCTTTGAGGCGGGCCATTCTGGCGTTGGGGTTTGGGGTGCTGTTTTTTTTGGCGTTTGGGGCATGGTGTCGCTGGGGGCTTAAGGGGAGACTCGCGCCCTCTGGTGGGTTGTACTTTCCCGTTTCTGTGGAAACGGAGGCGCCTTCGTTTGCGCAGGCTGATGCTCGCTGGGGAGCTGACCGACTTGGACCGACGGAACGGACGCTTGCCGCGGAGGGGTGCGCGGTGAGTTCTGCTGCGATGGCGCTTGGGCATTACGGAATCAAGGTGGACCCTGGGCAGTTGAACCGTTTCCTGAGTGAAAACGGCGGGT
Source organism: Verrucomicrobiota bacterium (assembly GCA_003402745.1). Lineage (GTDB taxonomy): Bacteria > Verrucomicrobiota > Verrucomicrobiia > Chthoniobacterales > Chthoniobacteraceae > Chth-196. Next base: position 25,387 of record QQND01000008.1, read on the forward strand.
TCACGGAGCAGGGCTGGATTTACTGGGAGGCTGCAGCCGAGTTTAAGCCAGGGAAAATCAGCCACGCTTACGAGGATCTCCCCAGTTACCTGTTGATGGATTCGAATTTGCTGAGGAGAAACCCTGTGATTGTGAGGATCCGCCGGCCTGAGGGGGGAACGCACTTTGTTTTGTTGGTAGGAAAGGTCGGGTATGAATATGTGGCGCTGGATCCAGGGGCGGGGGGAAGGCGGGTTTTTCTCAGCGAATTGAAAAGCCCTGTGGAAGCTCTCCGTTTCTACAAACGCTTGTAGGCTGGGGGGAGGTCGTTCTATGGGCGGCGGCCAAGGGGAGTCAGGGTTTTTGTAGGGATGCCTTGGGGGGAGGTTTTGTGGCGTGCGCTGCGAGTTTGCGGGTGTCCGGGGTGGGGGCCGGGTAAGGGAAATGCGATTTTCAGTCTAGGATTTGCGCTGCTTTTAGGTAGTCATGGGTAGAAATCCTCTTCTTTATGTTGACCATCCCCAGTTCACGCAGCGGTTCTTTTTGCGATGGTGTGACTCGCCGTGATTTTATCCGGATCGGCGGGTTGGCCTTGGGCGGGGCGTCATTGCCGCAAATCACCCGTGCCCAGACGGCTTCTGGAAACGGGTCGGCGGGAAACGCTGAGAAGGCGGTTATTATGATTTTCTTGCCTGGCGGGCCCTCCCACCAGGACATGTTTGATTTGAAGATGGATGCACCCTCAGAGATTCGAGGGGAGTTTCGGCCGATCTCAACCAACGTGCCGGGAATCCAGATTTGTGAACATCTGCCGCTATTGGCGGGGATGATGGATCGTTGCACGATCATCCGCTCGATGTCCGATTGTGACAATCGGCATGATGCGTTTCAGTGTATGACGGGGCGTCCGTTTCTTAACCAGCCTCCTGGTGGATGGCCATCATTCGGGTCTGTGGTTTCTAAGTTGCAGGGGTGCCGGCATCCTGCGGTGCCCGCGTTTGTGGGGTTGGCGCCCAAGATGGGGGAGATGCGTTGGGCTAATTCTGGGGATCCGGGCTATGTGGGGGTGGCTCACGCGCCGTTTCAGCCGAACAAGGGGGGCGCGGCTGAGGACATGAGTTTGAATGGAATTACCCTCGAGCGGTTGCGGGACAGACGCGCCTTGCTGGATAGTTTTGATCAGTTTCGCAGGGACGTGGATTCCAGCGGCGTGATGTCTGGATTGGATACCTTCAACCAGCAGGCTTTCAATGTGCTGACTTCTAGTAAGCTGCTGGAGGCACTTGACTTGTCCCGCGAGGATCCGGTGGTTACAGCTCTGTATGGCAAGGGGGATCCGAAAAACAGGGATGACGGTGGGCCGAAGATGATGGAGCATTTTTTGGCGGCAAGGCGTTTGGTGGAGGCTGGGGCTCGTTGCGTGACGGTTGCGTTTAGTCGGTGGGATCATCACGGAAAAAATTTCGACGCGTTACGGGAGGATCTCCCGATGCTGGACCGTGGATTAACGGCTCTCCTCACGGACCTTCGCCAGCGGGGACTGGAGCAGGATGTATCTGTCATTGTCTGGGGTGAATTTGGCCGCACTCCGACCATCAACGCTGCGGGCGGCCGTGACCATTGGCCGCGGGTATCGTGCGCGCTTCTGGCCGGGGGCGGGATGCGGCATGGGCAGGTTATCGGATCGACCGACCGGCTTGGAGGCGAGGCCGAGACGCGGCCTGTGAAATTCGGCGAGGTTTTTGCGACGCTCTACAAGAATCTGGGCATCGATGCTGCGCAGACGGCGATCAATGATTTTTCGGGCAGGCCGCAGTATTTGGTGACGCCGGGTTGTTCGCCAATGGCAGAACTTGCGTAGGCGAAAGCGGGCTGTGGCTCAGAGGGCATTGGCGTTTAGAATTTTTGGAGAAAGCTCAGTTGTTTGACCTGAGCGGGTTCCACTCAGCTTGTGCGGCTTTTTTAAGTTGCTGTATTTGCAGTTAAGCCTTGGGGCCCGATCAGCCAGCTCCTGCCGATCACGTCCGACGCCACCCTCGGCAGCGTTGCGCTGCACAGCCTCCAAGAATTTCTTGCGCGTTGCTGCACGCCGAACCTCAGGCGGTTCTGTCCGATGCTGTCGCCGCCGCTCAAGGAGAGGCCCGTTGCGGTAGAAGACCCGGGCCGACTTTTTTATGAACAAAAACCTTCTCTTCAGTCTGATCTTTTGTGCTGCAGCGAACACTCATGCGCAAGATCTGAGCGCGGCCATCACCGCGGCGCGCGCGGGTGGGCTGTTTCACGGCGCTCGCCTTGCGCAGACGTTTCCACTCCCTCACCGCCGTATGATGAGGTTGCCCAGCGCCTTCGGGTCTTTGAATTTTGTGCCGCTTGGGAAGAGCATGTAAAATTCGGGTGCGTTTCCGGCCATGCGCTGGCGGCAGATGTTTAGTCCCCAAGGGTAGGCTTTGCTGGGGACTTCACCTTCGATGGGCTTGGCTTCGATGAGAGCTTCGACGAACCAGCGGTCGGAGGCCTTTTTCACAGCGATGTTTTTCACGGTGTAAAAGCTGGAGAGGTCCTCGGAGCGCGTGGTGATGCATTCATCGAGCACGGTGCCGTTGGGATTGATGACAATGAAGGGGCGGATGCCCTTGGCTGTTTCGAGTCGGATCTCGACGGTGTCGTCATTGAAGATGGCGTAGCTATCGCGGTCTTTGCAGTCGGCGCGGAGTTTGTCCATTTTGGGCTCGATACATTCGATGGCGACGACGAGAGCGCTATTGTCCGGCAGCCAACGGAATGCAACTTTCGTGGAGAGGTGGTGCGGTACCTCACCGGTGAATAGGTCGGTCAAGGGCGTGAAGACGCGGCCTTCGTCGGTCCAGAATGGCTTGGTGAAATCGCCATCGATTTTGGGCGGTTGATGCGCCCAGTAGCCGGCGATCCCGCCGTTATTGCGTTGGAGGTTCGCAAAGAGTCCTTTCAGGGGCTGCATTTCAGCTTCAAGCAACGCGATGCGCTTCGTGTAAATGCTGTCGCCAGTTTTGGTCTTTGCAGCGGTGAGAAGTGTGAAGAATTGGTCGATGTCGGCTTGCTTGAGGAAGCCGCCATTGGCGGTGATTTCACGTGCTTCCGGCCGCGACCAAACGGCTTCGCCGAGTTCATGAAACTGCTTCATCACGGCGTGCGCGGGGCCGAAGAACACGCGGTAGTATTCGTCCAACGTGGCCTGCATATCGAGGTGGCGATCCCACATCATGCGCGCGTGTAGGTAGAGCATGAGGTGTGACAAACCGGGGCGACGGAGGTTGTTGGTCGCGTCCGGTTTGGTTTCATTGCTTGGAATCCACGGTACTTCAACATCGTAGCCGATGGCGTGGTCATAGGCGGCTTCGAGATTGGCCTGCATGCTTTTGGTGAAGAAGACGGGCATGGGCGGCGCGTGACGGATGTCGGCATGCTCCAAGTAGTGGTCCATGATGAGCAGTTGCTCGCTACCCTTCTTCATGCGCTTGAGCCACTCTTGGCGCAGCGCGAGATCGCCATTCCAGGGAGGCAGCATCCAGCCGGTGCTGTGCTGCATGAGGCCGACGAGAACGCTGTCGGGGATTTTTTCAATGGTGGTCGGCGGCATCGTGGTGCCGCTGTAGGCCATGACGGAGAACTTGCGTTCAGGGAGCTTGGCACTGATGCGCTTGATGATGTCGAGGTTAAAGTCCCAGGCGTAGTTGCTGAAGTTGCCGTAGATGCCGCGCTCGGTCTGCTCCCAGCCTGCGGTGACGTCGGCGCTGTCGATGGAGGACCAGCCATCTGGTTGCCCGAGGCAGTCGTATTCTATGCCGGGATAGACTTGGCGCGTAAAGTCGAGCGAGGTGATGAAATCGGCTCGCAACTTTTCGCTGTTAAGTTTGGGTGAGTTATAGTTGGGCTTGCCATTGATGATCCCGAAGTAAGCGGGATCAGCTTCTTTGCCAAAGTAGGTGAGGCGGCCCACGGCATGGTAGATCGGGATGACCTTGCTGGTACCAAGGCCCATGGATTTGTACCACATCAGCTCCTGTCTGTAGGTGCCAGACTGGTTGTTGGCGAAGATGCGCTGCCCGAACTCCGGCTCCTTCTTTCGGGACTGCTCGGCGATGCTGATGCTATCGTGGTGGGGGCGGATCAGCCCGAGCTCTTCATCCGGCATATACCAGCGCATGCCGAGCTGCTCCAGCAAGCCAAACACGGCATACAGCGTGCCTGTCGCATCATACAAATAGAAGCCGCACGCCTTGTTGAAGCCGCCCCCGCCATAGAATGCAGGCATGCGCCACTTATGACCGGTTAACTTTTCCCAAGTAGTTTGCGAGAGGTCATGCGCGCGGTCAGTGTATGGGGCGAAGTGGTTCTGAGAGTGAAACACATCCCGTCCGAGGAGCACAACGTGGTGGTCCTTCGCGATGATCTTGTAGCCATCGAGCTTTACGTCTTCGACGTTGATGCCAAGTTTCTGCGTGTGCTCGCTCGCGCCGACATAGATGTGATTGGACGCCTCGCCTGGTTTGTCCACGATTTCGAGGGTTGCGCCTGACATCGCAAGCAAATGGCGCTGAAGTTCCTCAGCAGCGGTGCGCGTGGCCTTGATTGAATCAGCAGCAATGACGATATCTGCGACAGGCTTGCCGTTGGTGACAAGATCGACGGCTGGAGCTGGCAGCGAGACGAGGATGCTGATCGCCGTCATCAGGGAAGTGCGAAGAGAGGGAGGACAGGAGGCATGCATAAAGAGGTTCCTCGGTGAGAAAGGCTCAGCGTTTCGTTTCCAACTTGGCCTTCGCCGTTGCGAGCAGGTCCGGAGGCGGATTTTTCGATGCGACGACAGCCTCATAACATGACTTCGCCTTGTCCGGTTCACCCAGAGTTTCGTGAGTTGCCGCAAGGGCCATTTGAACCATGGTCCAGTGCGGTTGTTTGGTGAGCTCGTTGATCCGCTCAAACTCCCCGATGGCGAGCTCACCCTTGCCGTTCAGTGCGAGAATACGCGCCCGAGCGGCGATGGCTTGATAACGCATCGTGGGACCGGGTTCCTTGAGTTTCATCACCTCCTCGAGGTCGTCCAGCGCCTGCGGTCCTTCGAGCAGCCATGCCAAACGCAGGTGCGCAGTGGCCTTCTTGTAATCATTGAGAGTGTGACCCAGCGCCGCACGGAAATCCTTCTCTGCCGACACCACGTCACGCGCGCGGCCCGATGCATCGCCACGGACCATCAGCGCATCGAAGATGAGTGCATCCGGCCAAAGCGACAAATCCTCGTTTTTGACCAGCGCCAAGATTTCCGCATACTTCGACTGCAGCACCAGTATTTTCATGCGGCAGAGCGTGCCCAGGTGTTTGTCTGTGATACCTGCAGCAAGCGTCGTCGCCTGTTCGGGATGCTTTAATTGCGCCTCACAGTAACTGGCCTGCATTAAGGCTAAATCCTTCGTCTGTGCGTTGGGAGCCGATGCGATCAGCGCGTTAAACGCCACACTGGCCTCAGGAATCTTGTTGGAGACGTAGAGCTGCAGGGCGGCTTGATACTCCGTTGGGAAAGTCGCAGCGTAGCCGGTAGCAGCGGAAATAAAAAGGAAGAGGAGGTTTTTCATTTTTGGAACGGGATGCGTGCTAGATAAATCGCGTTCTACGGTTGGTTTTCATGCTGGTGAGCCTGATCGTGTGGTTCTCCTAGCGTTTGTTCGTCGTGATGTTTCCCATCATCTCGAAGTTTTTGTTGAAAGCCTTGCCTGTCGGTGAGAGTTGGTAGAACTCGGGCTTGTCTCCGGCGAGGCGCTGGTGCGAGATCTGGACGCCCCACGGCGCCGAGACATTGGGGATAAGCGCCGCGAGGGAAGCGTAATCAATCCGGATCTCTGTGCACCACTTGTCCGGGTGTTTTTTGACGGCATAGTCGCTTACGCTATAGAAGGCCGCCAAGTTGGCCACGTTCGGGTCAGTCGTGTCCTGGTCGAAGATGGCGCCCGCCGGGTTGATGTTGATGACAGGCATGCGTCCGTTCGGAGTTTCCAGACGGATTTCCACAAAATCATCAGCCCATATGCTCGAATCGTCGCGTGTCTTGGTGCGTTCACGAATGCCGTCCATTTTTGGCTCGCGGCACTCGATGGCGAGGTAAAGGGCGGTCGGTGTGGCGCGGAACGCGACGGTGGTGGAGAGATGGGCCGGTTTGGCTCCGGTAAACATGTCCTTCAGCGCAGTCACTGGCACGCCCTTCCAGAACGCTTTGGAAAAATCGCCGTCGCACTTAATATTTTCGGCGATGCGTCCGGCTTGGATGGTCGGACCTTTGCGATTGAGGTTGGCGAACAGCTTTTTGAGAGACTCCATCTCGCTTGCGAGGCAATCGAGCCTCTTCGCGTAGATGCTGCCGGATTCAGCTTTTGCGCGGGCTTTTTCGAGGAGGTCGAAGATTTTGGTCACGTCATCCTCCTTGAAGTTACCGGAGGATGCCGTTACGCGGCGCGGCGCTTTTCTCATCCATATTTCCTCGCCGAATTTATCCAGTGCCTTCATCTCCTCGGCAGCGGGCCCGTAGTAGAGCGCGTAGTATTCGGCTAACAGCTTGTCCACATCGACTTTTGGATCCCACATCAGCTTCGAGTAGAGATACATCATGAGATGCGTCTGCGCAGGGCCCCCGATGTTGGTGTTGTGGTTTTGGGCTTTTGTAACGTCGCCAAAGGGAGCGTCGTATTCGAGAAGGAAGCCCTGGCATTTGGCAGGCGTGAGGTTTTTGAAGAGCTGCTTCAGGTTTTCCGTAAAGATATACGGGGTCGGCGGATAGTTGCGGTGAGGACCGCGGTCGTAGAGATAGTCGTAATAGATAAACTGTTCCGGCTCTTTGACACACTCGAACCACTCTTTCATGATGCCCGTAAACTGGGGGTTCAGATGGTCATAAGCTGTTGTATTTGTGAAAACACAGGTCATGTCATCCGGGATGGACTTGCCTCTAAGCTGTGAGGGAACGGCTCCCGTGCCGGAATAAGCGTAGAAGGCTTTGCGTTGCTTGTTGCCTGGATACTTATTGTTATAGCGCTCGAGCATGTTCGCATTAAAATCCCATGCGTAGTCGCTGTAGCGACCTTCATCGCCGCGCTCTTTCAGTTTGTCCCAGCCCTTGGCGACATCCTCGTCGTCGATTGTGCTCCAGCCGTCCGGTTGGTTGAAGCTGACATACGGGAGCAACTTTGGGTAAAAGGTGTTGGCGGATTCGAGATACTGAAGGAAGGTTGAGCGGAATTTTTCGCCCGAGAGCTTCGGTGCGCGGAAATCAGTCTTGCCGTTTATCTTTCCGGCACACTCGGGGTCTTCGTTGCCGTCGAGGATACGCCCAGCGGCATGATAAAAGAAGATGAACTCGCTCATCCCGCCGCCAAGCGACTTGAACCACATGGACTCATCACGACCGCCGCGCCAGTGGGCCCAGTTTCGGTAGCGGAAGGCCGGTTCGCTCTTGATATTCTGTTCGGCAAGGGAAACGTCCTTCTTTTCTGGGATCACCTGCCCGATGTCGGCGAAGGGCATATACCAGCGGAACCCGAGTTGTTCGAGCAGCGCGTAGGCGGCGAATAGGGTGCCGGTGGAATCAATACCATCGTGAAAGCCAAGGGTGCGCGACGGATCCCTTTCGCGGCACTGGTTGTAGAGGCCTTCCATGAACATCGGCGAGCGCCATTTATGCCCGCCGGTGTGCTTCAGCCATTTGTCTCCGACCCTGTAGAGGTTGTCCTCGCTCAGTCCGTAGTATTTATACCATTCGATATCGACTCCTGCTGCGATGACATCGTCGCCTTTTACGAGGATTTTGTAGCCGTCGTATTTGACTTCTTTAAGGTCCAACCCGATTTTCTTGGTCAGCTCGTTTTCTCCGAACCAGACCTTCGTTTTCACCTTGCCGGTGGGTTCGTTTACGATGTCGAGTTTGGCGCCCGACATCTTGGAGATGATATCGTGAAATTCCGTTGCGGCCGCCTTCACAATTGGGTTGGCATCCTTAGGGATGATGATTTCGGCTGTCGCCTTGCCGTCTTTCACGAGCGGCGCCGCGGAAAGGGGCAAGGAGATGCCGAAGGTGAGTAGGAGGATGTTGAGGAGTGTGGCGATGTCTTTCATGGGGGTGTCTTCGCGATCAGTGCCGTTCATTCAGTAGTGTCTCAAGTGTGGGCTGCATTGCTTCCAGCCAACGGATATAGCCGGGGCCGGCGACGTGGAGTTTATCGGGCATCACTGTTGGGCTGATGGTGCCATCGGGCTCGACGAGTTTGTCGCCGACGTCGAGGTAAAAGACGTGCTTTTGGTCGGACAGCGCGGCGATTTTGGCGTTGGTCTGGCGGATGGATGCGTTGATTTCGTCTTTGGTCGAGACTCCGCGAGGCAGAATGCCAAGGAGCAGGATTTTGCTCTGCGCTGTCTTTGTCTGGATTGCCTGAATCAGCCCGCCAATATTCGCTGCGATCTCTTCTGGAGTGCACTTGCCAGTGAGGTTGTTGGTGCCGATGAGCATCACAATGACCTTCGGTGCGGCCTTGTCGAGGGTGCCGTTTTGCACACGCCAGAGGACGTTTTGAATCCAGTCCCCGCCGATGCCGAGATTGCTGGGACGATGTTTACCAAACCGCGCCTCGAGAACGTCCTGCGGCCAGCGTGCGGTGATGGAGTCGCCTAGGAAGACTAGCTCCGGGCGGGTCGCGAGGACGGCTTCGCACTGGGCTTTATGCTTTTCAGCATACGCTACGCCGATGCGCCCATTCAAACCAAACTGCGGCGTGGAGGCGCCTAGTGCTGGGGAGATGATGTTGACAGGCGCCTCTGGCATTTGCCCGGTTGGGCAGTCTTCGATGACATAGAGGAGTCGGCCACCACCCTTCCGTGCGCCTGTGGTTGGACCGAGCGCGACATGGATGACATCACCTTTTTTCAAGTGGCCGAGGTTTAATTGAAAGACCTCGGCGAACCGCCGTTCATTTTTGATCAGCCACTGAGCCTTCTGCTCGTCATTCACAAAAATTCTTAGGTCCGTGCCTTCGTTAAAGGGGGTGCGCAGGTTGCCGTGGTTGATCCAGATATCGCCGCCCGGGGCCTCGAGGAGTTTGTAGGATGCTATGTAATGGCGCGCCACGCCGCCGGTATCGAGCTTGGTGGAGATATCGAGATAACCGATGCCCTGCGAGATGGCGTGGCTGGGCGCGTCGGAGCGGAGCTTACCCGAGGCGTCCTTAACACCATAAGCACTATCCTTCGCGTTGTAGTGCAGGGGCTCATAGTTTGCAGCCGTGCCGAGCGCACCGTGAGCATTCCATTGGAAGCTCCAACCTGAAGGCGGAACCGGCTCCTTGGCGGCATCCGCAAAAACGGCGACGAGCGTTGATGCGCTGTCAACGCTTGCGTTGACAGGCACGGTTTGGGCCTGCACCAGCAACGGCATCAAGAGCAGCGCTAACATGATTTGCATCATAGAATTGGGGTTCTAAGTAAGCTCTCAAGACAAGCGCGGTCACGCTCCCTTTGTGCCCAATTTAGTAATGACGTTTAGCCTCACACTAAACGACACCTTGATAAACGAGCCTGCTTTTGTGCAGCACTTCGAATTTTTAAAATACGTTTGATGATGGGGATAGACACATCGCTCCGACGCAGGGAAGGGACCTCTCTCTGCTTCCAAACACATGATTTTGCGGGCCGGGACAACAGATTTCCCAGCCCGATGACGGCATTACAACCTAGCGCTCAAGACGAGACGGGAAGTCTGTTACCGGGGCGGCTTTCGGTGCACCCGCCAGACTCCCTCCTGCCGGCAGGGGGTGGTGTGGCCTGTGCCGAGTTGTAGACCGAAGCGAAGAAGGGTTTCAGCCAGCCTTTTTGGGGTGTAGCGGAGGCTGAAAAAGAGCTGCAGCAAGTCCCCGGCGCGTGCTGCAAAAGGTTCGTTTTCCCAATCAAAACGGGCGTTGGAAAGCCATGGGCACTGGAGGCAGAATCCGAGGATGTTGTCGAACGACTGGAGGTGGAATCGGGGTTGTCCCAAATGAGCTTTGATGCCCCAGTCCACCAGAACTTGCCCGAGCCAGAGGAGGGTTTCTGGGTTGTTGTACTGGGGTAAAATGGCGTCGCAGGCGGCGAGGTAGGCGGCTTCGGTTTCCGCTGAAGCGTCGAGGGGGGCTAGGTTTGCGCTCAGGAGCAGGGCGTCCTCCTCGCGCATGAGACTGGAGAGCCGTTTGAAAAGGGTGCTGGGAAGGAAGTTGGGGCTTAGACCAAACGCGGTGTAGACGCGGGTTTCGTGGGAGGGATAACGCTCTAGCCATGCGGGCAGTTCTTCAAGCAGTGCGAGGTCTGCCACGACGGGGAGGATTTCTGTTTCAAGGAGGGATTCGGCGGTTTCGGCAGAAAGAAGGGCCAGTTCCACACTGGCGTCTACGGGGGTGTAGCGGGTCCTGCACCCCGCGGCTTTGAGGGCCTGCAGAAGCCAAGCCTCTTTTTCACCGCCGCCTGGCCCCAATGCGACGACGTGGACGTCCTGGCTGGCGAGTTCCTCAGCGGTCTGGTGGGAAATGCTGCGGAAGATGTCCTCAAAGGAGCGGTCGGTGGAACCGGGGGCGTGGCGGCGGTGGACGTCCATCCAGAGTTGCGCCTGTTTTGGGCCTTGGTAGTGGAAGACGTGGTCGATGGCGCCCTGAGAAAGTGACGCTTGCCGGCGCAGGCTTTGGTGCTGTGCGCGCAGGGAGGAATGGACCCAAACGGGACGTAGGGGAGTCATCGCAGGTTCCAGCCTCCGCTCACGACCAGGTTGGAGCCGCTTAGGTAAACGGGGGCTTCCCGGGACAGAAAGCGGACGACTTGCAGGACATCCTGGAACGCACCGAGTCGCCCAGCGGGGACTTCCTCTAGGGGAAGATGCCCGACGCTGTTTTCGAGGAAGCCGGGGGATACCATGTTTACGGCGATGCCATGGGTTGCTTCGCTGACGGCGAAGGAACGGGTGAGGATCCAGACTCCTGTTTTCCCGATGTGATAGCTCCAGGCCAAGTCGCGTGCGCCCGGGCGCTCCGCGCTGGAGTCCCCGAGGTTGATGATGCGTTTTAATCCGCCTGCGCGCAGGAGGGGAAGCAGGGCGCGTGTGGTGAAGAAGGTTTGTGAGGCGGTGGAGTTGAGCCCCTCAAACCATTCGGTTTCGGAGAGGGCGAGTCCGTGTCGTTCTTGGTAGGCGCCGGCGTTGTTGACCAAAACGTCCAGCCGGCCGAAGCGCGTTTCCAGCGCGGCCGCCAAGGAGAGAGCCGCGGCGTCTGAGGTAAGGTCTGCTTGAAAGAGTTCGGCCGAGCCGCCTTTGGAACGAATTTCGGCCTGGATTTTGAGTGCTGCTTGCTGGTTGGTGCGGTAGTGGAGGGCGAGCGCAAAGCCGTCTTGTGCGAGGCCGAGGGCTAGAGCCTGGCCCAGTCCTGAGCCGGCGCCCGTGACCAGGGCAACGGGGGGTGTTGCGTGATGGGCTTCTTGAGTTTTCATGCAAAGGCGTTCATGGCGCGGATGACGCCGCGCACCTTAGCGACCTCGTGGGTGCGTAGAAGGTCGGTTTTTCCCAAGAGGGCGAGGACTCCGAAAAAGGGCTCTGCGGAGCGTACTTCTTCCTCGAAGTATTCGAAGGCGTGTGGCAGGGCCTGGCACACCGGCCAACCCAGAGACCGCAGTCGGAACGTGTTGAGGAAGGTTTCGATCTGGTAACGCACACGAACGGCGCTGTCGGCTAGGTTCTTGTAGTAAAAGCCAAGGCCCGGATCGATCCAGATCCGGCTGACGCCGCAGCGGACGGCGCGTTCGGTTTCGCGGGCGAAATACTCGTAGAGGGCGGCTGTGTGGTCAGGGAGGAGGTTGAAGTCGCCGACGGTTCGGACGTTTTTCCCGTTTTGAATGTAACAGATCACGACTCCCGCCTGGTGGGCAGCGGCGAGGGTATAGAAGGGCTCGGTGTCTTCGGCGGCCGTCAAATTGACGAGGGCAGCCCCTGCTTCGAGGCTGACCCGGGTGACTTCCGGGTGGTAGCTTTCCACGGAGACGAGGAGTCCCGCGGAGTTGAGTTCTTGGACGACCGGGAGCAGGTGGGAGGACTGGGTTTTCGCATCCACCCGCTTGGCGCTCAGGACGGTGGATTCGGCTCCAAGGTCGATGATCCGAGCGCCATCCTCGGCGAGGCGTCTGCCTCTGCGCACTGCGGCATCGACGCTCATGGCCACGCTTTCGCGGTACCAGGAGTCCTGGGAGAGGTTCACGACGCCCATCATCGCGACTTCCGGCCAATGTTGGAAGGACTGGCCCCGGAGTTCAAACGGGGTCGGGGCGGCGGAGAGATGTTGGGAGTGGGTGCGGGCGAGTTCCGAGAGGTGATTGAGGTCGAGCATGGGATGGAACGCTTCCAGCGCGGCCGAGGGGTCTCGAGCAAGCGGCGTCCTTGGCCGCGGCGGAGGCTGAGTTCAGGGCTTTTCCTGAGTTTTTTCGGCCAAGGGCGCTTTTAGGGGCAGTTCCTCGAAGCCTTCGTCGTCTTCGTCGTTTTCCTCAATATCGCGTTTCATTTCGCGGGAGAGGAAGGGGCGCAGGAAACCGTAAAGCAGGTAAGCGAGGAAAAGAATGAAGGGCATCCATTCGAAGTTGAGAACAGTGATGACGACCACCAGGAGGATGGCGATGAACTTGGGCAGGGAGCGGGTGGAGCGCCAGGACAGACCTTTGAAGCTGGGGTATTTGAACTTGCTGAACATCATCCACGCCAGAAACAGCATTAGCGGCGGTAGGACCCACTTGCCGGCCCCCGGCGAGCGCTCGTGTTCGTCCAGGAAGAGCATGAAAAGAGTGAGTGAGGCGATCAGGCCGGCGGCGGCGGGGATGGGGAAGCCGGTGAATTCCCGGTTGGCGGCGGCGGAGTTCATGGCGGCCAGGCAGTTGAAGCGAGCCAAGCGCAGGGCGCCGCAGACGAGATAGATGGCTGCAATGATCCAGCCGGTGCGGGGGAATTGGTAGAGGACGATTTTATAAACCATCAGGGCGGGGGCGACGCCGAACGAGACGATGTCGGCGAGGGAGTCAAATTCGCGACCGAAGGGGCTTTCGTGTCCGCCGAGGCGTGCGAGGCGGCCGTCGAGAAGGTCGAAAATGCAGGAGGCTAGGATGAGCCAGATGGCGTAGTGGATCTGCTGGCTGGCGTCGGCGATGGCCATCGCGTTTTCGCCGGCGGCGGCGTAAATCATCGCGCTTTCGACAATTTTGAGGGACGCAGCGAACCCGCAAAACAGGTTCCCCGCGGTCATCAAATTGGGAAGCAGATAGATCTTAACGCCGTCGTCGTTGCCCATGGGAGTTACAGTTGGGGGAAACGCGCGATGATGGTTTCACCGCCCTTGACGCGTTGGCCGGGCTGGACGGTGATTTCGCAGTTAAGGGGTACGAAGACCTCGGTGCGCGAGCCGAACCGAATCATGCCGAAGCGTTCGCCCTTGAGGACGGTGTCGCCGACCTTGCGCCACGGCACGATGCGCCGGGCGATGGCGCCGGTGATCTGGCGGACGACGAGGGTGGCGCGGGAGCCTTCAAAAGCCCAGGTTTGAGCTTCGTTTTTGGAGGAGCATTCCTTGTTCCGGGCGTCCAAATAGGGGCCCGGGTAGGTGCCCGGAAAGTGGTTTAAGTAGGTTACTTTTCCATCGATGGGCATCCGGTTGGTGTGGACGTCCAGAACGGAAAGGAAGACACCAATGCGTTTCATGGGTTTCTTCAGGAACTCGGTCTCCTCCATTTCAACAATTTCTGTGACGATCCCGTCGGCGGAGGAGAGGATGTCGCGGGGGTCCTTGGAACCGGCCCGGTCTGGGTCACGGAAAAAGTTGAGACAGAATAGGATACCCATAAGGGCGAGGGCCCACATGACCGGCCAGTGGAGGTAAAAGCCTGCCAAGCCCAAGAGCCCAAGGAGCGCAAAAATATGGCGGCCTTCCCAAAGTGTCTGAAATCGCATGTGAGCTTATACTCGGTTGTACGGCAGAGGGGTCAAGCGTTTGCGGTTTTGAAGGCAGCCAAGGCGAGGGCTGTTTGCAAAATCTGGTCCGGCCATGCTCCTCTTCAGGGTGGGCGAAAGTCCGCGCTTGTGTGAGCTGGGACTGGACTAGAAACTGATTCCACACCTCATGAGCCCAAAAACCCACTCTCCGACTTCCCCCGACCTCGCGTTTTCGCGGCGATCCTTCCTGCAACAGGCCTCCGTGGCAGGGGCCGTTTTGGCTGCCCTTCCGGTGGACCGTGTGGCGCATGCGGCAGCCGGGGCCGGGCCCTTGAAACTGGCGCTTGTGGGAGGCGGGGGCCGGGGTTCTGGCGCGGCCAATCAAGCGCTGCGCACGGAGGTCAACCTGAAGTTGGTGGCGATGGCGGAGATTTTCCCGGACATCGCAAACAAGACCCTTTCCAACCTCAAAGCCCAGCACCCCGATAAAGTAGACGTGCCGCAGGAGCGGCTTTTTATTGGTTTTGAAGGTTATAAACAGGCGATTGCTGCTTGCGACGTGGTCATTTTGGCGACGCCCTGCACCTTCCGGCCGGCCATGTTTGAAGAAGCGGTACGGCAGGGGAAACACGTGTTCATGGAAAAACCGGTGGCCGTCGATGCCCCGGGGGTGCGGCGGGTGCTCGCTGCGGCTGAAGAGGCAAAGCGCAAGAATTTGAAAGTCGGCGTAGGTCTTCAGCGCCGCCACAAACCGGGCTATATTGAGACGGTAAAGCGCATTCAGGACGGGGCCTTGGGCCAGATTATGTACGCGCGGACGTTTTGGAACATGGGGACCGCCCGCGCCATGCAGCCTCGTGATCCTGCGTGGAACGAGTTGGAGTACCAGCTCCACAACCAGTTTTATTTCGCCTGGCAATGCGGGGACATCCATTTGGACATGGGCCTGCATAATATCGATGTCATCAACTGGATCAAAGGCACGTATCCTGTGCGCGCCATGGGTGTGGGCGGGGCCGAAGTGCGGCGTGGCAAGGAAGCTGGCTGCCTGTACGACCACTTTTCCATCGAATACGAATACGCCGACGGCACCCGGCTTTTTGCACAAAATCGGCAAATTCCAGGCTGCTTTAACTACGTTGCAGAGGCCGCCCACGGGACATTGGGGTCCGTGGAAATGCTCAACGACCGGAATATTTTCAACATCACCGGGCCAAACGCCTGGAAATACGAGTTGGAAAAGCCTTTGATCAACCCCTACCAAAAGGAACACGACGATCTTTTCTCCGCGATTGTTCAGGACACGCCCTACAATGAGGCTGAGCGCGGAGCCCTTAGTTCGATGACCGCTATTATGGGGCGCATGGCTGGGTACTCGGGAAAAAAAATGGAATGGGACGAAGCTCTCCAGTCCGAGCGACTCTTGCACGCGCCCATCACCTCACTGCAGGATGCCGCCCCGGTTCAGCCCGACGAAAACGGGGTGTATCCCCTGCCGATCCCCGGCCGGTACGAGGCCATTTAGTGTCTGTTCGGCGTGGTGAAGGTTTTTGAAAAAGGCCTCAAAAAACTGGCAAAATCGATGAAGCACAAAGCGACGCCATCCTCCGCTCAACCCGACTTCTTTTAAATCGAACTATCCTCCATTATCATCTTGGACCATCCATTGGTGAGGCTCTCGGCTGAATTCGCTTGGGATGCTTTTGAGCAGCAACTTCAACTCACCTACGCTCCCGTGATGGGGGGGCTGTAAAGATTTGTCTGTAAAAGCCCGTACCAACCAGAGACTCTCAATGCGTTGCTAAGCGCAGCGACGATGAATTTTGGGAAGCTGTTGGGCTGGGTTGGCCGTTTTTGGCTCCTCTTCCGAGGGCTAGTGGGCACCATTTTTTGCGGCAGTCACGCGATCCCTGTGATGCCTCGGTGAATTTTTTCGGAATCGACGAATTGCATCCTTCCCCACCGCCGCCTCGCCGCGCTGGACCGCATTGAGCACCGGTTGGAGCGTTCGCCCATGCACGAGCTTCGTCGAATAAAATGGACGTTTCGAACCGTCCCCCAAAGCGCCGCTCACGCTGACGGACGGGGCGGTCTCATTCAAACAGCAGTTCACCAAACACGCTCCGGTCGTCCATGGAATGGCTCGAAGCGGAGGATGACCAGATCGAGTCGTCCTGTTTGCCGCGCGCCACCAAGTGGTGGCGGGCAAAGTTGGCAAGCCACCGGGTTCCCGGCGCCGGCCGCGGAGTCTCGAGGGTCTGGAAGGGAATGCTCAGCAGGGAACGCCAGACGCGAGTGGTTTTTTCGAAGCGCGTTTCTACGCGGTAATCGCCGTTCCAAGAGGGGTCGTCTTTGCTGTGACGTGGGTCCATCAAATCGGTAATCGCACCGTTGAGTGCGTCGTATTTGGCGTCGGGACCGGGACCGGTCATGAAGCGGTAGAGGCGGTCCTTGGAAGGGGCAGGCTGAAGATAGAGGTCGAACGACTCCTCTTTCAAAAGGGGCGTGTCCCTTTTGAGCGCCTTGAACGGCTCGGTTGCAGAGGGTTCCAGCTCGGCCTCCGACAGCACGTACAAATGGGTGCTGTCGTAGAGCAGGCGCAGCTTGGTGGTCCGGGGCAAACCGTTGAGCGGGAGGATGGCGGTTAGCAACTCCGGTTCGACGGTGTTCCAGAGGGGAGAGTCCGGCGTGAGGCTTTCAGCGGAGCGTTTAACATGGGTGCTTCTCCTCCCTGCCATCGGAGCGGAGCGCATCACCTTGGTGTCCCAATTCAGGCAGGTGTGGGAGTAGGGTTCCTGATACCCGTCGCGAGCCAAGCGCAGGTGCGCGGCGTTGTGGCCCGGAAACGGGTAGAGCGTGTGTCCCCAATCGGCGCTGGGGAGTGCGCTGTTTTGTTTGTCGTAGAGCGCTGTAATAAATGCGTTCCGCGCGTCGATGGCGTCCAGAAGTCGATCCCTTGAAGGGATGTCCGGCTGGGTCTGGAAGGCTTGGTACAGATGCACCACGCGGGCGAGGAGGCGTATATATTCAAATTCGAGTTCAACGAGGGCCAGGCGAGTTTTGACCTTTGGGGTGGAGGCGAGTTTCCGGGCTTCTGTGAGGTCGGAGGAGAGGCTGTCCAGAAGGTTCGGCGGGTACAAAAAGGCGAGAAGGCGGAAGGGGTCCTGTACGGTTTTGAAAGCATTTCCTTCATAGGAGGGGCTGCGCCATACATCGCAGCGCGTGCCGATTTGGTCGGAATACAGGGCGATGGAATGGTAGAGCGAGCGATAAAAAGACTTCATCGCGGGCGCGGCTTTTCCGAAGGCCGCATCACAGAACTCCGGCACCAGTTCGGAGGCCTTCAAGCGCTGGGGGTCGTCCAACATACGCCCCATCACGTAGTAAACGGGCCCTTCGAGGCCGAAGAGCTGGCCGGGGCCGTCCCTGAAGATGCCCTGTACCTTGTTGGCCACGAGACGCCTGACTTGTGTTTCTACAAAGCTCGGAGTGCGCATGGGGGTGTAGCGCGAGCCGAGGTTCGGGCACCAGTTGTAGATGTAGCCGGTAAACCCCCTGGGCACCGTGTGGCCACGCCAAGGCTGGAAGTCCTCCTCGTTTGTGCCCGTGAGCATGACGCAGGTGTTGGCCGGAAAACCCGTGAATGTTTTCGGCGGCACGGCTGTCAAAATGTAGGACATCATCGTGACCTGCCCCTGTGGATGGGACGCTAGCAATCGCTCGGCAACCTGCCGGTTGAAAATCCAGATCTTTTCGCCCCAGTCCTTCCCCGTCCCAAAAAGGTTCGCGCAGTTTTGGCACTGGCACTCCCGAAATCCGTCGGGTTGGCCGAGGTCGACTGAGGAAAAGCCTTGGTCAAGCGAGGAGGCGAGATCCCGGTAAATGAGTTCCTGCACCTCCGGGTTAGAAAGGCAGTACTGCGCATTGCCATCGTCTGGCTTCTGGCGGGAACCGCTCAGCAGGGCGAAGTATTCCGGATGGGTGGCGTAGTGTTGCTCCGGAGGAATGGCCCGCTGCCAGGTGTGGCCGCCGAACAGCTCGTCGACCCTTGGAAAGCGGTTGTGGGCCAGGTCGTAAAAGCTTCCTCCGGCGGGATGGGCGGTGTTGACGCGCAGGGTGGGGACCTTGCGCACGTTGAGCGCGTCGGGGACAACGATCGTTTTGAGAGGCAGAAATTCGATGGCAGGTGACTTGAGAAAATCGATTTTGGCCGCGCCTGCGACAGGGGTGTAGCCGGGGAGTTCTGGATACAAAAACCGGACTCCTAAAAACTCACGGGCAAAGTCCGCCATGGCTTTCGCTGTACCGACACGATCCCAGCCCGAAAAACGTTTTTTGTCAGCCTGGGCTTTTGAGGGGGCGTCGTTGCCGGCGATGATGAGGTCGCGCCCAGCGG
This sequence comes from Verrucomicrobiota bacterium, assembly GCA_003402745.1. GTDB lineage: Bacteria > Verrucomicrobiota > Verrucomicrobiia > Chthoniobacterales > Chthoniobacteraceae > Chth-196. The sequence continues at coordinate 43,755 of QQND01000008.1, forward strand.
CTTGGAAAAGATAGGTCCAGTCGGGGAGGTCGGCGGTGGAAACGCCGTGTTCCTTGGCAAAAACCGTCGCGCCGAGGTAGAGTGCAGGTTTTCCGGGCTTTTTCGCTGATTCTGTGACGATATCAACGTCCGCTCCGTTTGCGGCAAAAGCAGCCTGAGCCAGACGGGCAGTCTGTGTGAGGCAATTGGTGAGTTCAGGGCTAGGGAGCTGGTCAGGAAGGACGATCTGGTACTCGGACTTGCCGTCAGAAAGCAGCACAAGTTCCGCCCTGGCGGCGCTGCCTAGGCAGAGCGCGGCGGCCATTGGACGGAGGCTTCGGCGCCAGAAGCATGTTTTTGTGGGAGGCGTGGAGAGGGGGGCGGCAGGCATGGTTTTTGAAAACGTTGGGGATGACACAAGGCGAGAGTGCGACGTTGTTTGTGCAGGCTTATGTGTAAAATGTTGCAGCGCAATTATATTGCAGTGCATACTGCGCCGGTATGCAAGCGTCGTTGTCTATTCTTACGCAAATAATGGTGTTGCTATCTATTTTTTTAGCAGGCACCTGCAATTGTGCAGCCAAAAGTGCGTTGCGTGTCGCAACTGGATTCGAAGGAGGTTCTGCGGCGGATATCAAGATCGATCAAGAGACTCGAACAATTGAATTTGCTCCGGGAGGAGACCCAGTGAGGGGCTGGCCGTGCTGGTGGTATTTTCGGGTCGAGGGCATCGAACCGGGGGAGACACTTCATTTGAAGCTGCGCGGTTCAACGGCCACGGTGAGTCAACCGGGCGGTGCGTTAATGAAACCGCTCTCTTCTTCCTGGGCGATGCCGGCGCATGCAAGTACGTCTGCTGATGGGACTGTTTGGACGCAAACGGCAAATGGGGTGCGTGAAGGAGATTGGATGCTCTATTCCATACGCAGCGAGGGAGTTTCCTTTTATGCGGCGTGGGGGCCTCCGTGCACGCCGCAGGATGCCGTTCGGTGGACGACTGAGTTCGCGCAGAGAAAACCAAGTGTTCAGGCGCTGGAATTGTGTCGCTCTCGTGAGGGGCGTTCAGTCCCAATGCTGCGGGTTGTTGAGGGCGATAAATCTCAAACGGAACGCTTTGGTGTATGGGTGCAGGCCCGTCAGCACGCGTGGGAAAGTGGCTCAAGCTGGGTGGCGCGTGGATTCATGGAGTGGGTTTTGGGAGACTCCGAAAAGGCGGAGACATTGCGTCGGTCAGCTGAAATAATGTGGGTGCCGATTATGGATGTGGATAACACTGCCACGGGCAATGGAGGTAAAGACGCGCTGCCGTATGATCATAACCGGGACTGGTCGGACCTGCCGCACTGGAATGAAACCAAGGCGGCCCAAGCCCGGGTGAAGGACCTCATCCAGGCGGGTCGAATGGATGTTTTCCTGGACCTTCACAATCCCGGTCCAGACGATCCGACATTTTTTTTCTTGCTGGATCCCGCTGTCTTAAGTCCTGAAATGGCGGAGAGGCAGAGGCATTTTGCGGACCTAGGTTATAGGCTCATCAGTCAGGTCAAACCCCTGATTCCAATGAGCGTTCATCCAAAAATGATAGGTGCTAACTACTCCCAGCGGTGGCGTGAAATGAGCGCGCACTGGGTGGCGTTGCATGGTAATCCGCGGACCGTTGCGGTGTGTCTGGAGACAATCTGGAACTCTGCTGCGAGCACTACTGATGGCTATCGAAAAGTGGGTCAGTGTCTGGCCGAAGCGCTTGCCAACTTTTTGGCTGAGCAACCACAGCACCAGAAGCCTTAATTCCGAAAAACGTTTTTTGGCTCGGAGCTCCCGGTTCCCTCGATAAATCGCGTGCAGTTGGTTGATCAGAGTGGAAGGGACGCGAAGGGGTTGCGTGAACGCTTGGAGAAATTGCAGGAACTTAGTGAAGACGACTTGCGGAAGTTGCAGCAGAAGATTGGTTTGAGAGTGTATCGCGGAAACATCATTTGTTTGCTGCAGGGCCGTGGCGCGTTAAACATCGTTTCAGCTGCCAATGAGAGAAGAAGCGCTTCGTGTTGTGGTTCACATGCGCAACCTCCGCTACTGAACCAGGTGTGTCCGATATTGCGGCATGGGGCCCAGCGGTTTGCCGTCAATCTTTTGGACGAGCCAGTGGACGCCGTCGAGGTTGTCAAGCAGACGGGCCTCGGTGTCTTCACCGTTATTGTTGAGGATACCAATGGGGCCGCGATAGGCACTTTCGCAAAGGACGTAGAGCACACGCAGGTCTTTGGTGCCCGCTCCGAGCGGCAGGATCTGTCGTCCCGTGCCCTCGCCGCGGATGTCGGCGGTGTTGAGGTTAAAACAGAGCAAATGTGGCAAGTTTCTGGCCAATACCCCCACAAGCGGGGCGATGTGTGCGTTGTCGTGGTGCATGTTGTAAACAATCCCGACCTTGGGGATCCCCCGCGCCTTGAGCGTTTGGACGATGGCCAGAGCGTTCTCCGGCTCCCCGTACCAGTCCCCTTCCTTGTAGAGGCCTAACGTGCAGCCGATCTATTTAAGCGGCACTGTGGCTCGCAGTGGCGCCTTCGAAGGCGCAGCGCTGAAAAAATATTGAAAATAGGGTGGCAAATAATGGGGGATCTCGAGGCTATTAATATGTTACCCCCCGATGATGACGCCCGTGGACCAGCACCAGAACGAATCGTTTCTCCGCCTCTATGCCGAGCACGAGGCTTCCTTGTATGCCTTTGTGAGGGCGATGCTGTCCGGGCGCATGCTTCGAATTAAACCTATTTTCAAAGAGGACGCCCCCCATCTCGCATGAGAACCCTCCACATCTCTCCTCATCCAGATTGTGCCATCGGCACTTCGATGGAAGGGCAATCAAAGGAATCAAAGCCTTTTAACCATCAAGCTGCACTCCTTCCCGTCAGCAAATCCGGGCGGCGGAACTTCCGTTTTACAACGCTCACGATGTTACTCGCGGCTTGCGTACTGGCGACCGGAGAGAGTGAGGCGGCAACGGACGCGAAGGCAAATTTAGATGCGCGCCATCGCGCACTACTGCAAAAAAACTGCGAAGGCTGTCACGGAGCAGAAAAACAAAAGGGGAAATTTCGACTCGACGACCTGTCCTTCTCCCTCTCCGACAACTCAACCGCAGATCGCTGGCAAAAAATTCTCAATGTCCTGAATGCCGGAGAGATGCCTCCCGAAGAAAAAAAGCCGATCCCTGCCGCCCAGAAGACCGAGTTCCTCGACGAACTCTCCAACACGCTGGTCGCCGCCCGTCGCTCCTTGAGCGACCAGCGAGGCGTCATCACGATGCGCCGACTCAACCGTCGGGAGTATGCAAACACGCTGCGCACCCTCCTTGGCGCAGACATTCACGTCTCAGAACTCCCAGGCGACACCATGGCTCCCGGACCAGAGGTCGTGTTTGATACCGTTGGAAGCAACCTGTTCATGTCCAGCAACCAGATCGAACAATATCTTTCTCTGGCCAAGGACGCGCTCGAGGATGCCTTTGAGCGTCATGCGTCCCGCAGCATCGAAAAGAAACTGCATGTCGAGGCGGAGGAATCTCTGGCTGGGATTCAGAAGGAAATAGCGTCACAATTTGACGGCTACAAACAGTTCCACCGTTGGTCTAAAGCGGTGGCGGAAGCCGCCGCGAAACCCGAAAACCAGCCGATTGCGGCCGAATTTGCGAAGAAAAAAGCGGACGATGCTTTCCTGCGTAAAAATTGGGAGAAAATCTCAGGAGCTCCCTCACCTGAAGAGTTTGGGTTCGAGAGAAAGCGGGAGCTTCTCAACAGTGGCGCCGTGGCTGCCGAGCGGGCGGAGGTTTTCGATAAAAACAGTCGCTTTCACCCCTATTACAACGCCTATCTAGCAATGCCCAAGCTGGATACAGGCTCGTATTTCACGGCCCCAGTATTTCTTGGCGCCCCGAACTCGATCATCTTCGCGCTCAAGAGCCGCTATTATATCTCCATCCCCCAAAACTGGCCGGCCGGCGACTACGTAGTGCGCTTCCGCGTGGCTGCCACAGAAAACGCCACCCCCGAGGACCGCTTCCTAGAGGTCGGAATCGGCCGCTCTTTTCAGACTGCCGAGTGGATGGCTACCAGTACGCATCATGTGGACGGAACGATGGAGTCCCCCCAGGTTTTTGAGGTCCCTGTCAGCATCCGAAAGACCTCGGACGCCAACGATCGCACCTTTTTTATCCGTCAAAAGGGCGCCTATTATAGGCATGAACCCAGCACGGCAAAGCAGCGCAACCAGGAAAAATTCGATGCAGCACTCAAAAGAAACGGATTTGGCCTGGAATTTCCCCTCTGGCTGGACTGGATGGAGGTGGAACGCAAAGTTCCTTCGGAGCGGGAGATTCCCCCGGGCATTAAAGCCCTGAATGACATTTTTTTCGATGAAAAATCCGCCCCGCCAACTGAAGAAATCTTGCGGGATGCCTTGGGGCGATTCGCTAAAGAAGCATTCCGAGGAACGCCGGTCCGCCCCGCTTATATCGACCGCTTAGTTGGGATGTATCGCGGCTACCGCGCGGAAGGAAAGCTCCATGGCGCAGCCCTCAAGGAAACCCTCGCGATTGTCCTGTCCTCTCCTCCGTTCCTCTACCTCGCAGAGCCCGTCTCGGATGGCATCCGCCGCCCACTGACCCAACAAGAACTCGCGACCCGCCTCTCCTACTTCCTCTGGGGCACGGCGCCAGATGCCAGTTTGCAGAACCTCGCAGAACAAGGAGCGCTATCCAAACCCGAGGTGCTTTTGGTGGAAACCGACCGACTCCTCAATGACGAGCGTTCTCTAGGGTTCCTTCGCCCCTTCTTCCAGCAATGGCTCGTGCTCGACCGGCTCGATTTTTTTAAATTCAGCCGTAAACTTTTCCCAGATTTTGACGACGGCACCGAACTTGCCGCCAGGAAAGAAATATTTGAAACGCTCTCTCATCTCTTGCGTACAAACGCCAGTTTGTCGGACCTCCTCAAGTCCGACTACGTCGTCGTCAACAACGTCCTTGCCGAGTATTACGGCATCCCCGGGGTGAAAGGGGACCACTTCCAGAAGGTCCCACTCCCCTCGGATTCTCCTCGAGGAGGGCTCATTGGCATGGCCGCTATCCTCGCCATGGGCGGCAACGGCGAGCACACCAGCCCGGTCGAACGTGGCGCCTGGGTGCTGCGCAAACTCCTCAACGACCCGCCACCTCCGGCCCCACCGAACATTCCACAGCTCAACCGTCTCGCGGAAAAGGTCCTCACCCCACGCGAACGCGTCCTCGCACACCAGGAAGAGCCCCAATGCGCCAGCTGCCACCGGAAAATCGACCCCGTTGGCTTCGGGTTAGAAAACTTCGATGCGGTCGGTCAATGGCGCACCGAAGACCACTATCAAGCCATGAGCACGACCGGAAAACCCATCCCGAAAGCATTCAAGACGTGGAGTATCAATCCCGCCGGGGCCCTCCACAAAGGGCCCGCCTTTCGCGATTTCTTTGAGCTGCGAGATATCCTCGCCAGCCGGAGCAACTCCTTTGCACGCGGCTTTAGCAGTGCTCTTATCCAGTATGCTCTTGGACGCCCCTGCGGGTTCAGCGACGAACCGCTCCTAGATGCAATGGTTGAGCAGGCCAGCGGAAAAACCTTCGCCGTTCGCGAATTTATCTACGCGCTGGTGAGCAGCAAAGAGTTTCACAGCAAATAGTCTCCTTTAACGCGAACCCCCACACATGAACGCCAACTCTCCTCTCAATCGTCGGCATTTCCTGCGATCCAGCGCCGCTCTGATCGCCTTACCCGCACTCGAATCCTTGGGCTTCCGCCGCTTCGCCGCTGCCGCACAGACAAAGGCTCCTCCAAAACGCTTTATTTTTCTCAACTTCGGTTGGGGGGTCACCCAGGAAACTTGGTTCCCGGAGCTCAACCAGCCCGGAGTCGATTACACTCTGCCGTTGGGACTTGCGCCGCTGGAGCGCCACAAAGCTGACTTCACTGTGATTCAGGGACTCGCCAACAAATTCTCCATGGACGGTCACTCTGGCAGTACGTTCTGGCTTACCGGAGCCAATCGGTACGCCGAGCCCGGCCAGAACTTTCACAACAGCATCTCCGCCGATCAAGTCGCAGCAGAGCAGCTGGGAAGAGAGACCCGCTTCACCTCCATTCAACTCAACGGAGGCCAGGGCATCGAAGCCGACGGGCACGGTCCCGGTCTCTCTCTAGCCTGGGATCTCCGAGGCAAACCGATCGGCGGCCACAACTCGCCGTTGGAAACCTTTCACCGCCTGTTTTCGAACGACAAAACCTCGCCCGAGAAACAAAAAGCCTTGCTCGCGCAGAAACGGAGCCTGCTCGACACGGTGATGGAAAGTTCTGCAGACCTGCACCGCGGGCTCTGCAAAACAGACAAGGCAAAACTGGACGAGTATTTCCAAGGCGTTCGTGAAATTGAAACCCGTCTCAGCAAGGAGGAACAATGGATCAACGTACCCATGGCAAAAACGCCCCTTGTGGAGCCCAAACCGGAACTCGCGGGCAAGGAAGAAATCCAGCTCATGTACGATCTGATGGTGGCTGCCATCCAGACCGACAGCACCCGGGTGTTGTCCTACCGCCTGCCTACCGCTTCCTTTCTCAAGAGCCTCGACATTCCGGTCATTGCTCATGAAATGAGTCACTACTCACCGGGCCCCAAGATGGAGGCTTCCCAAACGCGCGACGCTGCCCATTGCAATTTGCTCGCGGGATTGCTAGACCGCCTCAAAGCCACCAAAGAAACGGACGGCAGCAGACTCTTTGACCACAGCACGGTGGTATTCGGAAGCAACTTGCGGGTGGCCCATACGCTAGAAAATTGCCCCACATTAATCGCTGGCGGCGGCGCCGGAATACGGCTCGGGCACAACCTTGTGCTGCCAAAAGGAACGCCACTCTGCAACGCATGGCTGACAATCCTCCAAGGCTCCGGAATCCAAGTCGAGCGCCACGGCGACAGCACCGGGGTGATCAAAAGCCTGCAGGCGTAGCCACCCTCGTTCAACAACGCAGTAACCGCTTCTTCTGGAGAGCATCGTGTTCCTCTCACTGATCACAAACCCCTCGGGTTGAGGGGTTTTGATGCGTGGATTTCAAAGTCCAAAGGCCGAGGGGAGGGAAAGCGCTGTTCGATCGTGCAGGAAAGCTCCTTCTCGAGGGCCACCCAAGAGGCAGCAGGTAATGGATTTGGGATGGATGGTATGAGAAGACGGGAAACCGCGCGCTTCGCGGGGCGGCTGGGACAACTATGGAGGCTTTATCCTAAATGCGGCAATGAAGGTTTGATGGAGCTGATACAACAAACTCTTAAAAAGGGAGATACAGCTAGAACATATCTCGTTTCAGACTCACCCACTGGGTGAGTGCCTTTGCGCTGTGTACAACGTCGGCGAAGACATTGCTGTCGCCCTCATGCATCTACATACCAGAGGCTAAAGAGCCCCTAAACTCAGAGGGTTCTCATGCCAAGTCTTGAAGAAAACTGGTCCTTCTCTCCTGGGACCGCGGAGCCCCCGCAAGGACTTCCTGAGTTTTTGGAGCGTCAAAGCGGAGCTGGGGATCCGCGGTCCTAGGTGCTGAGCGCGTTGAACCATCCATAAACCTAAAAGAGAGGGTATCAGCCATTGCCGTTTCGAGGTTTATCCGCTCGGCTCACCTGATGGTCCAATTTCGGGGTGGAGCGCGTACCAACCCCGGGCTCAGGCTCGTCCGCAGGGCGGGTCTTTGAGCTCGGGCTCCGCTCCTCCAGCACTTTCTCCTTTCGGGAGCACCGCCTAAGCTGCCGGGAGCAGCCGGTCGATCGTGAGCACCGACACCATCCGGCCGTCGAGGGGCACGACGTGGGAAATCGGCAGCTTTGAGCCGTCCTTGACGGGTTCAAAGCGGTCGGCTGGCACGTCTCGGATGCTCAAGACTTGGTCTACGAGAATTCCCGCCATGGAACCTTCCAACATCGTGAGGATGCAGGGGGGCTGGCTGGAACGCTCTGCGTCCCCGCCCTGCACCTGTTTGCGCAGGTCAATCACCGGAATGACCCCGTCGCCGACGTCCGCCATACCGTCAAAATGTTCAACGGTGGAGGGCAGCGGAGTCAGGCGTACCGAGGCAAGGATGCGGTCGATCCGCTCCAGTGTGAGGCCGAATAATTCCTCGCCCACCCGCACCGTCAGCAATTGGTGGTGCTGCGCCACGGCGGGCGCCTGGGGCTTTTCCCCGGCCGACCAGGGATCCGCAGGAATGGCAGCCGTAAGCTGTTCGCGCACCTGTTCGACGAGTTTTTGGGGGCTGATGATTCCCACAATTTTATCCGCCCCGATCACAAAATAACTTCGCACGCCGGCCATGGCTTGGGACATGGGGTAGACCAGGTCGGGTGAAAAACGCTCCAGGCCGAGGGCCCGGTCCACAAAAAGGGCGATCTCCATGCCGCCCTCGAGTTGGGTGACAAGACACACCTCGCGCGCGCTCGTCTGAGGGCGTCCGAGGAGCATCCCGGCCGAGAGGGCGAGGACGGGTTTGCCCCGGAGGTCGATTAACCCGAGCAGCCACTCCGGCGCGCCTGGCATCTGGCGGATCGGCCCCGAGACGTGCAATTCTTCGACCTCTGCGGATTCGAAAGCGTAAGTTTCCTCGCCGATTTCGACGAGGAGGTACGGGATGTGGGACTCGACGATGAGCTCCTCCGGCGCGGCCGGTGGGAGAGCTTCTGCGAGCATGACTTCGCCGTCTGGAGCGAGGACGCGCAGGGAATCGGCGGCGGCCAGGCGGTCGACGTCGAGGAGGTAAAAGGTCTCGCCGTTGTGTTCGAAGTCGGCCATGAACAGGTCGCAGCGCTCGCGGGCGCGGCCTGTGTTTGCGAGGACCTGTTCTCCTTCAAGGGTCAGCATGGAGGTGACCTGTTGGACGCGCAGAGCGAGGGATCCGCCCTTGTCCATGACGACGACCAAGATGCCGCCCTCGGGCTGGGAGATGCCGAGCATTTGTGCGAGGTTGACCCTGGGCATGACCTGTCCGATGGCCTCCACCAGGCCTTCGAAGGCGTCGCCTGAATACGGCAGCGGCGTGAGCAGCCCGCTTTCGACGACGCCGATTACACGATCCAGCTGCACGGCGAGGGTGAGGTCACCGGTTTTGCAGCAAAGTAGGTTCATTTGAGCCATGAAAAAATGAGGGCTGAAGCGGCGGGCGGATTTGAGGGCGGGTTAGCCTGATTTCGACTCCATGGACCAGACTCCGTCCCAATCGGGCTGGGGGCGTTCGAGAAGGATGGCGCAGCGGGAGAGGAGGATTTTGGAGGCCTTGTCGAGGGGGTTAAAAACGAGGGACTTTTCAAAAAAAGCGATAGCGCCCTTGAAATTCCCCGTCTCGTAGGCGCCCAGTCCGGAGGCGTAGGCGCCCAGCCATTCCTCTTCTTTTTCGGGAGAATGTGCGTAGAGAATTTCGTACAGTGAGGCTGGCGTGCTCTGGCCTTTGACCCGGATTTTGTCGATCAAGCGGGAGCGGTAGGACGTCTTGAGGGCGCGGTAGGTTTCGCTGCACACGAGTAATTGGGCGCCGTAATGGCTGGTGAGGCTCTCGATGCGGGCGGAGAGGTTCACGGAGTTGCCCATGACGGTGTAGTTCATGCG
>QQND01000009.1 GCA_003402745.1 Verrucomicrobiota bacterium
ATCTGTGCTGGTCATTTGCTCGAGAATTCGAAGTGTCCAAGGATCTCGCATTTGGCTCGGCAAGGTATGGCGCCAAGCATCCATCAAACGAGATTCGTGCTGAACGGATTCCGGCGCGTCCTCAGAGCTCTGTATCCGAGCATCATTCAAGGCTTCCTGAATCCTTGGCAGTTCCAGTGGCTCACTCGGAATATGCTGGGAGCTTTCCGGAGAGCGGCGAAGTTCGGCCTGCCATCCGCTAATCCAAAGCTGCTTAAAAAGTGGCAATTGCTTTAGCTCAGCGGGAATAGAGACCCAAGTTTTCGGATGGTCGCGAACTTGCGCTTCCCAGCCGTTAAAGCGCTGATTCGACGTTCTGCTATGCACGCGCTCAGTCAGAGCGCGTGCTCCAAATCCACTTCCCCTCCCCCTTCAAATGCACACCAAATCCCAGGCAGATTAGGCTGCCTCTTAGTTTTGCTTCGCTAACTCTTCACGAATTTGCATCCAGAGTGAGCCAAGCACGTTTTCTCCTACCCAGCCTTGGGAATCGTCCCACTTGGCTCCCCAAAACTTTCCAGATTTTGACGCTCTTGCGCCGACGTCCTCAATAATCACTTTCTCCCCCGTGGCGATGAGCGCCGCCTGCAAACTTTTATACGTCACCAACTTTAAGCGCAAACACAGGAGCATACGTCGGATGTCCTCCTCTCCCATCATTTCCACGGTAGAGGCAATCAGGTGCTTGTACTTTTTTGCCTGCATTTTGGCTCCCATCGGCGAAGGGCAGTCTCGTATCTGCTTCTGAACCTCTGGAAATCCCTCATAACGCAGACACTGAAATAAGGCCTCGGAGGTCAGATACTTTTCCCCGTCATGCGCGAGCGGAAAGGGCGCCATGTTCCCAAGCCAGCCATGCGGCAACCCCACTTTCGTGAAGGCAATCACGTCTACAAACCTATGAACATTATGTAATTGTCTATTTTTCATACTCTTTTTTCCTTTCGTTTTTTGGTTTCAACTTACCGGCCTCTTTTGATCCCTCAGGGCTCACTTTCTCGATCTTTACCTCCCATCTCCCCACCTCCCCCCACCTTAAAACCTCGAAATCAGGGCGCGAAAAAACGTGAGATGTCATAAGATACCCCCTTATTTTCACTCCCCTTTTTCCACATCATTACAACACCTCCCCACCCACAAACCCCATGTGTTGAGCTCTCCATGTTAGAAGTTCTGAAACGCTGGGTTTTCCGAATTTTTATTTCGCCTCACACGCATTCTCTACACCTCGAGCCTTCCAGTATCGGCTGGCCAGGGTCCCTTTTGAGGGGAGGGACTGCCAGCGTCAAAGACCGGCAGCAGTACCACCGCTGTTTGCACCACTCGATCCCGCACTATCGGGATTCCAAGCGGCCGTACCTTGCCATTTGCCTTTGGAATATACACTCGGCCTACAGGACTCGGGCGGTGGGTCTTGTCCCACAGTTGGATTTGAAGCTCCGCAAGCCAGCGCGCGCGCAGGTCTCCTGGGTTACCCTGGCTTCCCTTCCCTGCATGCCATCCCCGTTGACACCGCCGGAACGATGAACAGCCTGCGACGGTTGTCTCGTCTGTTCCTGAAAGAGGTAGTTGCGTCCGCTCCATCGAACTTTCATTGACGCATTTAGAATCACCCTTTTTTCCACTCCACTTTCAACCGGCCAAATCCATCCGTGTTCACGCCGGTGACACCTCGTAAAGAAAACCATGCATGACCCGGAAAGGCAGTGAAGCAAAGTGTGTAATACTGATGGCCACCCCAAACCATCCTATGATCCTTACATCCCCAAAATACGACTCCGCCACCGCACGTTCACTCCGTATTCACAACCCGGCCCGCAACTTTTGGGGCATTGATCCCACGGAAGGTTTTCAAAACAAATACCGCCTTCGAAACGGCGGGCGCCTCGGACTAATTAAGAAGGACATTGGAACAGGCGAAGCCAGACGCCGTGGCTGGGGTACGGACAACACCAACTATGGACACAGCTTGTCCCTCACCGAACGTTTCATCACCCGCCCTGAGTTTAGCGACGTTCTCGACCATTTCACGACTCTTGACGTCGAACTTTCAAAAACGTCACCCTGTGCCGGAAATAGTTTTTACGGAACAAAATACGGTTTCACGATCCTCGAATCCATCGCGTTTTTTCTCTTCCACGGATTTGAAATGCATCTCGATCCGAGCTTTCTCGGAGAACTGCCCAATTTCGTTGGGAAGGACCTGTCTCTCCTGCAGGAACGTCTTTCAAAAAACGCGATTGGCTGGACGGAAACCTTGGAATCGCTCTCAGGTAACGCTCCCAAACAATTACAGACAGCTTCCCGATAGGAGGTTTCAGTGGCCAATGTGGCGGGGTGTTTGACCGCAGGCGCGCGCTGAGGTCGGCGCACTCGAGGACGGCATTCCTTGCCGAGCAGCACCCAGGATGCCACGTCCGGAAGCGAAGCCACACTCAACCTGAAAACAGCAGTCCACGCGGAGACGCGGAGGTTGGAAATGGAACATCCTTTTTTACAGGAATTTGTATTTCTCCGCGTCTCCGCGCCTCCGCGTGATGACCTCCTTTCACCTTAACTTCAGAGTTCGGGCTCAAAAGTGACCTCCCATTTGCCTTCGTTCAGATCCGTAAACTCCTTGGAAACAGGTTATTGTTTTTCCTTCATCCGCGTTGAGAAGGGGCGCTCAATGCGCAGGACTTGCCACCGGGGGACTTTTCCTGCCTTGCAGATCATCTTGAAGGCGTGGTCCAATGGTTCGTCGAATATCAACTTGGCAGCCGTTATTAAGCCCCTCCGGCATCTGCCTCCTTCGCAGAATCAGCGTTCCGCACTTCGATATGACTTCGAATCCAATTCGTTTTCGCAAGCGCTTCGGGCATCGCCTGCTCGTAGCTGCGATGCTTCTGAATTATCTGCAACATCCCCTCCTCGCGCTAGCCTCCCTTTCATTTGGGGGACCAAATCCGGCTCTACTGGGCGTAAAATAAGAACGTTGTAGTCAGCCACCTGAATGAAGAAGCTAGTCAGGCGTAAGTTCCGAAAGCGTCATCTTCCGTCGTACATTCTCCGCACCTCTGTTCGCCGGTTTATCTTCCTTGCCGTTTTTCGTCTTCAGCATGCCCTCCCAGACTCAATCCATTTTGATGTGTGAGCGTTCGAGAGAAAATATCCTGAAATCGCTCATGTCGAATATCGGTTCACAGTCTAACTTTTGGACTGGGTGTACCATCTCTCCTTCCAACGATTGGCCATGAACCTCTCTTATGACGTTGCTGGCCGCGACGGCACCGCTCTATCTCCCAGTGCGTTGCGTTTTGTTACGCCCGCATCTGCAGCGGTCGCCGAAGATGGTTCTCTGAGCGTGCAGGGGTTTGGCTATAGCTACCAACCGGCAGTTTCCGCGAGCTTGCTTGCCGGACACCAAGGTCCTCTCGAGGTTTGCGGTCTCTGGGAGATTCCTCCTGATGTCGCCGCCGCTTTTTCTCAGCATTCCGGTGTGCTGACTTTATTGACGACAAAACGCACCCAGCTTAGCGATGCCTCGGCCGAGGCGCTGGGGGAACATCATGGGGAGCTCGTTTTATGTTCCTGCTGTGATTTATCGGACCGCGCTTGGGCAGGACTGGCTCGCCACCGCGGGGACATTCGAATCGCCGGACCGATGTCCTTGCTGGTGCCTGGGGCGCAGGCGCTCGCGACACACCGTGGCTTTTTAGATTTACCTTGGCTCCAACGGCTGAGTTCAGAAGCTGCCGAAGCGCTTTCAAAACACAGGGGAGGCCTCTCCCTTGGTCTCTTCTGCCGGGAACCTAGAGGGGCGAAAGGGCGCTCGACGGCTAGGCAGTCTTTTTTGGGGAGGTCTCAGCTTAAAACCCTCAGCCTTCTGGCTCAGGCTGAAGGCTCCCTCTACTTGGACAACATCCAGCAACTTGAAGTGGGCGAGATCGAAGCGCTTTCCGCCGTTAAAGGAGACCTCTCGCTGCAGGGGCTCGACTGGAACTCGGCCGCGACGGCTGGGGCGCTTGCAAAACACAGGGGCCACCTTTCGTTATCCGTGCCACCGTCCTTGTTAAGGACGACTGCTGGAGCGCTTTCGGCGCATCAGGGCGGCCTTTCACTATTTTTTGATTTTGCACAAATTCCCGACCACTTGGAGACTCTAATACTGGCGGCCAGCGGCGGCAACTTGCGCCTTTCTGGCTTCAAAAATCTCTCGAAACAGCAGGCCCATTCGCTCGCCGCCCACCGCGGCGCGCTTGAGTTGCTCGATTGCTTTTATCTCAGCCAAACAGCTGCTCAAGCCTTGGCACAGCACAGGTTCGCCTTGTCGCTTCACTTGGATCACCTTTCCCCTCAGGCGGCGAAGGAGCTTCTCTCGCACCCGGGCCCTCTCGCGTTGGACATAGACGGTGATTTGTCCGGCGCCACGGCGCATCTCCTCGCACAATTTTCCGGCAAACTGACCTGCACTCCCAAGGTGATGGCAAGGATAACTAAATTTGCAAACGGGGTTGACGAGCAACCCGGCGCTCGGGTCATTCGGTATCCCGCGGGGTACAACGACTGCGCCGGTGGTTGCAGTTGCAGCAGTAGAGAGGCCCTGCGCCGCGTGATATGATCGGTTTTTATCTCTGTGATTTGCACCAAAAATCTACGATGTAGAACACTGAGAGTGTATAAATCGGACAATCGAATTCAGGTGCATTCCGACGAACCGTGGATGTTGTCTTCACTCTAAAACCGATCAGTTTTTGGGTGGGGAGTCCGTTATATTCCTCCAGATATTCCGATAAAATATCGCCCTCTAAATCACTCAGGACCTGCTCCCACATTTCTGCAGGGGCTTCGTTCAAAAAATTATCCCAGAACTTCTCGAAATGCGGGCACGCAATTCTCGCATCCGCAAACACGGGAGGCGGAATATAGGCGACACACGAAGGACCGGAAACACCCGAATCATCCATCTGTAACTGGCCCGTGAATGGACAGAAAAAGGCCCCGTCGTCTCCTGGTGGCAGGTCAATGTCGATGATTTCCATAATAAAAATACTGCGTAAGTCCAATCCGGCAGCCGGTGAGGTCCCATTTTTCAGCGTGTTGCAGGTTCTCTTCGCTCGTTATGGCATCCTGATTGGCTCCCAGGAACATAAACCCTGAACCTCGAGGGGTTGGTGGATTCCGATGCGATCGGAAACGCCAAATCTGAATGCAGGGCATTAGTCTTTTTCATAATCCTGAGACAAAAGTGTTTCCGGTGTTTCCTGTGACTCAATCATTAGTTCTTCAATCTGCAGATTTACGAGAATGGCACCTCCGGCACAGACGTAAATGAGGCACAGAAAAACAAGCCAGACAACCCGTCTGCTTCGGATGGAGAGTTTCTGTTCTTTTGGAGCATCCTTAAAACCCAATTTCTCCGCAAGAAAGGCCGCCGCACACCAAAACGCGTGAAGCAGCAGCAATCCAAACAAAACCTTGCCAGACACCGACAAATTCTCCGCAAACCAAACTACCAAAAACAAAACGATTGCTCCCGGCACAAACAGCCATCTGCCCACAAAACCAGCGACGTGTCCGCCATCCAGAGATCCCGCTGGAATCAAATTAAGCAGGTGAACCGAATACCCCCACAAAGCAACGCTCAACAGCCATTTTGAGTGCCAACACACACCCGCACAATGGAGAGCGATCGTGGCACTCACCCCAAACAGTGGCCCTCCCAAGCCAATCCACGCCTGCTCAAAGGAATCCTTTGTCTCTTTCAGCATCAGGATGCATGCACCGCTCCAGGGGATAAAAATGGGCCATAGAGCGGGGACGTTAAAACGACGGGCCAATACCAGATGACCGACCTCGTGGACTGCCAAAATCGACAAGACCCCAGCCGCAACCTTCCCTCCCATTTGGTCTTGAAGGAGGTAAAAACTCAAAATCAGCGAGACTAGACTGAGGGTCGCAGACACTCGGGATGCGCGAGCAGAAATGCCGTGCATGGAATTCGAGACTGACTTTGCACCAACGTGCGTGGTCGAAAGACTTCCCTCTTTTGTCGCTGTTTCTGATAAATCGCGATACCGATGGTTTGCGCGGACGCTTGAGTGAAGTTGGAAGGGATCCAAAGCACGAGTCCTTGCCGTGGACTGGAATGGATTCGCCCTTTTTGCTTCCTCGAGAGTGGAACTTTCAGACAGAGCTCTAACATTACTGCCTTGTTGAAATGAGTAGTTCATAAATTGGACAATCTTCTACAGGCTCAATATCCTGAACCCCTCATTATTACATATGCCCCACTTTCAGCTGGCTGTTGTGCGCATGCGCGGCGCGGCTTTTCTAAAGCACACTTGGGAGCGCCACGTTGCCGGGGGATATCCTGCTTCAAATCGGACATCTTTACGCTCTGGAGAAACGGTTGAGTCACGATGTTTAGCGGAGCGCATTCCGATTTATGACGCCTGAAAAAGTGCCCTTGCCGCTTTCAAAAGACAGGCAGATCCTTCCCAGAAGCCACATTTAAAAAGCGCTTCAGAAGCGGCACCTTGCAGCGGTCACGAAAAACTCCAAAAAACCTTGGCCGACGTCAAAAGGCCGCTCGTGTGCCGCTTACGGGCTTTGGATGTGACGACCAAGTGCAGCGTTCAACCTATCAGAATCGAGAGCAAACAGGCGGACACATTTCGTTCTTAAACTGGCTTGGATCCTCGAACCGGCATCCATCCAGAGTTTCGGGAGTGAAAACCCCTGGAATGACATTTTCTTATACTTGCCGCCCGCAGACCGATGCACACTACGGTTCTCCGCCTGAGCCGCCTCAGATTCTATAACCGCGTTGAACCAAGCCCTGGGCGGTAGCACCCACAGCTCCTGTTCTGAGAAGGACTCAATGCGACGGATCCATCCCGCAACCAAAGATTCTACAACCCCGCAGTCCTCCCACAGACAATTCGGAAGCTCCCAAAATGACAAGGGAGCCGTGCGCATCGTAGCAATCCACCCCATCTGGAAAGCCTCATAGCCCTCCGGCATCTTAAAAATTTTCCTGGGGATCTTACTAGGATACACCGCGTTTTCTTTAAGAGCCATCACCCACCCCTGCATCCAAGCCAGCTTCACTTCTGCCAATCCTCTGAACTTCTGCGGGATAGAACTTAGCTTATAGACCGGGGAGTTGCTCAAAAATTTTGTCCAGTATTCACACTGAAGCTCTGGCACGCGCGGTTCTTTACCCGTGCTCCTTAGAAACTGCCTCTTTTTCGGCAGTATGTACCAGGCATTGAGCCACTGGAAAAACAGCGCATCTCGCTCGGGAATCCCCGGGGGCACGGCGGATCGAATCCAGTTTCGCTCCTTTGCCTCCGCGAGCCATTTTTCAACCACCTCTCGACGAAAGTTTGCCTCTTCCCGGAGACACCTTGGTATGCAGTGCCAGGGGACAAGGTCCGCCCGCTTGAGCGCCGTATTCCATCCTTTCCTCCAGGCCCGAAGAACCGCCTCATCAGAGGCCAACAAGCGGGGAATAGCCTCGCTTGGCATCGCCTGATTTTCAAAGAACTCGCGCCATCCCCTGCCCCAAGCAACAAGAACCTCAGCCTTCTTAATCAAACCCTCTGGAATTAACGCCAATGGAACCGGGGTCCTCTTGAGTTCAACGACCAGACTTCTGCAGCCCCGCTCCCGCTGTAATGCATTGGAATGAGCCAACGCATTCCCAATATCCAGAGGAAGTGAAATGAGACCTTCCCTGCACAGCGCCTCAATTAAAGGGTGCGAACGCAACTCGCGGGGAACTGCATTAATCACCCGCCGGGTACCGTCGCGGCGGGCGAACTGATTCCATGCGTGGGCCCAAGAATGCAGGAGCCCGCCATTCAGCAAGGTTACATTGAGGTCCGCTGGAAATGGCATGCCATGCTCATCCAGCGAATATTCAGAGACCAAATTGGAAATCCGCCGCGTCGCCCATGCCTCCAAAATCTGAGGAATGTTCCGAAGCTGCAAAGGCGGCACGGCTTTATCACTGGAGTCCCACAACAGATGCATTCGCCACGCCCACGCCCAAGCTTCCCTTGACTCAAGTGTATCCGTCACCCCGCCCTCGCTCCATACGCTCTCGGGCGCACCCGCGAAACATGAAACAGCCAATACTGAGACCGATGTCGATCCAGGAGCGGCGGGAACTTTCAGCGTTAGGCGGTTCTCAACGCCCAGGGTTGTCGCGGAGCCGGGCAATCCGAATCCCTCTCTCCACGCACCAAGACCAACCTGAGGATCGTTTAAAAGCAGTTTTGGAATCCTCCTTCGGGGTACTCGCCGACTTCGAAGGAAGGCGATCCACCCCTCTCTCCACGCGCAAAAAAGCGCCGCATCGCCCTCAATGCCCCAGTGCCGACCCACCGCGTAACCCACAGGCTCGGCGCGCAGACGCTGCATTTTATAAAGCACTTTCAGAGCCGGGTCCTCCGAGTTTTCCACTTCCGGCAGACGCAGGCGCATCCAATTTTCATTCACGTTCTCATCTGACAGAATCGAACACGGCAATGCTTCCAAAAAATGACCGAGACCATCACTAGAAACCGTCAGTAATTCTCTAATAAAACGAGTCTTCTGAAAGATAAGGGCATCAGAAACAGCAGCCTTTTTTTGCGCGTGCGTCAGGTCTACAAAATGTTCCAGCGCCTCGGTGATCTGAGCCTCCCACTGCTTATAAAAGGCCCGTTTCTCACTGATGACAGCGGGCATTTCTCCCGGCAGCCCAAGCAGCCCAATCCGTCCCGATTCCACCAGAACAATCAATGCGCGCCACTGCTTAAGCTGGACGATTCTTCGCAGAGTCATCCAACGCTCCCTAGAACTTGCCTGCTTGAAAAAATCGACGAAAGACGCCACCTGCCTTTGCCATTCAACTTTAACAGCCCTATTTGTCCTCCAGGACAATTTTGGAAACTTCCCGATAAAGCCGTTCCGTACGCAATCGGTTTTTAAGATCAATAATCTCAGGAATCCATTTTGCCCAAGCCGCTCCGCCTCCAGAATCCGCTCCGCTTTCTGTTGGTCTGAAAGCCGCGTGAAGTCAGCGACCGTCATTTTCAGCCGCTCCTTCCAAATCTTATTCACTTTTTCGCCCGGATGAAACCCGCGCGGCAACTCACAGACAAGCCCGTCTCTGACGCTGTTTGTGCGCAAAATTAAGTGCCTGAGGAAGGTCCAATTCCGCCCGCGCAAGGCCCGTTGAACCATCTCATTTTGCACCACGCGTTGAGCTTTCCTAAAGTAAATTACCGCGCAGTCAACTGCACTGGGTCCCAAGTATTTCATTTTCCGATCCTTCATTGAAGGGAAGCTCGATACCACTTCGATTAGGCTCCCTTGATCATTTATAAGACTATTTCACGGAGAAAGGTCTCCTCAAAATAACACCCGACCGATACGGCCCAGCGAATCAATCCTGAGGGCGTTAGTCAGCGTTGCTAAATGCAGTCCACCCAGTCGATGCTCGAGTGAAGTCGGTAACCAAAGTCCATGACATTGCGCCTGACCAAAGGGGGAGTATTTGCGCCGCTCCAATGCTTCCTCGGCTTGTGATGCCCCCGCACCTCCACCGTACGGACGTTGCCATCTTCATCCACTACACTCTCTCCTGACTGAATAAGACATTCAGCCGTAGGATCCTCCATCCTGCCGCGTTCAGGCTTTGGGGCGCGAACCTCCTGATGCGCTTTGATGAGCTCGTCCACATAGTAATAGTTCAGATCCTTTTGCTTGTAGGCTTTGGCCCCCCAGTTTCGCCAACTCGCCTGCATCTGAGTCAGGTCCGACCAGTCTTTGAGAATCACAGGTTTCCAGAGACGACTCTCCCCAGGCGGAACCTTTTTCCAGCGCTTGCCGATGTGCAACTCCATCCCCACCTTCTCTCCCTCGGCATTGCCGTCTCGCTCGCTGACGCGCTTGTAACCCGCCGCTCTTTTCCCTGTATCCCGGTGCTCAAAAACAATATGGCGAACTTCATCAATCGTCTGCATCACATATTCGCGCATGCACGGCATCATCATGACGCGCACAAAAACTCCCCTTCGCGAGAGTTCTTCCACAATGTTTAAGCGTTGCCGCACGCTTTGGGTGCCCGTTTCAAAGATCTGGGAGGCCTCCTCGTTCAACGTGACAAAACCCACCTCCACCTGCACCTGATGCTTCATCTCGGCAAGCAGGTCGGCATCCTCCAGAATCTTTGGGGATTTTGTAATAATGTGAAGCATCCAACTCTGCCCGAATTTTTGGAAGGCCCTCAGCCCCTCAGCAGGTTTGGCCACATCTCCCGGACCAGGATACCACATCTCGGTCGCAATACCCCACTGCACGCGCTTCATGTACTGAGGCAAATGTGCGTTCTTCCTAAGAAACACCTCCGTGGCTGACCCAAAATTAAGTGAGACATCCAGCTCACGACCGCGCGGCAGCGTGCGGTGCATCTGAAAAAGCGGCTGGCGCAAAAAACAGCCGCCACCGCTGTTTCCCGTAAACGGGAAATTGAATGCGTTTATCTTCGTCTGCGCGCGATAGGGTTCTGCCTCCGTCGTGCGCTGAAGCAGGCTCGATGTCGCCTGCCCGTTTTCTCCGATTTTTTCATCCAGTATCTGATGCTGGTGGCGGATTTCTCCGGCAGCTGTTTTGTCTTTGGAAACGCGGCCAACGCCTTTTCCAAGCCCCTTGGGAGTGGAGTTATGTGGCATAAAAAAGATTCAAATAAGGTGTAGAAAGAAAGGTATGGTTTTGCGTTGAAGACTTTTCCCTCCGTGGCGCGCGGCTATTTCTCAGTTTCTGTGGCCTCCCTGAATGCAACCATCCCACCTTGCTCATCACGGGTGACTCAAATTTATCGCTCAAAGTCTCCTCCGCGATTCTAAATCGCGAAAATCGTGTTTTCTTTAGTGCCGTTTCTTCGTGGGAAATTTCCGTCAAACATGGACTAGGCAAGCTTAACGTACCCGAGGCGCTGTCTCAATTCGTGCCCGGGCAACGAGAGCTTCATTTCATCGAGTCGCTGCCACTCGACGAGGCTTCTGTCTCCCAGTGACCCTACCTGCCCGCACTTCTACAGACCGCCACACACTCTTCTATTCCGGCAGGGGTTTGCCGTGGGTTTCAGGCGCGAAAAAACAGAGGCCGATCCCAACTAGGTAAATCAGGGTGATCACCGCCCCCATTTGGGCGTATCCCCCGAAGTGGGCCACAAGCTGACCGCTGGCAAGCGCACCGACGGCGGCGACCAAGCGTCCTGCATTGTAACAGATGCCCTGTCCTGTAGCCCGGACCCGGGTAGGAAACAGCTCCGGAAAATAGAGCGGGAAAAAGCCGTAAAAGGAGGCGGTGGTGAATGCAAGACAGCCCACCTTGATTAGAAACAGGTTCCCCCATTGCGCCGGAAAACGGAACGTCCAGACGCTGCATCCAAACGCAAGCAAACACAACAGTCCGTATGCAAAGCGACGCGGCAGCGAAACAAGCAAAACGGGGCCCAGCAGCGCTCCCGCTGCGGCGGCGAGGGTGGAGACCATCTGGACGGTGGCCTTGGCATCGGGTTGGGTGCCGCCAGTAATTTGATCCACCCAAAGAGGAATCCACTGGACGCTTCCCCAAGATCCAATCAGCGCAACGGCCGAAAGAGACACGCCCAGAATCGTCGGGAGCAACAAAGGACTCCGCAGCACCGTGGCCAGTTCAGAGGGTGCGTCCTTGGCGCTGGCGGCCGCAGCCTTCCACTTTTCAGACTCCGGCACCCACAACCGAATCAGCAGCGTCAGCACAGCGGGGGACGCGCCCACGAGAAAAAGCCAGCGCCACGAGTCCGGCGTGACCGGAAATATGCGGGCGACAAGCGCGACCAAAAACATCCCCAGATTTGACGCCGCGCCAATGGCGGCAGCCAGCCAGGGGCGGGCCTTGTCAGGCCAGCACTCCATCACGAGCGCAACCCCCAGCGCCCACTCCCCGCCCATGCCAAGGGCTGCGAGGAAACGCAATGCCGCCAGGTGCGAAGGAGCGCCCGCGAAATAACCAGCCCCGCTAAAAAGTGAATAACAGAGGATGCTCCAAGCCATCGCCTTGACCCGGCCAATACGGTCCCCCAGCCAGCCAAACACAACGCCTCCTAGGGCGGCCCCCACAAGAAATGCCGCCGTGATGCGCCCCATCCACAGCCCCACCCCGCCTTCAACACCGCTGCCAAGCATATCCTGCAACGCGGGACGCGCGACGACGGGAAAAAGGCCGAGCTCAAACCCGTCCAGAAGCCAACCCAGAAAGGCTGCCACAAGAGTCATGGCAACCCCTTTTTGAACGACGTTGTTTTGGGAGGTAGAAGTCAGCATAGAACACAAAAGTTGAGAGGGGACGCGAAGACGACGACGCATGAACAGGCAGCGCCATACAGAACAGCCTCCAAATCACATCCGAAAAAGCGCCGCTCAAACAGCACGGAATGGCGACTGCCTCTCTTTTTCACCTCCAGCACCGCCCAAAGCTCTCGCCGACCTATCTAAAAAGCACCTCCCTCCTTCCGCCCGTCCATTACCCGCTTTTCTCTCCGCAAAATCTGCTTCACGCTGGAGGTCTCCCGCCATGAAGTTATCCACCCAGACCGTCCTCTCCCTCGGCTTGTTAGGCACGCTTCTCCTTCCGACCGCCGACGCTCCCGCAGCGGACAATGCGCAGCGCGCTGCCACTTCGGCAGCCCCCGTGTCTGCCTCAGGAACGGACCTCGTTTTCAAAAACTGGTCCTCTCCCATCAACGTGCCCGACCCCGTCGCTTGTTCCGTCGACCCAAAAGGCCGCGTCTACGTCGCCTCCACCGCCCGCCGCAAGGTCGCTGATCTCGATATCCGGGAACACGCCGCATGGATCGCAGATGACGTGGGCCTCCGAAGCGTTGAAGAGAAGGCCGCTTTCCTGCGCTCAGCTCTTGCCCCGGGAAAACTCCGTCACCCGCGCGGCGGCCTGAAGGATCACAACGGCGACGGCTCCATCGACTGGAAGGATCTGACGGCCATTTCAGAGCGCATCTACCAACTGCGCGACACGGATGGCGACGGTGTCCCCGACAAGATGACCGTTTTTGCCGAGGGTTTTAATTCGGAAGTCACGGGGATCGCAGCCGGCGTCCTCTACCATGACGGTTGGGTTTACGCCACCATCGCCCCAGATCTCTGGCGCTTTAAAGACACAGACGACGATGGCGTCGCCGATGTGCGCGAAATTCTCGTCCACGGATTCGGCCTGCACCTGAACTACGGCGGGCACGATATGCACGGGCTCAGCGTTGGACCGGACGGGCGCATTTACTGGAGCATCGGCGACAAGGGCGTGAACGTCACCTCCCGCGAGGGGCGCCACTTTTTTTATCCGAACGAGGGCTGCGTGCTCCGCGTCGAGCCAGATGGCTCGAATTTCGAGGTTTTCGCCCACGGCCTCCGAAATGTGCAGGAACCCGCCTTCGATGATTTTGGAGACCTGCTCGGCGTCGACAATGACGCCGATTTCAAGGGCGAAAAAGAGCGCTTTGTGTACATCCCAGAAGCCAGCGATGCCGGCTGGCGCTGCAACTACCAATACATGGGCAACCGAACTGCCTGGATGCTCGAGCGGCTCTGGGAGCCGAAATGGGCCGGCCAGGCAGCCTACCTTCTCCCCCCCATCGAAAACGCCACAGATGGCCCCGTCGGCTTCAAAAAAGACCCAGGCACCGCCCTCGGCCAGGCCCAGCGCGGAATGTTTTTGCTCAACGAATTTCCCACCGGCATCCTGCGCGGTTTTCGCACCGAACACGACGGCGCGTCCTTCAAACGAAGCCCCGTGGAAATTCTACACAAAGGCCTCATGGGAACCGGGATGTCCTGGCACCCCGACGGCTCCCTTTTTATGACCGACTGGGCCAAGGGTTATCCCCTCGACGGCCGTGGGAACGTCTTTCGTGTGGACTCCAGCGCGGGGGCGGAGACGCCCATCCGCAAAGAAACCCACGAAATTCTCTCCGCCGGCTTTGAGCAGCGAACCCTTGCCGACCTCGTAAAACGGCTCGCCCATGCCGACCAGCGCGTCCGCCAAGGCGCCCAGTTCGAGCTGGTGAAACGCCGCGAAGCCGGGCCACTCCTCGCCGCCGCACGCTCCAACGCCACGGATCTTCTCGGCCGCATTCACGCGATTTGGGGCTACGGCCAGATGTTGCGGAAACAAACCGCTGATCCCAAAAACATCCTCCCACTGCTAGCGGACATCAACCCGGAAATCCGCTCCCAGACCGTACGCATCCTTTCAGAGGCAGCGCTCACCCCCTCTCAAACAAAAGCACTCGTGCCACTTCTCTCCGACCCCGCCCCGCGCGTGCGGAGTCTCGCGGCCATCGCGGTGGGACGGCTCAAAGTACCGGAGGCCGTTGGCCCTCTTTTCGCCCTCGCCAAAAGCGACTGGGAACAACCTGTGCTCAGGCACGCTGCCATCACCGGCCTCGCGGGTTGCGCTACGCCCAAACAGCTCGCCGCCAAAAAAAACGACCCCTCAAAGGCTGCTCGTTTGGCCAGCGTTGTCGCGCTCAGACGCCAAGCCTCCCCCGCGATTGCAGGATTTCTTTCTGACTCCGATCCCGCCGTCGTCGCCGAAGCCGCCCGGGCGATCCACGATGGGGAAGGCATTCCAGAGGCTCTCCCCGCCCTCGCCGCACTTTTGACGGCGCCCGCCCCGGACGAACCGACGATGTTCCGGGCGATCAATGCCGGAATGCGCCTCGGTACAAAAGAGCACGCCGCAGCGATCCTGACCCTCGCTTTGAACGCTTCCGCCCCGCTTAAATACAGAGCAGAGGCACTCGGCAGCCTGCTGGCTTGGAAAAGTGCCCCGCGGCTCGATCGAGTGGACGGCTATGCGCGCAAGCTGCAACCCGCCCCGATAGAGGAAATTTTTGCCCCGCAGCTTGAGACACTGCTCGACCTTACCGAAGCCGGCCTCCGGCAGACCGCCGTCGAAATCCTGGTTGCCTATTCCCTGCGCGCAAAACCGGAGCAGGTGGCCGCCATTATCATGGACTCCAACGCCTCCGAACTCATTCGTGCCGAGGCGCTCCGGCTGATGGCTGGCGAACAGCGAGGGGCTCAGGAGTGGTCCGGCGCCCTGAACTCGGCGCTGGCCGAAACAAGCCCGCCCCTCTTGCAGCAAACTGGCCTCGAATGTTTGCTGCCGGCAGAGCCTGAACGGGCCGTCGCCATTTGTGAACGCATTCTGAAAAAGGGCTCCGCCTCTCAAAAACAACACGCAATCGCCCAACTCGCGCTGGCCGCACATCCCGCTGCCGACGCCGTCCTATCGCGCCTCGGTCAAACCCTTCTCGAAAACAAGGTCGAGCCTGCACTCCAATTTGAAATCCTCGAAGCCCTCACGGACCGCACCCAGGCCAGCCCCACCCTTGCGGAACAGGCGCGCAATTATGCGGCGAGTGAGGCGGGGACTGAACACCGGGAATTACAGGCAGGAGGAAACGCGAAGGCGGGCCTTGAGCTCGTTCAAAATCATCTGGGGGCAAACTGTCTGGCTTGTCATGCCATCGGTGAAACCGGCAGCAACGTCGGCCCAAATCTGCGTTCCATCGGCTTGCAAAAAGATCCCCCATATCTGCTCGAAAGCCTGCTGGCGCCTTCCGCCAAAATCGCCCCTGGGTACGGCACAACCCTCGTCAGTTTGCGGGACGGCACTCAACTCGCAGGCACCCCGCTCCAGGAATCGCCCGAGACCATTTCGCTCCAACTTCCCGACGGCACTCAAAAAGACATCCAAAAATCAGCCGTCGCCACCCAGACACCCCCAGTGTCGATCATGCCGCCCATGCTGGGTATTTTGAAACCGCGAGAGATTCGCGACACCGTCGCCTGGCTCTCCAGTCTTAAATGGGTGCAAAAACCAAAAACCACGCCACCTTCCGGCAAGTAAACTGGCCCGCCGTCAGCCTCTCTTGAAACCGGCAGCACCCCCAAATGTTCCTCAGCTCAGAAACGAGCAAACGTACTCGCAGATGCCAACCGACACCGTGATCGTAAAGCCGCTGTTGCCCGCCACGTCGAAGTGTCCGCCTGCTCCCACGGCAACCACCTCGGTCGTCCCGTCGAGGACCACTTTGCAGTCCCCGGCAATGATTTCCATCCGCTCCGGCGCTCCCGTGCCGAAATGGTATTCCCCAGCGTAAATCAAACCCACCGTCTTTTTGGAGCCGTCTCCAAAATGAACGGTATGGGACACGACACGGCCCTCGAAATAAACGTTGGCCTTTGCGTCGACGGTGACATTCGAAAAAGAAGGAGTACTCATGGGCTGAAAATCGTTGGTCTCAATGGGTATTTTTCAAAGGGGAGGGAAGAACGCCTGCCCTCCCCTCAAGGAAGCACTTATTTCTGGACTTCCAAAAGCTCGATGTCGAATACCAGCATCCCGCCTGGACGTCCGCCGCCCGGGTTCTCCCCGTAAGCAAGGCCAGCCGGAATCCAGAAACGGCGCTTCTCCCCCTTCACCATCAACTGCACCCCTTCCGTCCAGCCTTTGATCACCTGGTTGAGTCCGAAGCTGCTGGGTTCGCCACGCGTCACAGAACTGTCGAAAAGTTTCCCGTCGGTCGTCCAACCTGAATAGTGGACGGTCACGCTGTCGCTCGCCTTAGGATGGGCGGCGCCGCTTCCCTTGGTCAAAATTTTTGAAGCGAGACCGGACGCAGTTTTTTCGGCATCGGCTGGAACGGCAGCGACGTCCGCAGGCACGGGAGGCGGCGGAACCCCCTCCTTGAAAGAGACTAATTCTACCTCGACCACCAGGCCTCCCGAGGGAGCGCCCGGGGGCGGGTTCTTGCCAAAAGCCACATTCGCGGGGATCCAAACGACCTTCTTTTCCCCCGAAACCATCGTCTTGATGGCGTCGGGAAGGCCGCCAATGTTCAGCTTTTCCAGAGGGATGTCGGCCGGGCCGCCCTGCTGCGCGGTGCTCTGAAGCAGCTCGCCATCCGGACTCCACAGCGAAAGGTGCACCTTGACGGTGTCTTCCCCCTTGGGTGAGGCGGTGCCCGTGCCCTTGGTCACCGTCTTAAGGGACGTTCCAGACGCGGTCTTCTCAGCGTCCGCGGGTGCCTTGAGCTCCGGGGCTTTCGGCGCCTTCTTGATGGAAATCAACTCGATATCGAACACCAGTAACCCGCCGGGTCGGCCGCCGCCTGGGTTCTCACCGTAGGCGAGATCGGCGGGGATCCAGAAGCGGCGCTTCTCACCCTCCACCATCAGTTGCACGCCTTCCGTCCAGCCTTTGATGACGCCTTTGAGCGGAAAACTGGTGGGCTCTCCGCGTTTCACGGAGCTGTCGAACATTTTACCGTCGGTGGTCCACCCCGAATAGTGAACCGTCACGGTGTCGGCTGCCGCCGGGTGTTCCGCACCGGTTCCCTTGGTGAGCACCTTGGAAGCGAGGCCTGAGGGGGTTTTCACCGCATCCTCGGGAGCGGCCTTAACATCGGAAGGGGTTTCTGGCATATTGGCTTGGGCAAAAATCGCAAGAGGGGAGCTCAGGAGCATCGCTCCCACGCAAAGGAGGTGTGGTAAACGCTTTTTCATGGGAAACGAGTGGGCGCAGATCTTCTGTCGCCACACGCGAACTGTCAACCCCGCCAACCCCGCCCTCAACGAAGGCTCGGGACACGCCCTACACCCCCTGGGGAAAAGCCCTATCCCAAGTCGGTCACCGCGCCCAGCGTCGCGGTCGCCACCGTGCGCGCGTACTTCGCAAGCACCCCACGGGTGTACGTCGGTTTGGGGGCCTTCCACTTGGCCCGGCGCTTCGCCAGTTCGTCCGCAGCCACCCCCAGCGTCAGTTCGTGCTTTTCCGCATCAATGGTCACCAAATCTCCGTTCTTCACCAACGCCAGCGGACCACCCAGCGCCGCCTCCGGCGTTATGTGCCCCACGACAAACCCGTGCGACCCGCCCGAAAAACGGCCGTCCGTGATCAGCGCCACATCCTTGCCCAACCCCTTGCCCATCACCGCGCTGGTCGGCGACAACATTTCCCGCATCCCCGGCCCCCCCACCGGCCCTTCATGCCGGATCACAATCACGTGCCCCTTCTTCACCGTCCCGTCCAAAATGGCCTTGAGCGCATCCTGTTCGTTCTCAAAAACAATCGCCTTCCCGCTGAAAAGCAGACCTTCCTTGCCCGAAATTTTCGCCACCGCTCCCTCGGGAGCCAGGTTGCCCCGGAGCACCACAAGATGGCTGTCCACCTTGATCGGGTTGTCAAAAGAACGCACGATTTCCTGGTTGCGCGGATACGCCCGGACCCTTTTTAGGTTCTCCGCCAGCGTCTTGCCCGTCACCGTCATACAGTCCCCGTGCAGCAGCTTCTCTTCCAGCAGCATCTTCATGAGCGGCGTCTGCCCGCCGATTTCAATGAGTTCGCTCATCAGAAAACGACCGCTCGGCTTCAGATCGGCCAACACCGGAACCCGTTTGCCAATCTTCGTAAAGTCGTCCAAGGAAAGCTTCACCCCGGAGGAATGCGCCATCGCCAAAAGATGCAGCACCGCGTTGGTCGAACCTCCCAAGGCAATCACCACCGTAATCGCGTTTTCATAGGCCTCCCGCGTCATGATGTCCGAAGGCCGGATTCCCCGTTTGATCAACTCCACAACGGCAAGACCCGCCTGCCGGGCGTCGGCCAGTTTCGCCGCCGAAGTCGCGTTTTGGGCACTCGAATTCGGCAGGCTCATCCCCAGCGCCTCGATCGCCGAAGCCATCGTGTTCGCCGTGTACATCCCCCCGCAGGAGCCCGCACCCGGAATGGATTCCTCTTCAATCAACGAAAGCTCCCGGTCGTCAATCTGCCCGTTGGCGATCGCTCCGACCGCCTCAAAGCAACTCACAATATCAAGCTTGCGGCCGGCAATCGCCTCGGCGCGTTCCTTGCGCAGACGCTTGCTCGCAAGCGTGCCGGTGATGCAGCCGGGCAAAATTGTACCGCCATACACAAACACAGAGGGCCGGTTGAGCCGGGCCAGGGCGATGATGCACCCAGGCATGTTTTTGTCGCAGCCCCCGATGGCCACCACCCCGTCAAAGCCCTGACAGCCCACGACCGCCTCGATGGAGTCGGCGATGATCTCCCGGGAAACCAGCGAGTACTTCATCCCCTCGGTCCCCATGGAGATGCCATCCGAAATGGTCATCGTGTTAAAGATGAGCCCCTTGCCTCCGGCCGTGTTGACGCCCGCCTCAGACTGCCTAGCGAGGCCGTCAATATGCATGTTGCACGGAGTCACCATGCTCCACGTGGAGGCGATCCCGATTTGGTTCTTCTTAAAATCGTCCCGCGTGAACCCCACGGCGTGCAACATGGCACGACTGGCCGCCCGTTCCACCCCATCCACGACCTCCGAGGACCAATGACGGTGGAGGGAGGCTTTGGAGGAGGGGGATTTCTTGGGCTTCGGACCGGTCGGGGTGCTCATAGGGGAAACAGAATTGGCCGCTTAATGTAGCGGCTTACTCAGGGTGAGGCAAGCCCGCTGCAGGCTCGACTTCTCCGGAGCCCCGGGCCATTCTCCTCAGACACCCATGCTCCCCTTCGTTTTGCTGCTGGTTGCAGTCTTTTTCTGCGTGATGATCTCCGTGAAGCGGTTTCTGGCCCGGTACAAAACCCCGGCCCAGCGCTCCTGGTGGGTGCGGATGTGCATTTTTTGTTTTTTCGGGCTCCTGTTCCTGGGGTTATTAATTTTGCCCCTGCCCAACAAACAGCGTTTGCTGGCGATTGTGCCCGCATTTTTCCTCATTGCGGTGGGCAGCCGTGTGTTCCGCTCGGGCCGGGCGCGGATGCGCGAGGACCCCGAAAAGCCACCCGATCTCAATCAGATGAAAAGGCTCAACTGAAGCCTGCGAGGCGATGCCTTTTTTGAACGCACCAGAAGCCCTTGGCGTCTGAGGAGCAGTTAGTGTACAGTGCAGGAAACAATCTTCCCCCTCTAATCATGGCTCCAAACACCCATTCTCGAACCCCCTTTCGGACCCAAATCCGACGCCTCCTCCCTCTGGTTTTAAGCCTGAGTACCCAGGTGTTTCCGGGCGCTCCCTCCGCTGCCGTTGGCGCAGACAAAGCTGCTCCGAGCTCAGAGAAAACCGCTGGCGATGCCGCTTCCCCAAAAAAAACCGTGAACAAAGAAGATCTCCGTAAAAAGCTCACCCCCACCCAGTACGAAGTCACCTGCAACGCCGCGACAGAGCCCGCCTTTCGCAACGCTTATTGGGACAACCACGCGGTGGGTTTGTACGTGGACATCATCGATGGCGAGCCCCTGTTCGCCTCCAACCACAAGTTTGACTCGGGAAGCGGCTGGCCCAGCTTTTTCCAACCGGTCACCAAGGGTTCGATCCTCGAAAAGGAGGACCGCACCCACAACATGGTACGCGTGGAAGTTCTCTCGGCCAAAAGCGGTGCCCACCTCGGCCACCTTTTCCCAGACGGCCCGCGTCCCACGGGAATGCGCTACTGCATCAATTCCGCCTCCCTGCGCTTCATTCCCGTGGCAGACTTGGAGAAGGAGGGCTACGGAAAGCTGCGCCCGCTTTTCCAGGAACCCGCGGCAGGAGCGCCAGCCCAGAAGTAAAAACGCCTTGGTAGAAACCCGGCAGTCCTGCTCCTGACTCACTCACCCCCCCAGCCCCAGCCCGCAGCGCCCTCCCCGCACCCGCCACCCCTCTGCCTTTCTTCGCCAACACCGTCCATTGAACGACATTAACCCGCGCGGTAAAACCGTGGAGCGCGCCCTGCTGGTGGGGGCATTTTTCAAGCAGTTTGACCGTCCCGAGGCCGAAAGCCTCCTCCAAGAACTGGAGGAACTGGTCGGAACCCTCGGGGTGCCCATCATCGACCGGATGCTGATTTTCAGCAGGGAAACCCACGCCCCCTATCTTTTGGGGACGGGCAAGGCGGCGGAAATCGCCGAACGCGTCAGAGTAGAAGGGCTGGATTCGGTGATTTTTGACAATGAACTGACCCCAAGCCAGCAGCGGAACTGGGAGAAAATCACAGGGGTGGCGGTGCTCGACCGGCAGGAAGTGATTTTGGACATCTTCGCGCAGCGCGCACAGACCCACGAGGCCCGGCTTCAAATCGAACTGGCTCGGATGGAATACTCTCTTCCCCGCCTGACCCGCGCCTGGGGGCACTTGGTGCGTCAGGGCGGTGGGATCGGCGCAAAGGGCGAGGGCGAATCCCAGTTGGAGCAGGACAAACGGCGCGTCCGAAACACCATCAGCCGGCTCAAGGCTCAGCTCGAAGAAATCCGCACCATCCGCTCCACCCAGCGCAAGGACCGCAAACGCACCCCGATTCCCAACGCCGCGATCGTGGGCTACACCAACGCTGGGAAATCCTCCCTGATGCGCCGCCTCACCGGCGCTGAAGTGCTGGTGGAGGACAAGCTCTTTGCAACCCTGGACACCACCACGCGCAAGGTGGCCCTGCCCAACCACCAGCCCCTGCTGCTCACCGATACTGTGGGATTCGTGCGCAGGCTGCCGCACCGCCTCGTCGAGGCTTTCCGAGCCACCTTGGAGGAGTCCGTTCTGGCAGAATTTCTCGTCCACATTCTGGACGTCTCCCAGCCCGAGGTCCTCACCTTTTACAAAACCACCATGGACGTCCTCTCCGAGCTGGGCTCGGACACCAAACGGATGATCATCGCCTTCAACAAGGTGGACCGCATTGAAGAACGTTCTGCCCTGGAATCCCTCCGCCGCCAGTTCCCAGACGCCCACTTTATTTCCACCCACACAGGGGAAGGAATGGACGGGCTCGTAGACCATATGGCGGAACTTGCCTCCAACGGGTCGCGGGTGTGCACGCTGGAGCTGCCTGCCGCGTCCGGAGACCGGCTCGCCCGCCTGCACCGCGCCGCCCAGGTTCTTGAAACTCATTATGATGAAGATAGGGTGCGTCTGGTTGCCGTACTTTCCCCTGCGCTCCTGAGGGATTATCAGGACTGCATTCAGGAACCGCTCGAATAAACCGATGCGGCTTTCAGCTTTTTTGGAGGAGGCGGAATGGCAGCAGTGGCATGACTTCGAAAAAGGGTTTCACGAAATCTGAAGTTTGGCGCGAAACCCGCTATACAGGAAATTGACCCGTTTTTTGGAAAAAATAACTCATGAACCAGGACAGTACAGATGCACATTTTGCGACGGCCGCATCAGCCGGTCCGGTTCTGACCCTTGAACTCGGCGATTTTCTGCACAGGATCCCCCCAGGCGCCCTGAACGACGGTCCCCACCTTTCTTCGCAGGCCATTTCTTTCGACTTTGCATGGCTGGATGAACGCGTCCAGTCTGGCGACCCGACGGTCCCCCTCTCTGAAATCTACGCCCGCGTGCCGGGCATATTCCGGGACCCTGAATCGGCCCACAGCGCCGTCCCTGTCCGCCTTCCCTACCTGAAAGTGACCCGGCTGCTGGCCCAGCAGCGAACCCAAATGGCGGCGGCAGCCCCGGCAGCTCTTCCTACCCAAGCAGAACCCATTTTACCCGTCTCCAAAGAGACGCTGACCGCGCCCGCTGAGACTGGAAAAGCCGAGCCAGCCGATTTGGTTGAGGCTTCCGAACCGGGAGCGACGTCTTTGGGGCAAGTTGCACCCGTTGAGGATGCCGAGCCCAGTGCGCCGGCTGATTTGACCGAAACAACCGGGACAACGCCACAGAATGCGCTGGCCGCCTTGGAAGAGGCTCGGCTCGAAGCACTCCGGGAGCGGGAAGCCCGCTTGCAGCTGGAACAGCAGCTGGCAGACGCTCAAAAAGCACTGGAAGAGGCTCAAAAAGCGGCCACTTCGGGAACGGAGGATCCGGCGGAAGAACTCTCAGACTGGGAATTGCGCGCGGTCAAGCAACTGGAAGACGACGTCGAAACCTACAGAAAGCGCATCCGGAGCTTGCTCGCGGAACGCGATACCCTGCAGGAAAAGAATGCTCAACTGGCGCACCAACTCCAGACGGCGAACCAGCCGCAAGTCGCGATCTCCGCCCCCAACGCGGGCGGGCCGGCTCCCGCCAGTCCGAATGAACTTCAAAATAGAATATCCGTCCTCAAGCAAGAGCGGGCGGCGCTGGAGAAAGCACGTCAGGAGGCCCTGCAACAGCTGGAAGACGTGCGCTCGGGGAAGACCCAGCTTGAAAACGCGGTGGTCAACATGAGCGCAGAGGCGCAGGCACAGGAAATCCTGGCCTTGCGACAGCAGCTCGAGAAGGCGGCCAAAGAGATCACTCAGCTGAAGAACGACAAAGAGTTGCTCTCGGACATAAAAAAAAATGAGTCCGATAACTCGGAGCGTACGTCAGCAGTAAACGATCGTACGGTCCAAGGCCTTCGCCGCTCGATTGATGCGCAGTCCAAGGCGGTCAGCTCGCTTACGCGTGAGCGCGACGCGCTTTCCGAGGAACGCGATGCTCTAGCTAAGGATCTTGCGGCGTCCCGTTCGGCGCACCAGACCGAAGTGGAGGGCATGCGCGGCCGTCTGGGCACCGCCGAAAGCTCGGCCGCCGAACTTCAGAGCATAAAAAGCGCAGACTCCGCCCGGATTCAGGAGCTCACCACAGAGCGTACTCAGCTCCGGGAAAAGGTGGCTTCGCTGGAAAAGACGGTTGCTGAATTGCAGGCGCAGGCCGCCCTCGCCAAAAAGGAACAGGAGGAGGCCTCTCTTAAATCTGACGCAGAACAGCGCCGCGCCGACGCCGAATTGGCCGCAGCCCGGGCCGCGACGGAAAGCGCAGTCGCCGCAGCCCAGTTGGAAAGCCACGAGAAGCTGGCGGATCTCGACAACCAGCGCCTCAAGGCGGTGGAAGCGCGCGCCGCGACCGAGGCGCGCGCCGCTGATATTGAGCGGACCAAGTCTGTG
This sequence comes from Verrucomicrobiota bacterium, assembly GCA_003402745.1. Lineage (GTDB taxonomy): Bacteria > Verrucomicrobiota > Verrucomicrobiia > Chthoniobacterales > Chthoniobacteraceae > Chth-196. Next base: position 23,966 of record QQND01000009.1, read on the forward strand.
GCGGAGGCCCGCAACAAGGACCTCGAAACAGACCTCGAGAATCTGCGCAAGGAAAACCTAGAGTTAAACCTGCGCCTCTCCGACGCGCTGAAGGGCAAGGACGACACCATCGCAGCCCTCCGGGAGGAACACAAACTCGCCGTCGACAGCGCCACTAACCTTCTCAAAGAACGCCTGGAGCAATCAGAAAAGATGCACGCCAAGGCGCTGGCCGCTACCAAGGAAGCTGGCCAGCACGCACTCGAGGCGGCTGCGCGCGAGCACGCTTCTCAAGTCGCGCGGCTTCAAAGCAACCTGGAAACCTCCAAGGCAGACCTCCAGCAAGCCGTCGAAAGCCTCCAATCCCAGCTGGACGCGCGCATCGCCGAGCACCACCGCTCTATCGACACCCTGCAAACCACGCAGGCCGCCACCCTTGAGCTCACCAAGGTCCAGCACCAGCAGGTCATCGATGCCCTGCGCCTCTCCAACGACGAGGCCCTTTCCGTCCTCCGCAAGTCCAAGGACGAGGAGATTGACGATCTCGAAGCGGCCTACAAAGAGACCATCCTGCGCCTCGAGTCTGAACGCAACCAGCTCCTCACGGAACGCAGCCGGCAGCTGGCAGATTTGCGCGCCGCCCACGAAGAGCAGCTCGCACTCAGCCGCGCCGAGCACGAAAAAGCGCTCGCCGCTGCCCTCGCAGAACGGGCCGCCGCAGTGGCGGAACGCGACCAGCGCCTGGCCGCCGTCAGTGGCGACCGGGAACGCAGAGTCGCGGAATGGACCACCCGCTACGAGGCGCTCCAGGCAGAACACGCCCGCGTCGTCGCCACCCTCGCCTCGGAACGCGACTCCACCATCCTCCTCAAGGACCAGCAGCTCGCAGAAGCCCAGGCAGAACGCGACCGCCGCCTCACCAAACTGACCTCAGACCACAGGCAGGCGCTTTCCACCCTCGGCTCGGCAAAAGACTTCGAAATCGCCAAAATCCGCGAGGAACTCAGCAGCGTGCGCGTCGATTCCGACCGCCTCAGAGCCGCCTTGGCAGACACTGAACGCCGCTACCCGGCCGAAATATCGCGCCTGCGCGAAGACCTGGATGCCGCCCGCAACGAGACTTCCGAACTCACGGGCCGACTCGCGGCCGCCGAAAGTGACTCCCGCCGCCGCTCCGACCAACTCAGCCGCGAACGCGAGGCCCTCCTCAATGAAAAGGTGACCCTCCTCGCCTTGCTGGAAGAAACCCGGGAAACCCTGCGCGCACGCACCGAAGACTTCTCCCGCCAAATCGAAGGCGTCGTTCGCCAGCGCGACGAATTCCGGGCATCCGCTGAATCCGCGCGCGCCACGGCCCGCGAACAAGCATTCGCCCTCGAACGCGAACGCAACGACCTCGTGCGCGGAGACACCGAACAAAGGGAACGCGTCGAGCGCGAACTCGCCCGCCTGCGCCGCGAGCGCGACAGCGCCGTGCGCCAGCGCGATGCCCTGCGGGAGCGCGCGGATGTCCTTCTGGAACGCCAGCAACACCTCCTAGAGGACATCTCCCGCACCACTTCGCAGTCATAATCTACGCAGTCATAATTTGGCGGCCACGGACGCCCCACTCCCCCCGCTCCCCGGACGCCCCACTCCCACTATATGTCCCGCTCGGAAGGAGCGTTTTTCTCTCCCTTCGACTGGCCATGGCCTGATGACTCCTAGGACCCGCGAAGCTCCGGCTCCGCTTCGAGGGCCCTAAAAGATCTCGGACTCTAGCTGCTTAAGACACCAAGCGCTCGAGGGTCCAATAGACTCCCGTGAGTCCGATGAGGGCCGAGCCGGGAATCGCCACCCAGCGGCGGAAAGTCTGCTCGTTCCGGAGCCAGCCCGTAAGCACAAGCGCCCCGGCGATCACCGCCAGTTGGCCGCCTTCCACCCCAAGATTGAACCCGCCCAGAGCGGCCAGCGTGGAACCCTTTGGAATAGAGAGGTCTCCCAGCGCGCTGGCGAACCCCATGCCATGCACCAGCCCGAACACAAACACCACCGCCAACCGGCTGTGCGTGTACCGGCCGCGCCAGATGTTTTCCACCGCCACAAACGCAATGGTCGCAGCAATCAACGGCTGTACGACTTTGGAGGGCGCATTAACCTTCCCCGCCGTGGCCAGCGCCAGAGTCACCGAATGCGCAAGCGTAAACGCACTCACCTGCCACACCAAAGGGCGCCACGCGCGTCCCAGCAAAAAAAGGCCGAGGACAAACAGAATGTGATCCAACCCCTCGGGAACCACGTGCCCGAACCCTTGTTTGCAAAAGCTCCAAACCGTGCTCACAAGGTCCCCTGAACCCCCGGATGCGGGAACACTCCCCTCCGTGGCTTTCGACGGAAGCGCCCCCGTCCACTGCGTGAGATCCAAAGTATAGCTGCGCTCGCCGGGAAACAGGACAGCCACTCGGGGATGCGGCGTTCCATTAACAATGTTTTGAAAAACCACCGATACCTTTGTTTCGGGCATCGACCGGATGTTCCAACCGCTCACCCCCGCGGGCACCGTTGTCCGCCAGCGCCCTGAGAGGACCACCACGTCCTCGTCCTTTTCCAGTGCGCGGCGCCCCTCCCCCGTAAACTCAAACTGGAATTCGGGCTGGATGCGCCCGATCGGTTCGAGAAAAAACTCAACGTTCTTTTTAACAAGCTCCACTGCCGCCGCAAGCATTTCAGCCTTGCGTGCTTCCGTAAGGTTTGAAAACAAAATCTGCGTCAGCGAAGTGGCCGTCACCGGATCCTGATCAAAGCAGCGCGGATTCACCTCCACGCTGAAAGTGGCCGTCCCCCCCTCCTCAAATGAGCCGCACACCGGGATGTCTGGGATGGGGTGTGCAGAGGCCCCAACTGAGGCGAGACACAGCAACGAACACACCAGCATCATGCGCAGAATTATTTTGGGGAGATACATTCCTGCAACTACGCCGTAATTTAGCCTTGATTCAAACAAGATTTCATCTGGATTAGGAGGGGTCCGGAAATTCTTCCGCACGCCCCTAACCCAAAAACACAGGACAAAATGAAGCAACTGCTCTCCCTCGCAATCGCAATCGCCCTCAGCTCCGTCGCCGCCCAGGCTGGCTGCGGCAAAGTTGAAACCACAGAAGGCACCCTGAAGTCGTTCGACAAGGAATCCAAAACCCTCAAAGTCGAAGGCAAGGACAAGCTCGTGACCGTCACCCTGACCCCCACCACCAAAGGCGCCGATCTGGTTGCCGGTTTGGTCGGAAAGGCGATCAAAGTGGACGCCGAACACAACAAGGCGACCGTGATTGCTGCTAAGTAATTACCTTCAGTTTAAAAAAAGCCCGGCTCAGGCCGGGTTTTTTTTTGCCCGTCTCCTGCCAGCTCCTCCCAGAATAGCTTCACTTGCCTGCTTTGCAGATCCCTTATTGCTGCTAGATTCGGCCAAAATGAAAGTCGCTCTCATCACCGGAATCACGGGTCAGGATGGTTCTTACCTCGCTGAACAATTATTAGAAAAAGGCTACACCGTGCACGGAATGATCCGCCGGAGCTCCTCCTTCAACACCGGCCGCATCGACCATCTTTACAACGACCCTAGCATCCACGGTACCAAGCTCTTCCTGCACTACGGCGACCTGACCGATTCAAGCAACCTAAACCGGATCCTCGAGCGCACCCAGCCCGACGAGGTCTACAACCTCGCCGCCCAAAGCCATGTGAAGGTTTCCTTCGACGTGCCGGAATACACCTCGGAGGTGGACGCCCTGGGTACGCTGCGTTTCTTGGACGCGATCAAGGAAGTCGGCCTGCGGGACAAGACCCGCTTCTATCAGGCCTCGACCAGCGAACTTTACGGCAAAGTACAGGCGGTGCCCCAGGACGAAACGACTCCCTTTTATCCACGTTCCCCCTACGGCGTCGCCAAAATTTACGGCTTCTGGATGGTCGTGAACTACCGCGAAGCCTACGGCATCCACGCTTCCAACGGGATTTTGTTCAACCACGAATCCCCCCGCCGCGGCGCGACTTTTGTCACCCGTAAAATCACCATCGCCGCCGCCCGCATCAAACTGGGCCAACAGGAACAGCTGCATCTAGGCAATTTAAACGCCAAACGCGACTGGGGGTTCGCCCCCGAGTACACGGAGGGCATGTGGAGGATCCTCCAGCAGGACATCCCCGACGACTACGTGCTTGCGACCAACGAAACCCACACCGTCCGGGAGTTTGTGGAACTGGCGTTTTCGCACGTGGGCATGCCCCTGCGCTTTGAAGGCGAAGGCGAAAAAGAGGTCGGCATCGACCCGGCCACGGGCAGGGTGATTGTCGCGGTAGATCCGCGCTATTACCGGCCCACAGAGGTGGATTTGCTCATTGGCAATCCGGCGAAAGCCGAGGCGAAATTGGGATGGAAACCAAAGACGCTGTTCAGCGACCTAGTCAAGGTCATGGCTGAAGCGGATTTGAAGGAAATCAAGGGTCACTAAGAGGTACCAAGAGGTACCAAGGGGCACCAAGGCCAGGGGTGCGGGCTCCCTTCACAAATCTGTCGCTTCCCATTTGCTATCCCCCCTTCATCACGTACATTCATCCTATGGCCATGCTCGACGAGGCATCCTTTCAATATGCCATCGAAAACACTCAAGTGATCCAGGCGCCCGAGCGGCGAATCGACACATTCGGGACCACCACCTTCCGCTTCTACCTAGTTTCAGAGCTGATGGATTCGGTGGGGCAGGTGCGCGTCCGAGACGGCCGCCTGCACGCGGAACGGCCCCAAATCATCGCGCCGGGTCATCTGCAACGGCTCCTTCTGGACGGGTTTGGCGAGCGGGCTGAACAGTTCATGAGCTGGCTCCAGGATCACTCCAGCCATCTGGCCATCCTTAAATACGGCTTTCAGTTCAGAAAAACGGACGTCACCGAAACCGTGGCCCACAACAGCGTGGAGGAAGTGGTCCAAAAAATCAAAGATCAGATCGACTACTCGGAGGATCCGCTCAGCGCCATCCTCCTAGGGGTCGACGAAGGTTGGGAGGTTTGCCTGCTGAAGTTTGCCTCCGACATGATCCAAGAATCCTCGGGAGGAAACATGGGCGACTTCCGCAGGCGGGGGCTGCTTTAACCAAGCCCAGCGCACACTTCTGCGCTCCTGCACTCCGGCGCTCTTTGCGCTTCTCCCTCCCCCCTTCCCTCCCCCTTCCCTCTCTTCCGCGCCGCGGCCCGCCCGCGCCCCAGCCCGGACCGATGTTTCAAGGACGGCAGCTCAACGCAGACTGGAATGGCGAGCCGCTTTCCTCTACAAAGACAGCCTTCCTTTGAAGACTCCGAAAGCGCCCCGTTTTTACGGCGGAGCTGGCGGCTCCGTTTCGGCGAAATTGAACCTCAGATGCACACCGCTCCTTTCTCCACCATCCGACTGCCCCAGCCGGCCTCGGGCGTTTGCGGACTGAGTGCGCCAGCGCGCCAGCCCTGGCCTTCGCCGTGAGAGGCTTTTTAAAAGGTTTGTTCGTGCTGTGCCTGACGGCCGCCGTCTTCGGGGGCGGCGGGTATTATACTTATCTGCTTTATATCCATCCTGATGTGGAACTAGACCGGGAGAAAAAATTCCCGGGCCAAATGCAGCCCGCCTTTACGGATCCGACCCTTGCCGAATTCCAGAAATGCCTCGATATCGAGGCCATCGGCGACCCCCTGGCAAGCCGGCGCAGTTACGCGGATTTCTTGGATGCTTTCCCGGACTCCTCCATGGCGGAAGAGGCACGCACGCGCCTCGGCGCCCTCCAAGCGGCTTTGCTTCTGTACCCGCGCGCCTCGCCTGAAAAGCAGATCCTCATTGTCAAATCCGGGGACGTCCTCAACAAAATCAGTCACAGGCTGAAAACCTCCCCAGAATTGCTGGTGGAAATCAACCGCCTCGAAACCCCCAACCTGCGCATCGGCCAGCGGCTGTATTGGGTTCCGGCAAACTTTACGGCGCTCATCGACCGACCAGCCGCCAAGGTGGTTGTTTTTCGAGGGGGGGACTTTTTTACGCAGTACCCCATCCTGGAAACCCAGGGCAACGCCCGAGTGGGACCTCCGAAAAAGGGGGTGGCTCCTGTGGTGAACGCTAAGGTGCAGGACAAACCCGGCTGGAAAGAGGGACAACGGGTGAACTTTGGGGAAAAAGGGTTCCGGGAATCTACACACTGGGTGGTCTTGTCCCCGCCGGGCCACACCCTGTACACTCAGTCTGCGGAGCCTGCCGACGCCGTGCCCAAACCACCCTCAGGTTACGGGCTCGCGCCCGACGCCGTGCGTGAACTCTCGGCATTGCTCCGAAAGAACGACAGTGTCACCATCAAGTGATTTTATGAAGCTGCAGCCTCTCGAGTTTGAAAAGCCCGTCCTGGATCTGGAAGCGAAACTTGCCGACCTTAAAAGCAGTTCCGCCGCCAACGACATCAACATTGAGGCCGAGGCCAAGCGGTTGGAAGAGCGCTTGGAAAAAACCCGCCACGACATTTACTCCAAACTCACCCCCTGGCAGCGGGTCCAGATCGCACGCCACCCCGCACGCCCCTTCTCCTTGGACTACATGCAGCTGGCTTTTAAGGACTTCTTCGAACTCCACGGAGACCGGCTCTTTGGGGACGATTCCGCGATGCCAGGCGGCCTCGCCACCATCGGCAGCCACCGCTGCACCGTCATCGGTCATCAAAAGGGCCGCGACACCAAAGAAAACCTCAAGCGCAACTTCGGCAGCGCCCATCCTGAAGGCTACCGCAAGGCTCTCCGCTTCATGCGGATGGGTGAAAAATTCGGGCTCCCCTTCGTCTCTCTCATCGACACCCCAGGCGCCTATCCCGGAGTGGGTGCCGAGGAGCGCCACATCTCTGAGGCCATCGCCCTCAACCTGCGCGAAATGATGTCCCTACGCACCCCCACCGTCGCCGTCATTATCGGCGAAGGCGGCTCCGGGGGCGCTCTGGGCATCGGCGTCGCCGACAGGGTCCTCATGCTCGAAAACTCCTACTACTCCGTCATCAGCCCGGAAGGATGCGCCGCCATTTTATGGAAACACCGCAAACACGCACCCGAAGCGGCGGAAGCGCTCAAACTCACCGGAAAAGATCTGCTCGCGCTCGGCTTGATTGACGAAGTCATTCCCGAACCCCTCGGTGGCGCGCATCAGGACCAGACCGCCGCCGTGCGCAACCTCCGCGAGGCAGTCACGCGCCATCTGGACGAACTGAGCAAAAAAAACCTCGAGGAGCTTTTGGAGACGCGTTACGCCAAATTCCGCAAGTTCGGGGACTTTGCCGGCGTCGAATAGACCGGTTCCGCCGTCAGGACCCGGGCGCGAACACCCCACCGGACCCCACGGCATCCTCAGGCTGCTGCGCCAGCGCTGCGCCAGAAGCGGTTTGGCAGGGAAGCGAACCCGATGAGCACCAGCTGGCTGGTTACAAAAAGCATGAGCCAGGTAAACGCTGCGGACATGAAGCCGTAGGAATGCAGCCCGATCCCCAGCATGTTCACCCCGAACCAGGACCAGGCCGTGACAATGTTTCCGGCGATCGCCAGGCTCATGAGGCCGCGCTCCCGCGCGATGCCGCCCCAGCGCGCGTGAAGGAAAAGCGCGTTCCACAACACGATCATCAGCGCCCCATTTTCCTTCGCATCCCAGCCCCAAAACCGGCCCCAGGATTGGTCCGCCCAGATACCGCCCAAAACCGTGCCCACGAAGCTGAACAACGCGGCGAAGCAGATGATTCCATAAACCATCTTCACCAGCGATTTCGCGAGCTCCTGAGTTAGTGAGCGGGTGAAAACCCCCAGCAGGACGTACAACACCGCCAGCAGCCCGGCGACGAAGGTGGCCGAATACCCCAGCGTCACAACCACCACGTGGGTTGCCAGCCAGAAGTTGGTGTCCAGCACAGCGCGCATCATCTCCATCGTATCCCCGCTCAGCGAGAGATTGTGCGCGATGATGAGCGTCAGGAAACCCGCCGAGGAAGAGACCAAAATGCCGATCCCGTTTTTCCAAACCCGTTCCAAAAGCAGACCCAGCACGCAAGCGCCCCAGCCGATGAAAATGGCTGAAGAATAAAGGTTGGTCACCGGAGGCCGGCCTTCAAGCACCATGCGATAAATCAGCCCGCTGGAATGAACAAACAGCGTCATCAGCGTCAAGAGGCGCCCAGTTTCCAGCAGCACGGCCAGCCGGCCGGGTGCGAGGGTGAAAACCAGCACGCAAAGCCCCGCCACAACGTAAAGCACGAGCGCCTTGTAAAAGGGCGCCAGATGGTTAAACACCTGTTCCCGCTTGCCTTTGTTAAGCAGCGCGTGCCCGTAGGGCGCCAGCTGCTCCTTATAGGCCTCCACCGCCGCCTTGAAAGCCACGGCATCGCCACTGCGAAAAGCCGTCCCCATCGAGGCGTAAGCACGCAAAGCCGGAGGCACCGGCTCGCCCCGCGCAATTTGAAAAATTGCCTCGTCTGTCCGCACCCAGCCTTCCACACCCGCGCCAGGCTGGCTCGGAGGAATTACCAGCGCCGGCGCGATTTCTTTCATCACCGAAGCGCGTTGCAGTTCGGTAATCAGCTTTTCCAGAGCCGCCTCGTTGTGGGGCTTGCCCGCCTGCTGGTCCTTAGCAGCCTCCCGCCCTGCAGGAACCGCCTCCACAAAACGCTGTAAATCCTTTTCCCAATCTTTGGAGTTCTGCGGCTGCACGGTGTTCTGAAGCCGCATGTAGAGGCCCACCGAATTCCAAAGCTGGAGCAGCGCCCTGTCATACGGTGTGCGGGCCGACTCCTCCACGGCTCCCGCGCGGCGCGCCTCCTCGCGCACCTCCCCCAATTTGGGCGCCACCTGGTTCCACGAAAAATGCTTCCCGTCGGTGAGCTTCGACGCGTCGGCATCAAGGGGCAGTCCAAGCAACCCCTTCACCTCCGTGTGCAAGATCCGGAACACGGGCCGCGTGTCGGCCAACTCCTGTTTGAAAAACATTTCCAGCAGCCATTCAGAAGCGCTCAAAGTTTGGGCGCGACCCTCCCAAGGGGCCGTGTTGACGGTCTGTTTCTCACGAATCTGCAGGAGGGTATTCCGCGCCAGAGAATCCAGCGGCTGCACTCTGCCGCCGGCGATCAACGGCAGTCGCGCGAACGCGTGAACTGCCATCGCTCCCTCCTTGTCAGAGGGTGCCCGCCAGGCTGAAAGAATCCACAATAGGGCAAGGGCGGCAATGAGCCGGGGAAGGTTCTTTTTCATGGCTCAAACGGTGGCTGTTGTGGCAGGAGCGGGTTTTGCAGAACGCGGTTTGGAAAGAAACCCGACCAGATGATAAAGAAACTGCCAAAGCATCCCGAGACTGACAATCGCGCACCCCAGATACGGCGTCACCCAACCCGGATTGCGCACCACTTGCAGCGCACTTGTTCCCTTTCCGCCCGTGGGTTCGGTCCGCCCCATCTGGTGCTGATAATACGTCAACCCACCGTACCGCAGCGGGTTGTTCATTGAGATGTCCACCTCCCGCTTTTCTCCGGCAGCCGCGTTTTCCAAAAGAAGGCGGCTTTGAAAGTTTTTGGGAATGTCCGTGCCAGGATAAACCTCGTGCGTGGTCTTCACCAGTTTCAATGAAAACGGCTGGTAGTAGCGCTCGTTGCGCAACCCGATTTTAAAGGCCCTCCCCTCCACCGTCACTTCCTGCAAATTCAGCCAGGGCGAAACCACCCACACTCCCAAACTCGCGCCTTTTTGAAAAAGCTCCACCTTCGCAAACGGGGTGTTTTGCTGATCCATCCCGCGCACCTCGGGCCGCGGCAGAACCATCGCATGCTGACCCGCTCCCTGAGACGACGACGCAGGCAGCGCCCCGGGTTCGATGGTCCGGCCTCCGGACAACTCGCCGCCCACGTAGCGCATTGCTCGCATCCGGTCGTTGGCCATCTGCATGGGCGGCATTTTCTGAAAGGCATTGAGCATTTGCGCTTTGAAGCGCTTCTTGAGTTCGTCGCGCAGCTTCTCCCCGCGCGGAAGATCCGCCGCCACGCGCGTCGCTGCCGACACGATGTCCTTATCCGTCTCCCCCACGGCAGCCAGAGCCTCCTTCCAGACCGCCAGCCGCCCCGGGTTGTCCAGCGACTTCTCCGCCTCGCCAGGAAGCACTTCCAGCTGGGAATATTTTGCCTCCATCGTGCCGAGGGCCGTCAGCAGCTGCGTGGCCGCCTCTTGGATCGCCGTGTGTGAAAGCACCTCGCAGTTCTCTCCAAACTCCGTGACCCGTATTTCAAACGGCAAATCCGCCCCCTGCAGCGCCAGTTTGCGGCGCAGGGCCTTCCCTGTGAACGAGACCACCTTTTCGCGGCCATCCGCCCCCGTCTCGCCTGTCACCACAAGCTCCACTTCGCGGTGGGCCTCGGAATACGCGAGGGTCTGGCCTTCGCCCTGGTCAAAGCGCATGAAGCTTTCCCGCGAAAACATATCGGTCACCAGCTGCCCGAGCAAAAGCAGGACGATCCCCGCGTGCGTGAGATGAATTCCGACTTTTTTCCACGACAACTGGAACCGTTTGATGTGTGCCGCAAGCAAATTGATGAGTAGGGAGAACCCGATCGTGTAGCCCCCAGTGAACACCGGAGGCACCCACCAAACGTCCCCCTCACGCCTGAACACCAGATAGCTCTTGAACCAGCGTTCCTGGGCCTCCCAAAGCCCCTCGTGTACTTGCGCCAGTGTTCCAAGAAAGACCAGCAGCGTGCTCAAAACCAACAGCACGACGGTCACTCTGAGAGACGTTAAAAATTTCCAAAGGTTTTGGCTGATCATGAAGGATTTGGGGCAAAGGGAAACACCAGGGTCAAAAGCCCACTATGCCTGTATTAGATACAACCTCGAATGCAAATTGGAATTAGCTCCGGATCCTTCCTACCCCCCGTTTTATGCCCCTTCAGGCGCTCTCGCCCCGTGCCTGGCCCGCTCCCCGAGTCCTCACGAGGCATGCGCACTTTCTGAAGCCCTCCCGCAGGTCCACCCAGGCCGCAGCTTATTCCCCAGCGATCGCCGCCAATTCCCGGCTCAGGCTTTCCTTCAGCATTTCTTCCATCTCCCGCAAGCTACTCGGCGAGCCTGTGCCTTGGAACATCGCAACCTGTTCGGCATCCCAGGCAAGGCTGACTGAGAGCGGTTCCGTGTCGCCATTGTAAGCGCCCTTCGCCACTTCAGGCGCCCCGTACAACGCCGCCTCGCCGACTCCCTCGAGTTTCCCGGCCAGTGTGAAGGAGGCCGCAGGGAGGCGGTCCGCCACCACGCTGAACTCGTTCCGGTCGCTGGCGGCACCATCTTGCACCACCTGTTCTGACGCCGCCCACTCGTATGCCACCGGTACCTGCATCAATTTGGAAGCGCTGCCCCACACCCACAACGAACGCCCAGGCACCACTGTCGTCGTGCCGCCTACCGTCAGAGTGCCGCGCTCCAGCAAATAGTATCCATTGCGGTTGTTGGAAGAGAGGGAGGCAGCGGCTTCCACCCAGTACACCCACCAGTCGGCGCGGGCAAAAATAGTCCCCGTGGAACCGGCCGTCACTCCGGGGGTCAGTTTGCTGCCGGCGCCCAGCACGCTCAACCTAGCGGAGGTCTCCACGCTGCCCGCCGCGTTTGTGATCCGCACCGTATACTGCCCGGCATTCGCGACAGCCGCTCCGGCGATCCGGTAGCTGGAAGTATTGGCGTTAGGAATGAGGACGGAGTCCTTGCTCCACTGGTAACTCACTGTCGTGTCGGAACTCACTACCACTGCAAAGTTGACGGTGGAATTCGCCCCATCCACCACCACGCGGGAAACAGGAGCCACAACCACCACCGGCACCCGCTTGATCTCCAACAACGCTGCATTGCTCGCCACCTTTTCCCCGGTTTCCTTTCGCGTCACCGTCACGATGTACGAACCGCCGTCGAGCAGTGAAGCCGAGCTGATCCGGTACTGGCCCGACGAGGCATTCGCAAGAACCTTCCCATTCAGCGTCCACTGGTACTCCAAGAGGTCGCTAGCGGAACGGATTCCGCTCACACGCGCCAACAGATTGACTGCACCACCCAGCGGCACCGCATCAGAAGCGGCAAGCGAGACGCCGAGTTTTGCCTGCACGTTCACCGCCGCCAGGTCACTGTAGACGCTTCCCACCGCATTGCTCACGCGCACCTGATAGAGGCCGCCATCGGCCGCCTCCGCAGTCCCACGAACCAGGCGCGGGAGCGTTTCCCCAGCGAGCTCGAGTCCATCACGCGTCCACTGGTACTTTAACTCGCCGCCGCCGGAAGCTGCCACATTCAAACTAAAGGCGGTCCCTTCGTCCAAACTCACAGCTTGCGGCTGAGTGGTGATCGATACAGGGGCGAGCACGCCCAGCGCGCGCGTCACACTTTCCATCGTCGCGTTGGTCTGCCGGTTGCGCACCACGACCTTGAACTGCGAGTCCGTCGTCCAAGTCGCCGGCGCCGCCTTCAGTATCAATTCCGAGGTCAGCGCACCGCTGAACAGCGAGCCGTCCGACACCACCGTCCCGTTGCGGTACCAGCTGTAGTCGTACTTGCCGGAGGCAGCGTTACGCACCGTGACGCTTAGCTTCGCCACATTCCCTGGGGCAATGGTCTGCGGGACTTCAAAGGCATCGATCTTCGGATCTACGACAAGAGCAACGCCCTGACTTCCCGCGAAAGTGGCGCCATTGGTCACCGTCACATCGTAGACGCCGTCCGTATCGTTGGTGACCGTCGGTAATTCATAGCTCAGCAGATAGGAACCGCCGGACACGGTCCGCTTCGCCGTCGCCTCAAACACGTCTAACCCGTCTTTGCGCCAGCGATACGTCAGCGCGGTGCTTCCAGACTTGTCTGACACCAAAGCCGCCAGCTTCACGCCAGCCTGGCCGGCAACCAAGGCGCTCGCCGTTCCAGAAACCAAAGCGGGTGGCGTTTCGAAGTTCAGATCCGTCAACCCAGAAACTCGCAGCGTCGCTGTTTCAGAAAGCACGTTCCCGAACTCGTTGCTCACACGCACCCGGTAGAGAGATCCATCATCTGCCGCGCCCAATTCCCGCAGGCTGAGCGCAGGCTGGGTGCCTCTTTCAACGGCCGTCCAGGACCCGCCAAGGATTTGTCTTTCCCAACTAAAGCTCAACGTTCCCGCGCCCGTCACCACCGTCCTCAAGGTGGCCGTCCCGCCCACAGAACCAAGTACGGAATCAGGCTGCGTCTTAAACACAGGATTCGGATATACAACCAAGAGCACGCCTGCGCTCAACGTCGACCCAAACGAATTAGAAACAACGACGTCATAGTACCCTGCGTCAAGCAGCCCGAGCGCTGCTTTGCTAAAGCTGATGCCCACCGAAGAGCCCATCTGCAAGACAGAACCGGAAGCCCCGCTAATCGAGCGGCCATCTTTGCGCCACTGGTAGTTCACACTACCAGCCGCTGAGTCACTCAACACGGCTTGCAGCAAAAAGGACGCGCCCACAGCACTTTGAACCACTCCTGCAACCGGCGAAACAATCCTCACACTTGGAGGCGTATTCACACTCAGCCGCACAATTTCCAAGGGGTCCTTCCCTGCTTCCGGCGCCTCCGAGAAGCTATTGGAAATACGCATCCCATACGCTCCAGCGTCTTCGGACACAATGGCGGGAATCGTGTAAGTGTCGGAGGTAACGTTCGTGGCGGTCCATGTCCCGCTCGCGAGCGATTTAAAGTACCACTGATAGCGCACGTCGCTTCCGAGCGCAGACACTTTGAAAACCGCTCTCTCGCCCTTCGCCAGGGCCAGTGCTCTCGTGGCGGTTCCTGCAGCAAAAACCACAGGGTCATTCACAATGACTTTGACCGGCGCGCTATCCACGGCGTTGTTCACTTTACCAAAGGCCCGCACTTTGTACGACGCTTGCTGGGATTCAGAAACCGAACTGATTTCGAGTGTTCCCGACGCCTGCGACTTAAGCGCTTCCCATCTCCCCGTGATGTTTGACTGGCGGTAAAAAGCGAACAGATGATTGTCCTGCAGATCTCCAGTGGTGGACGCCATCAGCGTCAAAGTTCCCCCTGGATTGACAAATGCATTCGCGCTCAGCGTGACACTCACCGGGTCCATCACCCGCACCGCTCCGCTTTCGCTCACCACGGTGCCGGCGGCATTGGAGAGTTCCACACGGTAATCCCCCTCGTCCGTCTTCTGTACCGATTCCAGCACGCAAGTGCTGTCGCTCTCAGACCCGCTTGTCGCTCCAGGCACCGGCACCCAGAGCGATGTCCCAGACCTGCGGAAGAACCATTGGAAGGTGGTGTCTTTGGTGACCAAGGCCGCGATGCTGAGCACGGCCTTCGCTCCGGGAAGCAGTGTTTGTAGGGAAAGCGGATCCGCCTTCACACGTGGCAACGCCCTCACCGCCAGAGTCCACGGCACTGACTGCGACGCCGCAAATGTGCCGTCTCCCCTCGGTGTTTTGACCGTGGCCGTATAAACCCCAGCGTCTTCAATCCCCACAGAGCGCAGGTTGAGAATCGCCGTGCCCACTCCGCGAGCGGTTGCTGGCAGCACCGACTTGTCTTTGCTCCACTCGAACACCAAGCCTTCGCCTTCGGCAGAAAGCGGGAAATTAACATCGTCTCCTTCGTTCACCAAAATCGTCTGGTTCACCTTCAGTCTTTCAACATTGTAGGAGAGATCCCGGAAACCCGCCTCGTACACCGGATCGGCAACGTTCACAAAAACCAATGCGCTGTCACTCACAACCTCCACCGATCCCGAGGAAACGGCCACCGCGCGGTAGTAACCGGTATCCGCGGTGCTCAGTGTTCCAAACGACAAGCTTCCAGAGTTCAGTCCTGCGGAGAGGTCCGTGATTTTGAGGGCTCCAGTGGTGGCGTTGGTTCCGACCCGCTGCCATTTGGAGATCGTATATCCCGGCGCGGCCTGCGCGGTCAGGGTCAATGTCTTGCCCTCAAACCCGGTGACCCCCTGCGGTTGGCGGCTGAAAGCAGAAGTCCGGGCATCCCCCAAACGGATTCCGCTCACCGTGGCGCTGGCGCCCACAGGGCCGCTTACCGTGACTCGGTACTCTCCAAGGTCCTGCGCCGTCACCGCAGCCCACGACAAGGTGTCTCCGGTGGTAGAAAGAACGGTGTCAGAGGCTGACGTCGCTCCCAGCTTCACCCACGTGTAAACAAGCGGACCCCCTCCGGAGGCGATCACTCTAAAGGCGGCCGAACGGTTCACATCCCCAGTGACGGCAGCCGAAAGGCTCGCAGGTACAGATACAATCTTGACGGGGTCAACCACCTGCAACAACGCGCGACGCGACACCGTGGAGCCTATGGTTTGCGTGCCAATAACTTTCGTGACCAAACAATCGAACGATCCCGAATCGAAGGCGTTCACTGCCTGGCGCGTGTACGCAGACGCCGTTGCACCTGGGATCTCAATGCCGTTCCGGCGCCACTGATAGGTGAGACTGCCGCTCCCTGTGGCCCCAACTGAGAACACGGCCGTTCCCCCGCTCAAAAGTTTTACATCTGCGGGTTCGGTTAGAATGACTGGGGGAGCCTCAACCGTAAGCACCGCTGCATTGGAAAGAACGCCCGTCGTGCTGACGACATTGCGCACTAGCAACTGGTACATCCCAGAATCCGCCGCCACCACAGAAGGCAACGTCAGCGTCGACTTGGTGGCTCCAGGAACGGGGATTCCATCTCGCAGCCACTGGTACGAGAACGGTCCGGTGCCTTCTGCGGCAGCTGCAAAGGTCACAGGGGAGGCGGGGTTCAGCGTGCGGCTTTGAGGTTGCTGAGTAATCACCACTCTGCGGTTCACAATGAGTCGACTCATGGCCGTCGTCATGCGGCCCCGGGGTGTGGTTACGACGGCAAAATAAATTGCGTCGTCACTGGGCTGGACTTTATCCAACTGCAACGTCGATTGCGTCTGGCCGCTGAGGACCTGAGCAGAACGTCCCACCCCGCGGAACCACTGAATAGAGGTGGAATCGGTGCGACTCAGTGCAAAACTCAACCGCACCGGCTCTTCGGGATTAACCGTGGTGCTGGCTGCTGGTTGCGCCACAAAGCTCCAAGGCGCGCTCACACGCATTTCACAAGGACTGCTCACCACGCGCTCGAAGCTGTTGGAAACCAGCACGTCATAAACCCCGGCATTGCTAGAAAGAACGGAAGCCAGCGTGAGCTTGGAGGCCACGGCACCACGGATCGGGGTCCCGTTGAAGCGCCATTGGTAGCGAATCACGCCGTCGGCAGCATTCCCTGCGGCGCTCACTTCCAAAGTCGTGAACGCGCGCGTTTCCACCTGCAGGAGTTGTGGCAGCGGTTTCACTTTCAGCGGCGAGGCAACACTCAGCTTTGCCTCCACCTTCCGCGTCCCGTAAATGTCAGTCACTTCAAATCCATAAGTCCCAGCGTTCTCATACGCGGCAGAGGAAATAGTGAAGGTGGCGCCAGTGATGCCATTCTGAAGCACTCCATTCACGTACCACTGGAACTTTAGAGCTGCACCCGCTTTGGCAGGGCGCACCACCGGCGCAAACACCACCGGTTGTCCAGGGCGTGCCACAATATCAGCCAACCCGCTCACTTCCGGGGGTTGCAGCACGGAAACCCGAGTCGTGCGTACCGCAAACTGCCTCTTTTCTACCCCTCCAGAAACCGCCGTCACAAGCAGGTCATAGACGCCACCATCGGCGTCCGAAGCAGCAAGCAAGGAAAGCGTCTTTGTATTGACCCCCGAGAAACGCAGGCCATCAGCAATCGCAGCTCCATTCAAACGCCACTGGAAGTTATAACTCACACCTTCCTGCTCGGTTAAGACCGCAGTGAAGGGCAATGCCACACGATCCCCCCTGGCGCAGTCCACTTGCCGCGCAACGACCGCGGTACTGCTGGCCGACAAGGTCCTCTGCACATTGCCCGCAGCATCCACGCTCAACTCTTCCGGAATTGCAATGTCCAGCCCGGCAAGCGAGAACTCGCGGCTGGACGTTTCGCCGTACTCGTTGGAAGCGACCACCCAGTAGATGCCGTAGTCCTTGTCTGGATCGACTTTTGAAATCACGTATTCACGACTGACCCCACTGGCCACTAAAACGCCATTCCGGCTGCTCTGAGCCGCTCCCCGACGGAACCAGGACAGTACTGCTGGAGCCCGTTCGTCCAAAACCACACTAAAGCGCGCTGTATCCCCCTTGTTCACAGCCAGAGATTGAGGGTGCGTCGTAATGTTCGGAGCCGTCTGCACCGTCAGCATCGCTCCAAGACTCACCGCCGTATTGATATCATTGGACACCACAACATCGTACATCCCGTTGGAACCCGGCGAACTCGAGGAAGCCCCTTCAACAAGGGACAGCACCAAGGTCTCAGACGCAGCCCCACTGATCCGATCGGGTTCATCAACAAGCGCCACGCCATCTTTGCGCCAACGATATCCCAAGGAACCCGTGCCAGACATCGGCGATCCATTGGCGAAAACACTGAACCGAACGGTTTGTCCCGGGGATGACTTCTGGGTGATCGGGTGCTGTACGATGCTCACCCCGCTCAGAACAGTCACCACGGCGCTGCCACTGGTCTGGCTCCCCGCCACGTTTTCCACCAAGACATCGTAAACTCCCGCATCCGTCTCTTTCGCGTTTTCAATGATCAAGAACGCCTTGTCTGGAGCCCCTGCCAGAAACACGCCGTTCCTGCGCCATTTGTAACGGAGTGTCTCAGTGCCAGTCGCACGCACTGTCAAAGTCACACGGTTTCCGGCTGCGACAGCGACGCTCGAAGGTGGCACCGTCACCAGAGGCGCTTGATTGACAGTCAGAAGCGCCGCGTTGCTAACTGAGGTCCCATAAGCATGCGTGACCACCACATCGTAGGCGCCTGCATCCACTCCCTGAATCGCGGGCAAACTCAGACGCGAAGCCGTCGCACCTGGGAGAACACGGCCGTCCTTTCGCCACTGGTAGGCAAGCCCGGAACCAGCTGCGACTACCTCAAACTGCACGGCATTGCCGCTATTGGCGGCCACAGACACCGGTTGCTGGAGTATCACGTCAATCTCCCGCACCACCAACTCTGCCGCCGCAGAAATCACTCCTCCGCGTGCATTGGAAACCGTCACCCGATATCCGCCGGCATCGCTCGAACGGAGGCCTGCAAAGGAGAGTGTCTCAGAAGTCGCTCCCGCAAGCGCGTTCCAGCGTCCGCCGCGTTCCCGCTCCCATTGATACGCAAGCTGACCCCCGCCCTGCGCAGATACGGTGAGGCTGGCGGATCCTCCGTTATTCGCAACGACCCCCGAAGGCGCGTTCAACAGTCGCACCTTCTGCAAAAGACTCACACGGACTGCCGGTGAGGTTGCGGTACCCAGATCAATGAGGGTCCCACCAACATTCACGGTCGATCTGACCACGACATGATATGCAGCAGGAGCGTCGACAGCCGTCACGTTAAACACGCTGGATGCCCCGCCCGTGCCCGTGCTGATGCGCTCGCCGTTCCGATACCATTCCCAAGTCTTTACTGCGGCTCCCCCCGACACCGAGGCTCGTAGTTGCGTCACCGCCTGCGGTGCAGCTTCGTTGTCTGGAACCAAATTTGTCACAGCCTGCGGCAGTTCCACCAAACTCACCGCGTCATACACATTCAGCGCTGCCGTCTGGCTTGCGACATCCAACGGACCGCTCGTCACGACGACATCATAGTCTCCAGACTGTGCCGCCGTAACCTTCGCAAGCACGAGCGTCGGATAGGTTGCCCCCGCCAATGACAGCCCGTTTCGGCGCCATTGGTAGCGAAGACCCGTTGTGCCCTTCGCAGAAACTGAGAGCGATACGGAACCTCCCGAGAGCAGAGTACGACCCACAGGTTGGGTGATGATTTCCAAACTGTTGCTGACATTCAAATTCGCCGCCAAACTCACCTCCGGGTTTCCGATGTGGTTGCTAACAACCACGTCGTACTGGCCCTCAAAAGAGGCGTCTGCGCTTGCAATAAGCAACGTGTCGCTCCTCGTGCCCGAGATCGTTCCATTGTCTACCAGGGCTTTTCCATCCTTACGCCATTGATAGAAGAGCGGGCCGGACCCAGCGGCCTCGACGCGGAATTGGACCTTGTTGCCTGCATTAATGCTCTTGGAAACTGGCTGTAATGTCACCCTCACCGGGATGCGAACGTCCACATTCGTGACATTGCTGACCACGGAGCTAGTAGAGTTGCGGACCGTCACTGCATACGCTCCGCCTGTCGTCTCGGAGACCTTCAGCACGAGTGAAGCCTGCGTACCGCCTGAAATGACTTCCCCATTTTTGCGCCATTGATAGGTCAACTCGCTCCCCGTCGCCACAACACTCAGAACCGCCGTCGAGCCCAACTCCGCGGCAAGCGCCTCCGGTTGTGCAACAATCTGCACGGGTTGACGCACCGCCAGCACCACTGGGCTGCTTGTCGCCGAATGTAACACAACGCCTGTGAGCGGATCCTGAACGTACGCGCGCGCCGTGAGGCTCACCTTGTTGTCGCTGGTCGACACCGAAGCCAGACGGAACAGCGTTTCATTCGCGCCCGCAACCACCTGCCCATCTCGGAGCCACTGGTACTTGATGTCACCCCCGACCAGGCTCAAGTCGCCACCCGCCGCAGAAACTTGGTAAACAGCCGTTTCACCAGGCGTGAGTAAACCGGAAGCAACTGGACCGGCAAGAATCCGCACTTTCTGCAGCACCCTCAGCGTGGCGCTGGAGGTCACTTCGCTGCTGGAATTGAACGCCTTGAAAGTGTAGGTGCCCGAATCCGACGGACTGGCAGCGCCGATCACCAAAGTATTGCCGGTCAGGCTCCCGGTGCGTACCGGAAGCGGGCTGACTCGCGTCCACTGCTTGGTCAAGTCATCTCCAGAAACGCTGAAGCTGTTCCACTCCAAACGTTGTCCTTCTAAAAGTGTGACGGGCAGGAGTGGCGTGAGAAGCACTGCCGGCGCTTTGCTCAATTCGATCAGATATGCGGTCGCCGTCGAAGCCCCCGCGTCGTTGGAGACCACCACATCATAGCTGGCCGCTTTCTCTGCTTTGTCGATGCTCACTGCAAGTGTGCCCGTCGTTGCATTTGCAACTGGCAGACCATTGCGCCTCCATTGAAACCGGAAATCCCCGGAGGCCTCCAGGCCAGCCACCGACAGCGTTACAGAGGAACCGATATTGTACGGCCCCGCCAAGCTCGACCGCACCGCAAGGCCCGCCGGCGGTGCCATCAGTCTTGCGATGACCAAGGCAGAGGACACTGCCCTTGTTCCTCCCACCCATCTGTTTAACGGGGCATTCGCCTGCGCGTAAACCCCATTGGCCACGCTGACTTTATAACTCCCTGTCAGCGCCTCGTTTTTATCCGTCGAAGACACAATAAGCCGCGCCGAACGCGCTCCGTTGATGATCTGGCTCCCCGCCAAGCCATCCTCGAGGGCGATGTCGACGCCGTTTGTCGTCCGGTACCATTGATACACATAGGGGCCGGTCCCCTCTGCAATATTGACTTCGAGTCCCAAGGGTTGGCCGGGACGGATGCTGCGGGCCTGGGCATCGAAGAGCTTCCCGTCCAGCGTCACAGCCTCCAGAGCGTTCACCGGTGCAGGCGCGCTCACTGCCGAGAGGCTCTGACCCAGAACCGTTCCACTAACGACAAAGTCGTACACGCCCGCCTGGGCGGCTGCGAATGAGGGCAGCCTCAGCGTCGGTGTGTTGCTGCCTGTGAATCCCGCAGCCTGCGCCCCAACCAAAGGTATTCCGTTCCGGCGCCATACATAAGAAAGGGAGCCTCCAGTAGTTGCTACGCTTCCCGAAAGCGTGAGGGCCTGCCCCTCAAGAACCGTCGCACCGGTGGGTTGGGTGAGAACATCCAGAGTCGGAACCTGCAACAGGGCCCGGTCGTTTGTCGTCCCGTAACCTGCCACCTTCACCTCCAAGTCATACACCCCCGCATCCAGGCGGCGAATCGTTGCAAGGTTCAGCGAAGCGCCACGCGCACATTCCAAACCGTTGCGTCTCCATACGTATTCAATGCTGGGGGACCCTAGGAACTCGGCGTTCAACACGGAAGCGGTGAAAGTCTGAGACCCGCCTTCAGCCACAATCGCGCCCGGGGGTGTGATCCGCACGATCGGAGTCCCCTGCTCGACTCGACGTTCCGGACTCTGCACCGAAACGCCCGCCAGGGAAACCTCGACGCGGTAACTCGCAATATCCGCGCTGGAAGCCGCGGCCTTCCCATAAGTCGGACCCGTTGCACCTGGGATCAGAACCCCGTTTTGATACCATTGATAGGCTGCATCCTGCGTGGGCGTAGCGGCGAAATTTGCGCTCAAAACGAAAGCCTGCCCGGGGAACAATCCAACGGCCGCGCCTCCCGCAGAGGCACCACCCACGGTCAGTGTCGGTGCGCTCGCTGCAAACGCACGGTGATCGACGATGGCCACCGTGCTCTCAACGGAACCGGCGCTGTTGGTGGCGACCACAGAGTATCTTTCAATCCCCACCTTCGCGCTCTTGGGAAGCTGCAAGCTGGCGTTCGTCCCGCCCCCAACCAGGACCGCACCATTGAGTTTCCATTGATAGGTCGGGGAAGGAATGCCCTCGGCTTGCGCAGTCAACAGCGGAGCGTCTCCCCAGCTCGCAAGGATCGACGCTGAAGGCTGTACGATGAACTTCGGAAGCGCTGGCGCAACCGTGAGCGTTAAATATCCCGTGGTGGTTCCAGAGTCGTTGGTCGCGGAGAGCAATACGTCCTTGGCACCTATTTCCACCGTAGTTCCAGAGATCCGTCCCGTGGCCTCATTCAAAACCAATCCTGTCGGCAACCCCTGCGCACTGTATCGCAGAACCGCTCCCTTGCTCACTAAGATCTGGTAATTGAACGCCACCCCAGCCGTGGCGAGCGCCGTCGAGACATTCGCAAATAACGGCGCCGGCGGAAGAACTGTCAGCGAAAGAGGCGCGCTCGCCGACCCGCCGTCGTTGAAGGCGGTCACCGTAACGGCCGCCGATCCCGCCGCAATCGGAGTCCCGGAGACAAGACCTGTGGCCGCGTTCAGTGAAAGGCCCAAGGGTAGGGCTGTGGCCGCGTACTTCGTGGGCTGGTTGGTTGCGGAAATTTGGAACCGGAATGCAGAGCCAACGACCGCAGTTGCAGCCAGCCCGCTCCCAAGGACAGGAACCTGCGGCAGGACCTTCAACACGAGAACCGCATTCCCTTTGCCAGCAGCATTGGCAGCTCCAAGCGTCACAGAGTACGTCCCAGGCACCGTGGGAATCCCTGCGATAAATCCAGTCGTCGCGTTTAAAACAAGCCCTTCAGGGAGGCTTTCGGCAAAATAAGTTTTCGGACTGTTGCTGGCCTGGATTGCGTAGCTCAAGGCCATTCCAGCGGGCACGTTTAAAGTCAAAACGCCCGATAATACTGGAGCAACCAGCTGCGGCGTCACCGACAGTGCCAGGGTTGCCCTGCCCGTGCCTCCCGCATTTGTCGCTTGCAGTCCAAGCGACACGGAACCGGCACTCGTCGGGGTGCCCGAGAGCAGCCCCTTGGCTGGGTCCAGACTGAGCCACGCAGGAAGACCCGTCACCGCATAGGAAGTCGGACTATTGGTCGCGTTGATATTGTAAACGAAGGGCGCTCCCACCTGCGCGGAAAACGCCAGAGGACCCCCTATTACGGGCATCTCGGGAACAATCCTCACGGCAAGGTTGGCCGCAGTAGAACCACCCGTATTGTAGGCCTCGAGCGAAAGCACCACGTCTCCCTGTACCGGGAAAACTCCTGAAATCACCCCGGTTTGATAGTTGAAGGAAAGGCCGCTCGGCAGGTTTCTTGCAAGGTAGCCAGAGGCACCCTCCGCGGTCATCTGATAGGAGAAGACCTTCCCAACGGTTGCTTGCGCAGCCAGGGGACTTGTGAAAACAGGATTCTGGGGGCTCACCACAAAAACCACAGAAGCGCTCCCAAAGCCTCCCGCGTTGTAGGCTTTGATAGTCGTCGTCACCCCTGCAACCGGCGTCTGAACGGTCGGCGTTCCCGAAATCAAACCCGTAGCAGGGTTGAGAGAAAGACCGGCAGGAAGGCCCGCCGCCTCAAATCTCGTGGCGTCGTTAGCCGCCGTCGTCACCTGGTAGGAGAAGGTACCACCCACAACAGCGAATGCATTCAACGCGTTGTTGATGGTCGGCGCCTGCGGCAGGACGGTGATCTGCAGCGTTGCAGATCCAGCGCTCGTGTCGGGCAAAATCGCATTCGATGCCGAAAGCACCACAGCTGCCGTCCCAGTCGCAATTGGAACGCCGGAAATCAAACCAGTCCGCTCATTCAGAACCAAGCCGGAGGGTAAGGAAGCTGCGCCAAATTTGTCCGGAGCGTGGGTCGCCGTAATCTGATATCGGAAGACCTCTCCGACCTTGAGGATCGCGTTGAGCGGACTGGTGACAACCGGCAGCATTTGCAGCGTCGCCGACGCACTGGAGACGGAAAGTGTGCCCGACTGTATCGTCACCCGATATGTTCCAGTGCTCAACGCCCCAACAGACCCCACCGCCAAGGACGCTCCTGTCCCACCCGCCACCAAGGAACCGTTGCGCAGCCACTGATAGGACACAGGCGCAGAGCCGCCAACGCCCACCGCGAACGTGTGGGAGCCGCCCTCGGCAACACTCTTGCTCAACGGCTGCGAGGCAATCGATACCACGCTCACCAATCCGGCAGACACGACGCTCGTCTGCCCACCCTGCGTCACACGGGCCGTGTACTCCCCGTCATCACCTGCAGACAAATTGGGAAGAACCAAAAGGGCGGATACCGCATTTTGGAGCAATTGGCCGTTTCTGTACCATTGCACCGTCCCCGATTTGGAAAGATTTTCCAAGGAGAAGGAAACCCCCTCTCCTTCGGCAAACACCGTACGCGCTGGGTTGCGAGCGATGCCCTGAGTCAGCAATAATGAAACGGTGTTGTTTCCCCACACAAGGCTCGCGTCGTACAAGCCAAACTTTGTGTCAGAGAGCACCAGGCCCGACGTGGGCGCATTATTTTGGTTAAACGATAACAGCGTGTAACTCCCAACCGCAGGCAGACTGCCCGTTTGCGCGAGGCTGAGCTTGATCGTGTTTGTGCCGGACAATGAGAGTCCATTGGGATTGGCAACGACAATCCCGTCGCTGTTGAGCGGAGAACTGAGGCGGAAATTCAATTCCACTCCCCCAGAGAGCTTGAGGCCGCCAAGGGTCAGTTTTCCTGGAGCCGCCGCACTGCCTGGGCTGAGAATTCCACCGGCTGCGACTGTCACGGTGGCCGCCGTGGAACCGGAACCCGCCAGCGTCGCACCCGGCGCGAGGAATACCGCCCCCGCATTGGAGCTTTGACCCGACAGCAGGAGCGTTCCAGCGTCGATCCAGGTGTCTCCAGCGTAGGTATTTTCGCCGGACAGCGTAAGCATCGCATTGCCAGCCTTCACAAGGGAACCACCACTCCCGGAAACTCTCCCGGCGTACGCAGAATCCACAAGCGTGTTGATGGTGAGCGTGCCCCCGTTGAGATACACCGCTCCGGAACCATTCAGAGAGGCAATTTTCTGGTCCCCCGAAACCCGCAGAGAGGCCGCCGATTCCAGCGAAACCCGAGCGGCGTTGGCCGAGGCTCCTGGTGCGAGAACCAGAGTGCGTCCTGCATCCACAGCCCCAACTTCCAAGGTGCCCGCAGTAATTTTAGCGGCTCCCAGATAAGCAAGACCCTGCTCCAAGAACAAACTCCCATTGCCCTCCTTGACTAAAACTGCGGCTGCGCTGCCTGCGGACACGATCCCTTTCACTTTCAGACTGGATTCGGCCGAGATTCTGAAGGCCGTCTCCCGGGCTAGGAACACGCTGGCGTCGATAGAGTGACTCCCGCCAGAGGCCGCTACTCCGAGCGCTCCAGAGTAGGCGCTGCCGATCGTTCCCGTAAGCGCCAATGTGCCTCCACCCAAGAGCGAGATCGCACCAGAACCGCCAAGCGTGAGGGCGGCCAGGTTCAGCGTCGTTCCTACGCCAGGCAGGGTAATGGTTGTCTGGACCGTGCCTGTGGCAAAACTGGCTGTATCGCCCGCCGCAATGCTAGCCGCGCCGTCCAACCCCGGCCGGCCGCCCGCCACGCTCCAATTTGTCCAATCCGTCCAGGAACCCGCGGTGCCGCCATTCCAAACGCCTTGTCCGTTGTAGACGATCCCCTGCACTTGCGCCGTTTGCGTTCCCAATCCCACCGGCAAGAGGCCCGTGCCGTTCTGACCCTGCGAAACCAAACCGAAGCTCAATGTCCCAGTCTTGAGACCTGGCGTGCTCATCTCTGCACCCGAATAGTTCACGCTCAAAACCGACCCTGCCCCAGCGGCAAACGTGCCAGACCCATTGAGGACAGAAAGCGGCCCCTGAGCGGTGGTCGTGACTCGCAGATCATCCGAATAGCCATCCTGCAATCCGCCGTTGCCCATGGAAAGCGTTCCCCCGCCGAAGGAGGTTCCGCCAAGACGAACCCGCCCCAAATCGACAACCGTGGCTCCCAAGGACAACGAGCCCAAGCGGTACACCTTGCCGCTCGCCGTCAAGGTCTGTGAACCGCTGCTCAGAGCGCTCAACCCGCTGGTGCCCGTGCCGTCGGACGCGTAGTTCGCAACCACCGTCCCACTCTTCGCTCCAGCCGTCGCCGTCCCGCCCAAGGCCACCTGCAAGCTCGAGGCGCTGCTGCCCGCCGACAACAGACTCAACGTGCCG